>QKAK01000028.1 GCA_003247225.1 Spirochaetota bacterium | reverse complement strand
CGTTGCGCGGCGCCGCGTATCGTCAGCATGGAGCCCGACGATCCTATAGGAGCCTACGCGGCGGAACGCTTCGGGGTGGCCTACCTCTACCCGTATCAGCGCCTCGTCGTCGCGAACGTGCTCGACGCCGTAGGGGCGGCGGCCGACGACGACGGCCCCGCCAGGCAGATAGTCATACTGCCTACCGGGGCCGGTAAGAGCCTCTGCTTCCAGCTGCCGGCGGCTCTGTGCCCCGGGCCGACGCTCGTCGTCTATCCGCTGCTCGGCCTGATGGCCGATCAGGCGAGGAGGCTCGAGGGGACGGGCGCCGGCGCGGTGACGCTACGGGGAGGCATGCCGGGGGACGACAGGCGGAAGGCCCTCGAGTCGATACGATCCGGCGCCGCCCGCGTCGTCATAACCAATCCGGAGACCCTGCGGGCGCCCGGCGTGGCGAGCGCGCTGGCGGAGGCGGCGCCGTCCCACTTCGTGATCGACGAGGCCCATTGCGTAGCCGAATGGGGCGATAGCTTCAGGCCGGCCTACCTATCGCTCGGCGAAGCGATCAGGGCCATACGGCCGCGCGTCGTTACGGCGTTCACCGCGACGGCCTCCCCGCCTATCCTCGCTCGCGTCGCCGAGGTTCTGTTCGGGGACGAGCCGTACGGGCTCGTCTCCGGCGCTCCGGACAGGCCGAACATCCGGTATAGCGTCAGGCCGGCCCTGTCGATGCGCCGCGAACTGAGGGCCGCGGCCGCGGCCATGCCGAAGCCGATGATCGTGTTCGCCCGATCGCGCCCGGGCGTCCAGCTCCTCGCGGAGGACCTGCTAGGCGCGCGGCCCGGCCTCGACTGCCGCTTCTACCACGCCGGGCTCGATAAGGCCGAGCGCGCGGCCGTCGAGGCGTGGTTCATGGGCTCGGACGACGGCGTCCTGTGCAGCACCTGCGCGTACGGCATGGGCATGGACAAGGCGAACGTACGCTCGGTAGTCCACTACGGGCCGCCGGCGTCGGTCGAGGCCTATCTCCAGGAATCCGGACGGGCCGGCCGGGACGGCGAGCCGAGCGAGGCGCTGCTGATACGCAAGGTCGAGCCGGGAGATCGATCGATCGGCGACGCGGTCCGCGACCGTCCGACGGCTGGGGCGAACGGCCCGCCGCCGGGTTCCGCGGAGGCCAGGGCGGAGACGATGCGGCTCTACGCCTCGGGTAACTACGGCTGCAGGCGATCGTTCCTGCTGGCGGCCCTCGGTTATCCCGGGGCGGCGGAGACGGCCTGCTCGTCATGCGACCGCTGCGACGGGACCGCGGCCGAGGGCGCCCCCGGCGCCGCGGAGCTGGCCGCGATCGCGGCGCGCCACCCCCGGCGCTTCGACGCGGCGGGCCTGGCCGCGTTCGCGATCGGCGCCGGGGACGCGGCGACGGCTCCTCTCCGCGGGACGCTCTCGGGCTGGATGCCCGACGAGGCGGGCGAGGCCGTGGCGGCGGCGCTCGGGGCTGGGCTGCTGCGCCGCCGCGGCCGCCGGCCGTGGAAGGGGTCTATCAGTCCGGGAACTCGCCGTCGTCCGGCTCGTCAGCCTCGCCCGCGTCGTCCGCCGGAGGCGGGGACGACTTCTTGGCCTTCCTGATCGGCGCGCCCCGGGGCTTACGCTCGTCCCGCCTCCAAGGGTCGGCGATATAGCGCAAGAGGAGCCAGAACGCGACGAAGGCGCCGAGCGTGACGAGGGTCTCCCAGCGGGCGATCACGGCCATGGCCAGCCGGAGCCGGCCCATGACGGAGAAGTCTCCATCCATCCGAACCTCCGATCACAGCTCCAGAGAGGCTTCGTCGCAGGCGAACCGGCTCGAGTCGTCGGCGTAGAGCGACCTGCGCAGCTCGCAGCACGCGTCCTGCTCGGCGTTTATGAAGGCGACGCCGTAGTACTCGTTCTCCCTGTCGTCGAACCGCCTCGCGACCCTGCCCTTCATCGCGACGCACCGGCCGCCGCCTTCCCTGCATATCAGGATGTCGAGCACCGCCCCGCTCTTGAGCTTGACCTTGAAGCTCGACTTCGGCATCGACAGGAGGCAGCCTCCGGCCGATAGGTCGACGACCTGGGGCTTGTACGGGTCGGGCCTCGAGTCCTCGGAGAGCTTGAAGTAGTTGTTCGCCTTCAGGCTATAGGCGAGGATGCGCGAGAACTCCCACGCGAAATCGACGGACCGGTAGTCGAGGCAGGTCTTCTTGGACGAGTCGTTCATCAGGTAGATGTAGCCGACGACGTACTGATAATAGAGGATCGGGCAGTACAGCTCCGAGACGATGCCGGCGGCCGCCTTCTCGGCCCGGCTGCGCTCGAAGGCGGAGCCCTCGATGAAGATCGACGGCCCCTCGAACGCGTCGGCCATGGCCTGCGTCACGATCCGCCCCTCGGGGTACGGATCGACCGCGGGCAACGGGCTCGAGGCGCTCGTCATCAGCAGCGTCCGGCCCGTCTCGGCTATCAGCCGCTCCTCGATGGTCTCGGGCTTGCGCCCCTTGTTGAACATCAGGATGCCGCTCTTCGAGAACATCGGCTGCGCCTTGTCGCGGAAGCTGGCGAGCAGCCCGTTGATCGATTCGGTGTCGAACCCGACGCTCAGGGCGGGCATCTCGAGCTCCGAATATTCCTCCGACTCCGGGCAGTCGATGCGGATGCGCTCGTTCTGGAGGTAGAATTCGAGCCTGAGGTCCTTGGGGGGAGGCACCCTGACCGCCTTGCGCTGCGGCGCCTTGACGAGGCTCTCGGGCAGGCCGATGACGATCTCGCCGCCGGCGACGCGCTTGACCTTGCCGGGGAAGGTGACGCGCTGGCTCTGGTACGACAGGAACACGGAGACCGGGTCCCAGGACTTGAACGCCTCGGCGGCCGAGGCCGTGGCGCTCAGGCTGAGCGTCTCCTTGTCGAAGGCCTTGAGCCGGCCGTCTACGCTCTTGCCAGAGCCGATCACTACCACCCTGCTGCCGGACTTCTGCACCTGGTTGAGGATGAATTCTTTTTCTATGAACGTCGCTAGCTTCGGCATCGGCATCCCCTGCGCTTAGATCGTTCGATCTCGTGTCGACGTCGTCAGTATACCAGAAACTCGGGCGGCCGTATACGAATCCCCGGAGCCGCTTTGTATATTGATAAAATGCGTCCGCTGAGCATAGTATAAGCGTATCGAAATGAAACACTCGAATCCGGCCCGGAGCCGATCGCCCGGATGAAAGGATACCCGATGGAACGTTGGAAGCGTATCGACGAGACCGCCGGCTGGCGGGATATACTGAGGCGCGAGCCCGAGGCCCTGCGCGGGGCCCTGACCCCGGAGCGCGTCGCGTCCAGGACCTTGCCGGCGGGAGGGGGCCTCAGCTACTCCTACGCGGCGATGGACGTCGACGACGGCACGATAGCCTTGCTCGCTTCGGCCGCGGCCGAGCTCGGCCTGGTCGGCCAATACCGGGCCCTCGCTTCCGGCGAGGTGATGAACGTCGGCGAAGGCCGCATGGTACTGCACCACCTGGCCCGCGGGACGCCCTGCGGCCCCGTGGTCAAGGACGGCCGCGATTATCGCGCCTTCTACGAGGGCGAGCGGACGCGCGCTGCCGCCTTCGCCGCCAAGGTCCGCTCCGGCGAGCTGCGCGGCTCCACCGGCAAGCGCTTCGAGCGCGCGGTGCAGATAGGCATAGGCGGTTCCGACCTCGGGCCGCGCGCGCTGTACCTCGCCCTCGAGCGATGGGCGGCCGAGCGAGGGGAGCTGGCGCTCCGCGCCTCCTTCATCAGCAACGTCGACCCGGACGACGCGAACGGCGTGCTGTCCGGATGCGACCAGGAGACGAGCCTGTTCGTGCTCGTGTCGAAGAGCGGCACCACCCAGGAGACGCTCGCGAACGAGGCCCTCGTTCGGGCATGGCTCGGGAGGAAGCCCGGCGTCGACGCGTCGCGGCATATCGTCGCGGTGACCAGCGAGACGAGCCCCCTGGCGCGTAACGACGGCTACCTCGATTCGTTCTACATCGACGACTACATAGGCGGCCGCTATAGCGCGACGAGCGCGGTCGGCGCCGTCGTCCTATCGCTGTCGCTCGGCCCCGACGCGTTCAAGGCGCTGCTCGACGGCGCCGCCGACGCCGACCGCCTGGCGCTCGAGCCCGATCCGACCAGGAACGCCGCCCTGCTCGACGCGATGCTCGGCGTCTACGAGCGGAACGCGCTCGGCCGCCCGAGCGTCGCGGTCCTGCCCTACTCTCAGGCGCTGTCGCGCTTCCCCGCCCATCTCCAGCAGCTGGACATGGAATCCAACGGCAAGCGGGTCGACCGCTACGGTCGGCCGGTCGCTATACCGAGCGGGCCTACGGTATTCGGCGAGCCCGGCACGAACGGCCAGCACTCGTTCTACCAGCTCCTGCACCAGGGCACCGACGTCGTGCCGCTGCAGTTCATCGGCTTCCGCAAGAACCAGAGCGGGTTCGACCCCGAATTCCAGGGCTCGACCGCCCGGCGCAAGCTGAACGCGAACCTCGCCGCCCAGATCGTCGCTTTCGCCTGCGGCAAGGACGACGGGAACCCGAACAAGGCCTTCCCCGGGGGCCGGCCGTCGACCCTGCTGGTCGGCGACGAGCTCGACCCGGGCGCCCTCGGCGCCCTGCTCGCCCACTACGAGAACAAGGTGATGTTCCAGGGCTTCGCGTGGAACCTGAACTCGTTCGACCAGGAGGGCGTCCAGCTCGGCAAGAAGCTGACCAGCGCGGTCCTCGCCGACGGCGGCCCCGCGGATCCCGCCCTGGCGGCCTACGCCCGCCTACTCGGCGCGCTATGAGCCGAGGCGACGAAGATACGGCCGCCGGCGCCCGCGGCCCCGGCGGAGCCCGCGGAGACGCCGAGGCCTGCATCGCCTTCACCGGCGGCGGCACCGGCGGCCACGTGTTCCCGGGCCTGGCCGTCATCGAGGCGCTGCGCGAGCGCTGGCCGGGCAGGATAGTCTGGATAGGCTCCGGCAAGGAGGTAGAGCGGCGGGCGGTCGAGGCGGCCGGCGTCGAATTCTTCTCAATCCCCTCCGGCAAGCTCCGCCGGTCGATATCGCTGAAGAACGTCGGCGACGCGTTCAAGGTAGTAGCCGGCTACCTGGCCGCCAGGCGCGTGCTCCGCGAGCTGCGGCCGGCCCTGCTGTTCTCGAAGGGCGGCTACGTCAGCGTGCCGCCGTGCATGGCCGCCTCGTCGCTCGGCATACCGGTGTTCACGCACGAGTCGGACCTGTCGCCGGGCCTCGCGACGCGGCTCAACGCCAAGCGCGCCGAGCGCATCCTGGTCAGCTGGGAGCGTACCGTCGACGACCTGCCCGAGGGCCGGCGAGCTCGCGCCGTCGCCGTCGGCAATCCGGTGCGGCGCGCCATCCGCGAGGGCGACGCCGCCGCCGGCCGCGGGTGGCTCGGCTTCGACGACGACCTGCCGATCGTGCTGGTTCTCGGCGGCAGCCAGGGCGCCCGCCAGGTGAACGAGCTGATCGCGGCCATACTGCCCGAGCTCGCCGGCAAGGCTCGGGTCGCCCACCAGACTGGCCCGGGCAACGCGCCCGTACGGCCGGCCGACGGCGGCTACAAGGGCTTCGAGTTCGTCTCGGACGAGCTGCCCGACCTCTACGCCGCGGCCGACGTCATCGTCGGCAGGGCCGGAGCCGGGACGCTCTGGGAAGGCGCCGCGTCGGGCAAGCCGATGGTCTTCATACCGCTCGGATCGGGCAGCCGAGGCGACCAGGTCGAGAACGCCCGCCTGCTCGCCTCGCGCGGCGGGGCCGTCTGCCTGGCCGGGAGCGACGCGACGCCGGAGGCCCTGCTCGCCGCGCTCGAGCCGCTCCTGTCCGACCCCGCCGCCAGGGCGGCCATGGCCGCCGCGGCCGGCGAGACGGCCAGGCCGGACGCCGCGGCCGCGATAGCCGGGATGATACTCGATCGAGTACTGAAAGGAAGCACGAGATGAACGTTCTGGACTACGTACTGTTCGCCGTCATAGCCATCGCCGCTCTCCGCTGCTGGTTCAGGGGCATCATCGGGGAGGTGCTGTCGATGGCGGCCGTCGTCGGCGGCCTCCTGGCGGGCATATTCTTCTACCGGCCGGTCGGCGCGTGGATATCGGGCCTGAAGCCGCTCGGCGGCCTCGAGGTCGTCGTCGGCTTCGTGGCCAGCTTCGCCGTAGTGTTCATCGTCGTCAAGATCATCGAGAAATCGCTGCGCAGCGTGCTCGAGAACCTGAACCTCGACGTGCTCGACAGCGTTTTCGGCCTGGTCTTCGGCGTGGTCGAGGGCGTCGTCATCTCGGCCGTCGTCGTGATGATACTGCATTACCAGCCGGTCTTCGACGTCGAGGCGCTGCTCGACGGAAGCTGGCTGGCTAGGTTCCTCCTGCCGCTCGTCGTCGAGGCGCTGCCCGCCGCCCAGTCGGCCGCTCGCTCGACGATCTCCGGCTAGGCCCCATGTTCGACAATATCCTCTGCCAGCCCAACGCTACGGAGTCCCTCAAGGCCGAGCTGGACCGGGGAGCCTTGCCGGGATCGCTGCTGTTCGAGGGCCCGCCCCTCTCGGCCAAGCTCAGCTCCGCCCTCGAGCTGTCCAGGGCCCTGTCGTGCGAGCGAGACGCCGCGTGGAACTGCCAGTGCCCCCAGTGCTCGCGGCACAGGACGCTGGCTCACCAGGATACGCTGCTGCTCGGCCCCAAGTCGTTCAGGGAGGAGCTGGCGATAGGCGCGGCGATGATGGAGCGCGCGCCGGGAGCCGGATCGCGCTTCTTCTTCACGCGGGCGGTCAAGAAGCTGACCAGGCGATTCGACCAGGAACTGTACGCCGGCGAGGAGGGCAAGCTGTCCAAGGCGCTGCCGCTGGTACGCTCGGCGCTCGAGGGCGTCGACGCCTGCGCGCCGGCCTCCCCTACCGGCCGCTCCGTCGCCCTATCGGACGACGAGGCCGTCAAGGAGGCGGGCAAGCTGCTCGGCGTCTGCGCCAAGCTCGAGGACCTGCTCCCTGCCGCCACCCCGGTGTTCCAGGTGCGCGCGATGGAATTCTGGGCCAGGCTCGCGCCGTACGGAAAGCGCAAGGCCATCATCGTCGAGCACGCCGACCGCATGCTCGACGCGTCCCGGAACGCGCTGCTCAAGATACTCGAGGAGCCGCCCGAGCACGCCGTGTTCGTCCTGACCTCGAGCCGCAAGGCCGCGCTGATACCGACGATACTCTCCCGGGTCAGGCGCTATCGCTTCGCCCAGCGGACCGGCGACGAGGCCCGCGCCGTGGTCGAGCGCATCTTCAAGGACGACGCGGCCGGCGTCCCGACGCTGGGCGAGTACGTCTCCCGCTACAGGCCGTCGTCGACCGGCGCCGTGGACGGCCTGGCCAGGGACTTCGCGGCGGCCATCGTCGCCTCGGCCGAGCGGAGGCGCGGCCCGTTCTCCGAGGGCGCGCTATCGTCGCTCGCCTCCTCCGGCGGGCCGGTCCAGGCGGCGATAGCGGCGGCCCAATCGGCGACCGCCAACTTCGGGGCGTCCGACGAGGCCTTCGCGTGGGCCTTCCCGGCCATGATCGACTCGGTAGGCTCTATCTTCGCGGCTATGCTCAGGCTGCCGGGCGCCGGGCTCGAGACCCAGCGCGCCGCGGAGCTGTACGCGTCGCTGGCGAGGGACGCGATGCTCAGGTACTCGTCCTACAACCTCCAGCCTGCCGCCCTCGTCGAGCGCCTCGCCGACGCCTTCGCCGACGGCCTCCAGGAGGGCCGCCGATGAGGAAATTCCTCGAGCGCGCGATGGAGAAGGTCTCGCGCATGAACGAGGAGTCGATACGAGGGCTCCTGCGCGTGCTGGCCGACGAGAACGAGAGGCTCGACGCGGTGCTCGACTCGATGCTCGACGGCATCGTCGTCTGCGACGAGGACCACGCGCCGATCCTGGTCAACAAGGCCGCCGATCGCCTCCTGCCGATGGCGCAGGCCGAGCTGTTCGACCTGCCGCTCTGGGAGAGCGTACGGGACGACGAGCTGGCCGATTTCTTCGACGCCGCGCTGAACGGCGAGGAATCGGTCATCGACAGGGAATTCGCGCTCGACTCCAAGTCCGGCACGCGCATCATATCGGTTTCGGTCACCCCGCTCGTCAGGGAAAGGCGCATCCGCGGCACCCTGATCCACGTCGAGGAGACTACCGACAAGCGCCGCAGGGAGGCCAGGCTGCGTAGGGCCGAGAACCTGGCGTCGCTGACGACCCTGGCCGCCGGCGTGGCGCACGAGATAAAGAACCCGCTCGGCTCGATCAGCATCCACGTCCAGCTGATGCGGAAGGCGCTGAAGGGCCGGGCCGACGAGCCGCCGATAGACCGCTACCTCGACGTCGTCACCGAGGAGATCGACCGCCTCAACAAGATCGTCGTCGACTTCCTGTTCGCGGTCCGGCCGATGGACATAGCCCCGATCAACGACGACCTGAACGCCCTCCTCCGGGAGCTGGCCGAGTTCATGCGCGTCGAGGTGGAGAGCGCCGGCATCGAGCTTTCGGTCGACTACGGCAAGGGCATACCGCCCTTCCCGTTCGACAGGCGCTACCTCAAGCAGGCCCTGCTCAACCTGGTCAAGAACGCGGCCGCCGCCATGCCGGACGGCGGCGTCCTCAGGCTGACGAGCGAGGCCAGCGCCGAGGAGGCGAGGATAAGCGTCGCGGACAGCGGCGTCGGCATCCCGGAGGATCGCCTCGGCAAGATCTTCGAGCCGTACTATACGACCAAGGAGAACGGCACCGGCCTCGGCCTGACCCTGACCTATAAGATAGTCAAGGAGCACGGCGGCGACATCACCGTCACGTCGAAGGCCGGCCAGGGCTCGACCTTCGTGATCGCGCTGCCGATACCGCAGCGCGACCGCCGCATGATCACCGGAGCCTGTCCCGACGGCGAGGAATGCGATCACGAGCCGCTGCCCGATACGGAGGAAGGATGAGGTTTACCGTACTCGTCGTCGACGACGAGAAGAACATACGCGAGGGCCTCGGCGAGTACCTGCGCCTCGACGGCTACGACGTCGAGCTGGCCGCGGACGGCAGGGAGGGCGTGGCGCTGGCCGACCGCGGCGGCGTAGACCTCGTCATCACCGACCTGAGGATGCCCGCCCTATCCGGCGGGGAGCTGCTGAAGCACGTCGTATCGCGCTACCCGTCGGTGCCGGTCATCGTGCTGACCGGCCACGGCACCGTCGAGGACGCCGTCGACGCGATGCGATCCGGCGCCTACGACTTCATCACGAAGCCGGTCAACCTCGACCACCTCTCGATACTCGTTAAGCGCGCGCTCGAGCGGCGCGAGCTGTCCAGGCGGAACGAGGAGCTGCTCGAGGAGATAGAGACGCAGCGGCGCACCTCGAGCATCATCGGGAAGAGCCCTGCGATCAGCCGCATCATGGAGCTGGTGCGCCGCGTGGCGCCGACCAAGGCGAGCGTGCTGATCACCGGGGAGTCCGGCGTCGGCAAGGAGCTGGTAGCCGACGCGATCCACAACCTGTCGCCGCGGGCCGACGGGCCGTTCGTCAAGGTGCACTGCGCCGCCCTCGCCGAGTCCCTGCTGGAGAGCGAGCTGTTCGGCCACGAGAAGGGTTCCTTCACCGGCGCGCAGGCGAGGAAGAAGGGCCGCTTCGAGCTGGCCAACGACGGTACGCTCTTCCTCGACGAGATAGGCGAGATCAACCAGAACGTGCAGATCAAGATACTGCGCGTGCTCCAGGACAAGCGCTTCGAGCGCGTGGGCGGCGAGGAGACGATCGAGACCGACGTGCGGGTCGTCGCCGCGACGAACCGCGACCTGAAGGAGGAGATCGCCGCTGGCAGGTTCAGGGAGGACCTGTACTACCGGCTCAACGTCGTCAACATCCACGTGCCGCCGCTCAGGGAGCGCAAGGACGACATACCGCTGCTGGCCGGCGCCTTCCTCAGGGAATTCGCCGAGGACAACGGCAAGGCCGTCGAGGGCTTCGACCCGAAGGCCCGCGCCGCCCTCTACGCCTACGCCTGGCCGGGCAACGTGCGCGAGCTGCGCAACTGCATCGAGAGCGCGGTGGTGATGGCTTCGGGCGGGCTCGTCACGCTCGACGACCTGCCGCCCGGGGTAAGCACCAGCGCCTCCGACAGCGACATCCGCGTGCCGCCGGGCTCGAGCCTGGCCGACGCGGAGCGCATCCTGATACGCGAGACCCTGGCGGCCCAGGGCGGCAACAAGAGCCGCAGCGCGGAGATACTCGGGATAGGCAGGAAGACGCTGTACCAGAAGATCCAGGACTACGGCCTGGAGCCGGGCGCCTAGGAGACTTCCTCGCTCCTGGCCGACGCGGCGGCCGACGGCCCGGCCTCCATGGCGAGCCTGCAGGCTATCGATCGCCGGCGCGGGTCGTCGTCGGTCCTGGCCACCTCTATGGCGGCCGCGAAGAGCGGGTCGCGCGTCGCCCGCGCGGCGTCGAGCATAGCGTCGCGCAGGCCGGGGCCGCCGCGCTGGTAGGCGTCGGCTATCTCTCCGGCGCCCTGGGCGAGCCCGAGCACGGCCGCCGCCCTGACGCAGGCGGCCGCCACCTCCTCGTCGCCGTCGTACAGTCCCTTGCGCAGGAAGACCCAGGCGCTGCGCTTCCCGCTCAGCCCGAGCCTCCTGGCCGCGGCCTTGCGGCGCGCCGGATCAGGATGGGTCGACAGCTCGACGCCGAGGGCGAACAGGTCGGCGCGCCCGGGCTCCTCGAGCGGCCGCAGCGTCGTCGGCCGGTCGCGTTCCTTGACCCTGAGCGTCTCGTAGGCCTTGGCGACCATCGAGAAACGGCGGGCGGTCGACGGGTCGCCCGACGCGTCGGGGTGCAGCCGCAGGCTCAGGTTGCGGTACGCCCGCTTGATCTCCTCCGACGGCGCGCCGGGCTCGAGGCCGAGCGCCAGGTACATCGCCCGCTCGCTCATGCGTCCCTCGCCGACCGGCCGCTCCGGAACGGCAGCTCCGACGGCCGCCGCGCGCCGGCTTCTGGACGGCTCGCCCGCGCGGACAGCTCCGATAGGAGCCCCTCGAGCAGGGTCGCGACCATCGCGGCCTTCTCGTCGTCGCCGTCGCAGGCCTCGGCCATCGCCAGCACGTCCCTGATCTCGGCGGACAGGGCTGCGTCGACGCCGGCGCCGGCCGACTCCCGCCTGGCTATCTGGGCCAAGGCTAGCACCCTGTCCCGCGGCGACCGCGAGTCGGGGGCCCCGTCGAACACCGCTATAGACTGCTCCGCGCCGGTATCCATGTCGCGGGCCCTGACTATCATCATGTCGCCCTCGTCTATCGCGAACTCGACGGCGATGCGGGGCTCGCCCTTGATCGCCTTGCGTATGCCGGGCAGCAGGAAACGCCCGACCGTGGCGTTGTCCGAGGCCCGTTCCGACTCGCCCTGGAGCACGTGCAGCTCGACCGAGCGCTGGAAGTCCTCTACCGTGGTGAATACGCGGCGGCCGACGGCGGGCAGGGGCTCGTCCTTCTCTATCAGCGGGACGAAGGAGCCGCCGTCTATCTCGAGGCCGAAGGTACGCGAGCAGACGTCGGTGAAGGACAGGCCCCGCAGGCGGCCCTCTATCCTCGCGGCCTCGACGGCCGCCCCGAGCGCCACGATCTCCTCCGGGTTGATCCTGGGGTCGGCCTCGCGCCCGAGGAGCTCGGCGAGCCGGCGCTTGGCGAGGGGGATGCGGCTCGAGCCGCCGGACAGCACGAGCGCGTCGACGTCGCGGGCGCCGGCCTTGGCCGTGCGCAGCACGCGCTCGACGAGGGCCAGGCTGCGGTCGACGAACGGCGCGGCTATACCCTCGAAGGCTTCCCGCCCCAGCCTGACGCTCGGGTGCACGACGCCGCCTGAGCCTCGCAGGAAGGGCACCGCTATCGTCGCCTCGTCGCGGCTCGACAGCTCTATCTTGGCCCGCTCGCATAGGTCGACGAGCATCCTGGCCAGGTAGGGGTCGGCCGACGGGTCGATGCCGAAATCCAGCCTGAAGCGCTCGGCGACCGTATCGAAGATCGCCGCGTCTATGTCCATGCCGCCGAGCGCGTCGTCGCCCTCGCTCGACAGGACCGAGCACGAGCCTCCCCTGGCCCGCAGCGCGGTCGCGTCGAAGGTGCCGCCCCCGAAGTCGTAGACGAGCACGAGCCGCTCCGATTCGTCGCGGGCCGACAGCCAGGCCTTGGCCAGGGCCGCGGCGCTCGGCTCGTTCATCACGCGGGCGGCCTTGAGCCCGGCCTTCGCGGCCGCGTCGCGCACGGCCCTGCGCTGCCGGTCGCCGTACCTGGCCGGCACCGTGATCACGGCGCGGTCCGCCTCGAAGCCCAGGTAGGCCTCCGCGTCGCGCCTGACCTTGCCGATGATGGCCGCGGCGGCATCCTCGGGCTCCACGTCCCGCCCGCCCAGGGCGACGCTCGCGGACCTTCCGAGCAGGCGCTTGACGCCGAACAGGGCGGAGGTCGGATCGGCGAGGGCCTGGTTGCGGGCGGAAGAGCCGACGAGGGTCTCGCCGGAATCGGAGACGGCCACGACTGACGGAGTGGCCCGCTCGCCCCTGTCGTTCGGCACGATGACCGGGGTATCGCCGTCCATCCAGGCGCAGAGGGTATTGGTGGTTCCGAAATCCAGGCCTATCACGCCTCGCACGCCGCTATTCCTTCGTTCGAGCCTCGCGCTCCCGTTCGATCGCGAGGGCCAGGTCGACCTCGGCCATCGTCGCGCCGAGCCTGGCGGCGATAATATCGCTCGAGAAGCCCCTGCGGGCGAGCGATACTACCTTATCGGCGAACGGCTCGTCCGTAACGATAGGCTTATCGGAGAACCTGATGAACGGCACGGCCGAGGCGCCGTCGCCGAGGGCCGGCGGAGGAGCCGCCTGCCCGACCGTAGTCCGCTCCGGTCCATTCTCGGCCGCCAGGCGCGCCTGGGGCTCCGAGGCCTGCGCCCGGACTTGAGCCTGGGGCTGATCCGTCGTCGCCGGCGGCATCCCCAGGGGCTGATCCGTCGTCGCCTGCTGCGTCGCCTGCGTCGTCGTGACCGGCCTCCGCGGCTCCCCGGTACGGCCGAGCCTGTCGTAGACGACCGCCTCGGCCTGCCGCCTGGACCGTTCCTGGCCGAGGAGAGCGATCCGATTGTCCGCCTCGGCGATCGAGTCCTTGAGGGCCAGGAGCCTGTCCTCGAGCACGGTGACGTTCCGGTCGGCGCTCGCGTCGAGCTCGACGATAAGGGCACCTATCTCGCGACGTATGCGCTCCAGCTCCTCTTCGGCGCCGAGGAAGCGGCGGACCTTGACCCTGGTCCACGCGACGAGGACGATGGAGACTGCCGCCTGGGCTACTAGGGCTATGATCAACGGCGTCATCGATTAGCCCGATATATCGACGTGGCCGCCGAGGGACGGATCGCTGATCGTCTCGGCCTCGCCGTCCTCGGCGGGCTTCTCCTCGCGGCGCCGCTCGCCGCCCTGGGCGCCGGCGCCCGAGCCGCCGTCTCCGTTGACCGACTTCGCGGCGGCCTGGTCGTCCTTGGGCCGCTGAACGGCCTTGGCGGCCTCGTCCTCGAGGCGCTTCACCGCGGTGCCGTGCAGGTGGGCGTGGAGCAGGGCCCCGTCCTTGGCGGCCGCCTGCTCCTTACCGACCTGGGACAGCTGCATGAACAGGGTCTGCAAGTCAATCGGCTTTATGGGCATCCGGCGGTCCTTTCCGTAGGATCTCGTCGTCGAATTCCTCGTAGCGCGTGGTCTTGATCATCATGTTCTCGAGATAGAAGGTCAGGCCCTTGTACTCGTTCTTGATCTTCTCGCGGATGTCGCGGATGACTATCTCGGAACCGGGGTAGATCCTGCCCGACACGCTTACCTTGCCGCGCACCTTGAGGTTGTTCAGGTAGGCCTGCAGGGAGTCGTACTCGTCCTTGAGCGACGACGACTCCTGCTTGAGCTCGTCGCGGCGGTGGGTCAGCTCGTCCAGGACGGCCTGCTTGTCGTCGGACAGCGTCTTGCGCTGGCGCTTGGTCTCGTTCAGGGTGTAGATGTTCTTGTCCAGCTCGTCGATCTGGCGCTGGAGCTGCTTCATCTTGACGTCGAGCTCGTCCATCTTGAGCTTGCTCTTCGGGTCGCTGCCGACCTCGAGTATCGTCTCCGCGCCTCCGGACGGGGAGCCGATGGACTTGGCGTTGATCTCCTCGCAGGCGCGGTAGCGGCCGCCGATGATGGCGGCGTGCTTCTGGCCCGAGCACAGGATGCGCTTCTCGGCGGTGATCTCCGAGTTGATGATGCTGGTCTGGACGATGACGTTCTCGCCGGCGTAGAGCTGCGCGTTCTCGATGAACTTGGCCCAGACGTTCTTGCCGGCCGTGATCACGCCGGCGCCCTTCCCGGTGATGCCCTGGTGGACGATGACGTCGCCCTCGGCGCTGATCTCCGCCTTGCCGACGTTGCCGCGTACCTCGATGTTTCCGGTGGCCTTGACGGAGAAGCCGTCCTCGACGTTGCCGGTGACTACGATGGTGCCGAGGAAGAACTGGTTGCCGGTCTTGAGGTCGACGTCGCCGTTGATGGTGTAGACGGTCTCGACGTTTATCTTGCTGTTGATGTAGGTGGCCTCGCCGTTGACGTCCGCTATCACGGTCAGGCCGTCGTCGCTCTCGTGGACGTTCTTGCCGAGCGGCAGCGGCAGGTCCTTGCCGTTCTTAGCCGGCAGCAGCTTGCCGGTTACGGTGCGGCCGGGCACGCCCTGCTTGGCCTGGACCTTCTTGGCCAGGGCCTGCCCCTCGACCACGTTCTGGACGAGGTGCAGCTCCTTGTAGTCGACCTTGCCGTTCTTCTCCTCGAGGTTCAGCTTGGTGCGGTCGGTCTCGAACAGGAACTGGATGCGGGCGTCGTCGCCGTTGACCGCGCGCTGCCCCTGGGCCACGAGCACCGGCTCCTTGTAGCGGGGGGCGTCCTCGAGGCCCTGCAGCGCCTCCTCGATCACGCCGAACACCACCTTGTTGTTCCGCAGGTACGCGAGTATCACGTCCTTGGACAGGTCGCAGCCGCCCGGCTGCGGCGGCGTGATGATGACGCGGGCCTCCATCTCCTGGGAACCCACGTCGACGGTCAGGAGCGCGTCGGCAGCCGGGTTGGCGATGAAGTTGCCGACGGCGACCCATTCTCCGGCCGCCCGCTTGACCGTCTCGCGCACCAGGGCCTCGTCGAAGTCGTGGATGGCCCGCGCGTGCAGCTTCTCGACGGCCTGCTTGTCGGTAGCGCGGCGGCCCCTGCCCTGCGGCTCGACGACCTTGAGCAGGGCGCCGTCGGTCGCGAGCCGTACGTAGGCCTGCCCGTCGACGTCCGGCTGGATGGGCTTGAGCTCGACCGGCAGGTCGAGGCCGCCGTCGAAGGCCTCGTCGAACGCCTCCTCGACCTTCTGCTTGACCGCGGCCTCGTAGACGCTCAGCTTCCATTTCTTGCGGCCTATGCCGACGAAGCCCTGGGCCCCGCGCTCGAGGACGTCGTACTCGAGCCTCGCGACCGGGCAGTCGAGCTGGACCGAGGCGCTCCTGAGCGCCTCCTCGAGCGTGGCCCCCTCGGCCACTATGGCGCGCTTGTCGCCGTCCTCGTCCAGGTACCGGCGCATCAGCTCGCGGACCGCGTCGAAGCCTATGCGCGCCTCCATTTAGACGATGCCCTTCCGGTAATGGGTCAGCCTCGCCCGCAGGCGCAGTATGGCCTTCGTATGGAGCTGGCTGATCCTCGATTCGGTCACCTCGAGCACCTTGCCTATCTCCTTTAGCGTCAGCTCCTCGTAGTAGTAGAGGACGAGGACCTTCTTCTCCTTGTCGGGCAGCTCCTGGATCGCCTCGACGATCACGCGGCGGATCTCCTCTCGCTCGGTGATCGAGTCGGGGCTCATGCTGCCGGGGCTCTCGATGCTATCGCCTATCGTCATGTGCTCGGTCTCGTCCGCGGTATACCAGACGTCGTTGAGCGATAGGACGGAGGTGCTCGATATCTTGAGCATCGTCTTGGAGAATTCCTCGTCGGACAGCCCGAGCGACTCGGCTATCTCCTGATCGGTGGCGGGACGGCCGAGCTTCGCCTCGGTCTGGACGATGGCTTCCTCGATCTCCCTGGTCTTCTGGCGCACCGAGCGCGGCACCCAATCGATGCTGCGCAGCTCGTCGTAGATGGCTCCCCTGATGCGGGTAACGGCGTAGGTCTTGAATTTGACGTTCTTGTCCGGGTCGTACTTGTCTATCGCGTCGATGAGCCCGAACACGCCGAAGCCAACGAGGTCGTCGAACTCGACGGACGACGGCATGTTCGCGACGACCTTGCCGGCCACGTACTTGACCAGCGGGGCGTACTGCTTGATGAAGGCCTCTCGTATAAGGGGATCCTTGCGCTGCTTGTAGGCGGCCCAGAGCTCCTCTTCGCTGTGATGCTCCAGCAGGGATTGAGTCATTTATAATTGCCCTTTCTGGTCTTTGCGCAGTAGTGTCTGTACGGCCTTGGCCAATACCGCCGGGTCCCTCCCGGCGTCCGGCGCTCCGGCGGTAGGCATGCTGTCCGACGGCCCCATCAGGCGCGAGGCGTCGGGGGCCGACGCCTCGTCGTCGCCGGCCTGGGTCGTCGTGAAGGCGTCGCTGAACCCGTCCAAGTCGGGCAAGGTATCCAATTCGTCGAGCGATACCGACGGCCTCGGCGCGCCGCTCGAGGACGGCGCCTCGCCCGGGTCGCTCGAGACGAAGCTCTCGCTCCGCAGGTCCGCTACCTCCCGTTCCAGGTCCCCGGAGCCCGCCGCGCCGGGCTCCGTCCGAGCCTCGGCGGACTGGCCTATCGCCTGCCCGCCGAGCGCGGCGCCGGCGGGAGCCGACTCGCGGGCGGCCCTTTCCACGGCGTCGCCGGCCTGGTACTCGCGCTCCGTCTCCCCTCCGGGAAGGACTATGTCGACGACCGAGCCGATAGACGCGTCCTGACCGGCGTACGGGGTCGGCGCGGCGTCTCCGAACAGCTCCGGGAGGAATCGCCTGAGCAGC
The DNA here is from genome assembly GCA_003247225.1 of Spirochaetota bacterium. GTDB lineage: Bacteria > Spirochaetota > Spirochaetia > Treponematales > UBA12059 > SZUA-370. The sequence goes on along the minus strand of QKAK01000028.1, from coordinate 82,816 downwards.
ATGATGGCGCCGTAGGACAGCCCGGCGAAGGCCAGGCCCGATAGAAGGGCGCGGAGGACCAGCGCGCCGAAGGGGACGCGAGAGAACGCGGCGACGATGACGGATAACGCGAACGCGCCAAGCCCTGCGAAGGCGGACGCGCGAAGACTCGAGTCCACCGTTTCAGTACCCTCCCATAGCCGACAACATTAAGGCATAATACCTTGTCTCGTCAAGCTTTGGCTCTCGGTACGATTCTCGGCGCTATTCCTTCGAAAACAGCTTCTTGATCAGGCGGCTGATGCCGCGGTCGTCGACGAATTCGGTCTTCTCGATGCGGTTCACCAGGTGCTGGACCGAGATGGCCGCCTTCGACTTCGGGTCCTGGACGATGAACGGCCGCTGCTTGAGCACCGACTGCTGGACGATCGGGTCCTCGTAGATGCAGCCGAGGTATTCCACCTTCAGGTTGAGGAACTGACCGGAGATGTTGATGATGCGCTCGGCCACCTTGCGGCCCTCGGTGACGTTCTTCACGCGGTTGACGACCAGCTTGAGGCCGATATTCAGGTTCTCGACCTCGGTCGCTATGATCTTGATGATGCCGTAGGCGTCGGTGATGGCCGTCGGCTCCGGCGTCGTGATGATGATAGCGTCGTCGGCCGCGGCGACGAAGGACAGCACGTTGTTCGAGACGCCGGCGCTCGTGTCGATGATGATGATGTCGACGTTGGTCAGCGCGTACAGCTCGGAGATGAAATTCTGCCGCTCTTCCTCGTTCAGGTTGGCTATCTTGGAGAAGCCGGACGCGCCCGCGAGTATCTGGATCCCGTACTCCGTATCCAGGATGATGTCGCGCATCGTCTTCTGCTTGCGTATCACGTGGTACAGGTTGTACTTGGGTATCATGTTGAGCATGATGTTGACGTTGGCCAGGCCGAGGTCGGCGTCCATCACCATCACGCGCTTGCCGGTGCGGGCGTAGGCTATGGCTAGGTTGACGGACAGGTTCGTCTTGCCGACGCCGCCCTTGCCGCTGGCGACGGTGATGACGCGGGTCTTCTTGGCCGCCTGCTGGGCCTGCGGCTTAGCGCTCATGAGCTCCCGCAGCTTCTGCGCCTGGTCTTCCATACGAGCACTCCATCGGCGGCACGCGGGCCGCCCGTTCTTCTGGCTTCGTCCGATACGGCGGGTTACCTAGCCGTCAATCCGTATCTCTCTTCTAGTTTCGGCCGATTCGGCCTAAAACCTTCGAGATTCATGAGGAATCTGAGCGGATTCGCCTGCGCGATGTCCTGGGGCACCTTCTGGCCGTCGGTAATCCAGGCCACGGCCTTGTCGGTCTCGGCGAGCACCGACAGCACGTTGCCGACGCGGCTCGTCTCGTCCATCTTGGTGACGACGACGCCGCGGTACCGGAACGGCTCGAACTGCCTGAAGATGTCGAGCATGTCCTGGGTCTTGGTCGTGGCGGCCACCGCGAGGTAGACCTCGGCGGCCGGCCCGCAGGCGTCGAGCACCTGCTGCATCTCGGCCAGCCGTATCGCGTCGCGGGGGCTCTTGCCTATCGTGTCGACCAGGATCAGGTCGTTGTCGCGGTACATCGCTATGGTCTCGCGCAGGTCCTGGGCCGTCTCGACCACGGAGACGGGCACGCGCATGATCCCGGCGTACTTCTCGATCTGCTCGACCGCCCCGATGCGGTAGCTGTCTATCGTGATCATCCGCACGGCGCCGGCGGGCAAGCCGCCTATGCCGAGGCTGTGCAGGGCGGCGAGCTTGGCTATGGTCGTCGTCTTGCCGACGCCGGTCGGCCCCACGAGCACGAGCACCCGCGGCTTGACCGGCCTCGCCGGCGCCGGGATCCGGACGGTATCCCCTATCCACTCGAGGAAGGCCTGCTCTACGGCCCCGTAGTCCTCGAGGTCGCCGAGGCTGAATTCGTCGCGCGCCCTGGCCAGCAGCTCGGCGCGGTACCACGGCGAGAAATCGTTGTCGACGAGCAGCGCGTCGAGGGCGGCCAGCGTCGGGTGCTCGCCGTCCTGGGGCGCGGGCCTGGCTACGCTCTCGGCGAGCGTATCCTTGAGCGAGCGCACCTCGGTCAGCACCTCCTGGATGGCCCGCTCCTGGCTGACGCGCTCGAGCAGCCTGCGCTTCTCCTCCTCGATGTCGGCCTTCTTCTTCTCGCCCTCGCGCACCGCGTCGTCCTTCAGGTAGAAGGTTATCTCGACGCCCTCGCGGGCGAACAGGCCGAGGAAGCCGCCGGAGCGGACGGTGCGATGGCTCAGGACCTGGGCCGCGTCGCCGTAGCGGGCGCGGACCTTCTCCAGCACCTCCCGATGGCTCGAGCCCTGCTCTACCAGGTATTGCATATTTTATCCTTCAACGCGTATCTCTCCGATGGCCTCTACCTGGACGTCGGCCACGATCTCCGGTACCGACAGCACGACGAGATCGGGTATCTCCCGTTCCGTGCTCGACTTGACGAGGGCCCTAGCCGCCTCGGAGCAGAGGATCACCGGGAAGTGCCCCTGTTTCTGCACCGCGGTGACGGCGAGCGTCAAGGCCTTGATCCATTGGCGCTGCGTCGCCGGCTCGAGCGCCGACATGGCGCCGGCCGGCGTGTCCACCCGCGCGTCGATGATGCGCTGCTCCAGGGACGGCTCTATGGTCAGGACGCGCATCGTCTTGTCCTGGTCGGTGTACTGCAGGCATATCTGGCGTCCCAGGGACTGCCTCGACTTCTCGACGAGGAAGCCCGGGTCCTTCGTGATGCCGGCGTAATCGGCCAGGGTCTCGAGTATGGCGACGAGGTTGCGGATCGACACCTGCTCGCGCAGGAGGCCCTGCAGCACCTTCTGGATCTCGCCGAGCGACAGGTGCTTCTGCGCGTCCTCGACGACCGCCGGGTAGTCCTTCTTGAGGGCGTCCAGCATGCCCTGGATCTCCTGCCGCCCGAGTATGTCGGCCGCGTGGCGCTTGATGATCTCCGTCAGGTGCGTCGCGACGATGCTCGGCGCGTCGACGACCGTGTAGCCGGCCCGCTCGGCCCGATCGCGCGAGTCCTCGGATATCCAGACCGCCGGCAGGCCGAAGGCCGGGTCCTTGGTTCGCTCGCCCTGGACCTCCTCGGACACGCCGCCGGGGTTGATGGCCAGGTAGTAGCCGAGGCGTATGATGCCGCGCCCGATCTCGACGCCGCGTATCTTGAAGCAGTACTCCGACGGCTCGAGGCGCATGTTGTCGATGATGCGGATGCGCGGGACGACGAGGCCCATGTCGATGGCGCTCTCCTTGCGTATCCTCGTGACGCGCTCGAGCAGCTCCGCGCCCTTGTCCTTGTCTACGAGCGGTATCAGGCCGTAGCCGAGCTCGAGGCTGATCGGGTCGAGCGGCACGACGGGGGACAGCTCCTGGGACGCCTCGGGCTTCTTCGCCCCGCCCTCGGCCGCCCTTAGCTTGGCCTTGTCCGACTCGAGCACGGCCTTCTTGGACAGGTTCCAGGCCAGGTAGGCCATCGCCGCGGCCATCGGCAGCAGCACGTACCACGGGAAGCCCGGCAGGAGCGCGAGGGCGCCGAGCACCGCCGCGCCGACCCAGTAGATCCTGGCGTTCTGGGTGAACTGCGCGGTGACCTCGGAGCCGAAGGTGCCCTGGCTATTGGCCCGCGTGACGATGATGCCGGTGGATACCGAGATCAGCAGCGCCGGCAGCTGCGACACCAGTCCGTCGCCTATCGTCAGCGAGGTATAGGTGTTCAGCGCCGACGAGAACGGCTCGCCGTGCAGCACCATGCCGACGATGAAGCCGCCTATCAGGTTGATCACGCTGATGAAGATGCCGACGGTCACGTTACCGGAGACGAACTTGCTCGCGCCGTCCATCTGGCCGTAGAAGTCGACCTCGCGCTGGACGTCGTCCTTGCGCTTCCTGGCCTCCTCCTCGCTGATGGCGCCCGAGTTGTACTCGGCCTCGATGGCCATCTGCTTGACCGGCATGCCGTCCAGCGTGAAGCGGGCCGCCACCTCTGCGATGCGCGTCGCGCCCTTGGTGATGACGATCGCCTGCACCGCGATGATCACTATGAAGATGATGAAGCCGACGACCAGGCCCTCGGTGCCGCCGGCGCCTACGACGAAGGTGCTGAACGCCCGTACGATGCGGCCGTCGAAATTCTGGCCCTTCGTCAGGATCAGCCTGGTCGACGATATATTGAGGGCCAGCCCGAAGATGGTCGAGACGAGCAGCATGGTCGGGAAGACCGAGAAGTCGACGGCCCGGCGGGTCGACAGCACGAGCAGCAGGATCATCAGCGACAGCGCCACGTTGATGGCCATCAGCACGTCGAGGAGCACCGTCGGGACGGGTATGATGATCATCAGCACCACGGCCACCGCGGCGATGGCCACGGTATAGTCCGAGAGGTTGGTGGTGAAGGTTTCCTTGAGTACTCGCCTGTTATCCGACATGTCGCCTTCCCATGCTATCCTAAAAAGCGCGTTTCAACAATGATCACCTGCCCATCGCGGCGTACTTCTCAGCGACCCTCCGGTCGATCCTGGCGACGTGGGCGAGTATCTTAGATATGGCCTCGTAGTAGGCCTCCGGGATCGCGTCCCCGACGTCGGCCTCGGCGTAGAGCGCCCGCGCGAGCGGCCGGTTCTCGACTATCGGCACGCCGGCCTCCTTGGCCAGGGAGCGTATGCGGAAGGCCATCTCGTCGGCGCCCTTGGCGGTTACCGTCGGCACCGCCATGGTCATCGGGTCGAACTCGACGGCGATCGCGAAATGGGTCGGGTTGGTGACGACCACGTCGGCCTTCGGCACGTTGACCGCCATGTTCCTGGACATGATGTCGCGCATCCTGTCCTTGAGCCTGCCCTTGACCATGGGGTCGCCCTCGAACATCTTGCGCTCCTCCTTGACCTCCTGCTTGGTCATCTTGAGCCGCTTCTTGAACTGGATGCGCTGGAAGATATAGTCGGGTATGGCCAGCGCCAGCATCAGGATGGCGGCCTCGATGATTATGCGGATGACGACGCCGGCCAGGTAGACGCTCGAATTCCATACCGTCGAAGAGAACAGCCTCGTCAGGCGCGGCAGCTCGCCGCGGATGTTGATGAACGCGACCACGCCGATCACGAGTATCTTGAAGATCGACTTGGCCAGGTTGAACAGCGCCTCGCCCGACAGCAGCGTCCGCTTGAAGTACTGGCCGAACTTCGGCACGATCTTCTTGAAGTCCGGCTTGAGCGGCTTCGTCGTGAACAGGAAGCCGGACTGCAGCACGTTGCCGAACACGCCGGCTATCATCGACACCGACGCTATCGGCAGGACGAGCCTGGCGAAGTACGAGAAGAACCGGGCGGCGACCGGACCGGCCTCGGTCGTCGGGTCTATCTCTATGGACGCCTCGAGGAACCAGCGAAGCATCTCCCTGAGGTTGTAGACCATCCAGGGCCCGATGATCGCTAGGGCTACCGACGCGAGGAGGAGCCCGATAGCCGCCACGAGGTCGGGGCTCTTCGGTACCCGGCCTTCCTCGCGCTCCTTCTTGAGCCGGTACTCGGTCGGCTCCTCGGTCTTGCCCTCGTCCTCCGGCGCGAACCACTGCAGGTGTATCGCGAGGATATCGTCGAAGGGAGCGCGGGGCGGGCCTTTCACAGGCCTCCCCCGGGAGAGACGACGCGGCCGGCCGCGACGCCCTGCAGGATGGCCGCCACGTTCTCGAAGCCGATGTCGACGAGCGACGAGAAGGCCTCGATCATGTACGGCATCGCGGTCGCCATCAGGAAGAACCCGACGAGTATCGATATCGGGAAGCCCTCGGTCAGGAGGTTGATCTGCGGCGCCGCCTTGGACAGCAGCCCCGTCGTCACGGAGATGAGCATCAGCGTACCGAAGATCGGGAACGCCAGTATCAGCGCGTTCTGGAACAGCGCGCCGAGCGAACCCACGACGTAGGCCATGAAGTCGTCGCGGCGCGACAGCAGGTCGACGGCCCTGATCGCCTGGAAGCTGCCCTTGACGCCGACGAGGAACAGCCGCTGGAAGCCGCTCGACGAGACGAACACGAACATGGCTATCAGGTTGAGGAACTGGCCGACCACCGGTATCTCGACCTGGGCCAGGGGGTCGTAGGTCTCGGAGGCGCCGAAGCCCATCTGCAGCGAGAAGAACTGCCCGGCGGTCGTGAACGCGTTGAACACCATGGTAAGGAAGAAGCCGATGATCAAGCCTATCATCGCCTCGCCCGCGACGATCGCGACGTACGAGCCGGCGCCGACGGGCATGGCGTAGCCTGCCTCCTTGACCCAGGGGAAGACCGCGGCGGCGGCGAAGCCGGCCAGGCCTACCTTGGCTACCTGCGGTATGCCCTCGCCGGACAGCAGGGGCGCCGTCTCGACCATGGCCAGCACGCGCACGGCGACGATGAAGAACAGGTCGGCGTCGGCGACGATCGCGTTCAGCACGGCTTAGCCCGCCAGCGTCGGTATCAGGTCGAAGAGCCGCTTCGTGTACTCGGCCAGGTGGGTGAACATCCAGCCGCCGAGCAGGGCGAGCACAAGCATGATCGACGCGATCTTGGGCACGAAGGTCAGGGTCTGCTCCTGGATGCTCGTCGTCGCCTGGAGGATGCTGACGACGAGGCCGACGGCGAGGGCGGTCAGGAGTATCGGCGCCGCCAGCGTCACGATCTCGAGCACCGCGCCGCTCATCAGGGCGGCGGCCTGCGCGCTGTTCATAGGGCGTTCCTCATGAACGACTCGATGAGCTGCCTGGCCATCAGGTTCCAGCCGTCCACGAGCACGAACAGGATCAGCTTGAACGGCGTCGATATCATCACCGGCGGCAGCATGATCATGCCCATCGACATGAGCACCGAGGCTACCACCATGTCGATGATGATGAACGGTATATAGAGGAGTATGCCTATCTTAAAGGCTATGGTCAGCTCGCTGAGGATAAAGGCCGGCACGAGCACGTAGGTCGGCACGTCGGCGAGCGACTCGGGCTTGGGAAGGCCCCGCATGCTCATGAACAGCCTGATATTCTCCGGGTCGCCGCGCATCTGGGAGTACATGAACAGCCGGAACGGCTTCTCGGCCGCGCGGTACGCCTCCTCGACGCCTATCTGGCCGTCCGCGAGGGGCTTCAGCGACTGGGTATAGACCTCGTCGAAGGTCGGCCACATGATGAACAGGGTCAGGAACAGGGCTATGCCCATCAGGACCTGCCCCGGCGGTACCTGCTGCAGCGCCAGGGCGCGCTTGACGAAATCGAGCACGATCGACACGCGGAGGAAGCTCGTCACGAGTATGATCAGGCTCGGCGCCAGCGACAGCACCGTCAGCAGCAGGAGCAGCTGCAGGCTGAAGGCTACCTCGCCGCCGGTCTCGGGCGAGCGCACGGACAGGTCGACGAACGGCACGACCGGCAGGTTACGCGGTATGGCCGTCGTGGCGCTGGCGGCTCCCGACGGGAACGTCCCGGCGGCCGTGCCGGTCCGCGGCGCGCCGGCGCTCGGTACCGGCACGCTCGTGGCGGTATCGGCCGGAGCGGCCGGATAGGGGGCCGAATCCTGGGCCCAGGCCCCGGCCGCGGCTAGCAGCAGTATACATACGGCGATGGTTCTTCGCACGCGATCCTCCCGCCAGTCCGAGGCTAGAATTTCCTGAGCCGGTCGCGCTGGCCGCTCAGGAAGTCGCCGGGGCGCGGCGAGGGGCCGCCCTTGGCGTTCTTGCGGCCGAGCATCTCTCCGAGCATCGCGCCGAAATCCTTGCGGGGCGCCTGGGGCGCCTCTGCCGCCCTCAGCGTCAGCGCGTCTATCAGTTCCTTGTCCGCCACCTCGGCGATCAGCGACACCGACGCGTCGGTCGAACCGACGAGCCAGGCCTTATCGCCGAGCGCGACGACGTGGAGGTTCCTGCCTACGGCGAGCGGCGTCGAGGCTATCACGCGTAGGTATGAGTCCGCGGCGGCGACCGGCTTGCCCGACCGCTTGATCAGCGCGTAGAGGCCGTAGATGCAGCCGAGTATCAGCGCCAGGACGAGGATCATGCGGATGGCGTACGGGAAGATAGACGAACCGGCGGACGCCTCGGCGCCCGGAGCGCCGTCGGCGGCGGCGTCGAAGACCAGGCTCGTCTCGTCGACGGCGGCCGCCTGATCGGGCGCCGCCGGGCCCGGCGTCCCTTGCGCGAACGCGGCGGCGGTCGTCAGGGCGAGCGCGAGCGATAAGCACGCGATGCGGATACACCTGTCCATGTCCCCTCCGCGGCCATTGTACAGCTAAGAGGAAAGAATGGCAACAAGTCTTTGACTAATAAGGAATACCTTGGCTTGCTCGAAGTCGGGGCGAAGGCCCGGGCCGAGGCCTAGAAACCCCGTATCGTCGCCTCGTCGAGGCGCGACAGCACGGCCAGGGCCAGGCGTACGGCATGATCGAAATCGGCGTACGAGGCGATGCCGTAGTGCGTATGGATATAGCGGACCGGTAGCCCTATGACGATGACCGGGACGCCCGGCCCGGACAGGTGGATCGGCCCGCCGTCGGTCGCGCCGCCGGAACGGACCGACGCCTGTACCGGGATGCCGAGCTCCGCGCCCAGGTCCAGGGCGAATCGCTGGAAACGCGGGTTGGTGATCATCATGCGGTCTATGAAGCGTAGCATCGGGCCGCGCTTCAGCGCCGTCTGGACCATGTAGTCGTCCGCGAAGGTATCGTCGGCGGGGCAGCCCTCGAACACGATGGCCGCCGCAGGGTTCACGGCCCGCGCGGTCACGCCGGCGCCGCGCATCCCGACCTCCTCCTGCGAGGCCAGCGCGCCGACGAGCCCGACGCGCAGCGGCAGCCCGCTCGCCCGCCTCATCGTCTCGATGACGGCAGCGCAGCCGAGCCTGCAGTCGAAGGCCTTGCCGGTCATCAGGTCGCGCCCGGCGTCGTACCGGAAGTCAACGTCGGGCACCACCGGCTCGCCTATCCTGACGCGAAAGACGTCCTCGGCCTCCGCCTTGCTCGTCGCCCCCACGTCGATCGCCATGTCCTCTAACTCGAGAGGCCTGGCCTTCTCCGCCTCGGTCATGAAGTGAGGCGGCTTGGAGGCTATGACGCCGGGTATGTAGCGGCCGTCGGCGTCGCGTACGAGCACGCGGTGGGCCGACACGGTGTTCGGCACCCAGCCGCCGAGCGGCACGAAGCGCAGCGTACCGTTCGGCTTGATCGCCTGGACCATGAAGGCCACCTCGTCGGTATGCGCGTCGAGCATCACGACGGGGCCGCTCCCGCCCTGCCCTTCGCCCCGTATATAGAGGTTGCGTACGCTATCCTCGGCCACGCCGCTCGCGGGCCCCGCGGCGTCCCGGAGTACGGACAGGACGGCGTCCTCGAAACCGGGCGCCCCGGGCGCGTTCGACAGGCGCTCTATCAGGCCGAGCGCCTCGCGGTCGCGCGAGTCGAGTCGTTTATCGTTCATACGGATCGGGTTCCCGGGACTCGGCCCCTAGGGCCTACGACAGGTCCGCCATGCGCTCCATCGGGGATACGATCTCCGTGACGCGCACGCCGAAGTTCTCGTCGATGACGACGACCTCGCCCTTGGCGATCAGCTTGTGGTTGACGAGTATGTCGACCGGCTCGCCGGCGAGCTTGTCGAGCTCGATGATCGTGCCCTCGCCTATGCCCAGGATGTCCTTGATCAGCTTCTTGGTGCGTCCGAGCTCGACGGTCAGCTCCATGAAGACGTCCATGATCAGGCCGATATTGCCCGACTCCTGGCCGGGGTTGCCGAGGCCCAGGTTCGCGAACTGGACCGGCTGGACGTTCGGCTGGCCCATGATCGGCGACTGGTACATGCCCTGCGGCGCCATCATCGGCTGCTGGTACATGGGTTGCTGGTATCCCATCTGTCCGCCCATCTGCATGCCGCCCATAGGCATGCCGCCCATAGGCATCTGTCCGCCCATCGGAGCCTGTCCGCCGGCCATGCCGCCCTGGGCGCCCATAGGCTGCTGGGCCGGCGCCTGCATGCCGGAGGCCGCGACGATGTCCTTGACGAAGCCCATGGAGTATATCTCCCACATCCTGTACGGCGATCCGTCGACGGTGAACTCGTACGATACCCGGACGAAGTCCCCCGCCGGGAAGCGCGCGATGGCCTTGGGGCCGAAGGCGCCGTCGGCGACGTCGGACTGGATGGAGCGGTTGCCGGATTTCTCGGTGAAGGCGTTGATCGCCGAGCCGGTCAGGCTCGATATGCACTCGGATACCACCGAGATGGCCATGTCGTCGAGCTCGGAGAGCGTCTCGTCCTGGTTCGCGAGCGAGGCTATCTTGACGGACGCGTCCTTCGGTACGAGGAACAGGTGGTCGCCGGGTATGCCGCCGACCATGTCGACCTTGACGGCGAGCACCTCGTCCGGCAGCGACGGCAGCATGCCGTCGCGCGTGGTGCCGTCGACCGTCGGCGGCGAGAACGTGGCGTCCTTGCCGGTCATCATCGATACCGTCTGGGCGTGGGTGTCGGCCAGGGCCGTCATGATGCCGCCGAACGCCCTCAGGTCGTTCGCCGACGCTCCGGAAGCCGAGGCCTTCGAGGACGGTGAGCCGCCCGCGCTAGGATCGAGCCCCGCCAATAGGGAATCTATCTCGTCCTGGGAGAGAGCGCCGTCACTCATACGAATCCTCACCTTCCGCGGCCAGCTCTTCGTATTCTTCCTGGCCGAGCTCCTCGAGCTTCTTGGTTATCTGTACCGCCATCTTCTTGCCGATGACGCCCGGGCGGCACAGGAATTTCTTCTTGTTGCCGACGTTGAGCACCATCGGGTCGTCGACCTTGACGTTATGCAGCCTGATGATGTCCCCGAGGTTCAGGTTGAGCACGTCGCCGACCGTTACCTGGATGCGGCCTATCTCCGCTATCACCGGCACGTCTATCGTCGACAGCTTCTCCTTGAGTATGTTCAGGTTCTCGGTGGTGGCGCCGCGGCGCACCGACGAGTACCAGTACTGGGCGGACAGCTTGGAGATGATGGGCTCTATCGTCAGGTAGGGTATGCAGAGGTTCATCATGCCCTCGACGTCGCCTATCTTGGTCTCGAGGGTGACGAGCACGACCATCTCCGTCGGGGGCACGATCTGGGCGAACTGCGGGTTGACCTCTATCTGGGACAGGCGGGGCCGCAGGTCTATCACCTGGGTCCAGGCCTCGCGCAGGTTGCCGAGTATCTTGACGATGATGCCTTCCATGACGGAATGCTCGATGTCGGTCAGCTCCCTGGTCAGCTTCGAGCCCTCGCCGGCGCCGCCGAACAGGCGGTCTATGATGGTGAACGTGACCGCCGGGTCTATCTCGAGGATGATCTGGCCCTTCAACGGGTCCATGCTGACGACCGCGAGGGTCGTGGTGGTCGGGATCGACCTGATGAATTCCTCGTAGGTCAGCTGGTCCACCGACGCTACGTGCACGTTGACCAGGATGCGCAGCGAAGCCGACAGGCTCGTGGTCGTCAGGCGCGCGAAGGTCTCGTGCATGTTCTGCACGGTGCGCATCTGCTCCTTGGAGAACTTGTCGGGGCGCCTGAAGTCGTAGATCTTGATCTTGCGCGAGTCGGTAGCCGACTGCACCGTCTCGAGCGACGTGTCGCCGGCGTTGATGGCGGTGAGGAGCTGGTCTATCTCGTCCTGGGACAGGACTTCGGTCATCTGTTCACTCCGCCTGCTATCATTGCATAGAAAAACGCTTTTAGCAACGTCGCGCGGCCGCTAGCGCCGCGCGACCGCTCGCGGCGCGGGAATGCCCGCGCCGCGGTAGCGCTACATCTGGTTGCGCGAGAAGGTCTGGAAGTACACGTCCTTGATCGCCGGTTTCGACAGCATGCGGTTGAGCATCTCCCGCAGCTCCTCCTTGAGCTCCTGCTCGCGGTTGGGCATAAGGTCCTTGATGGCCTTCATGCTGAAGAAATTGCGCAGGGCGTCCTGGATCTGGTACTTGCGCGAGGTCAGCTCGGTCTGGATGTCCTTGTCGGCCTCGTCGTAGGCCAGGTTCAGCTTGATCATCACCGACCACGGCTCCTTGTCGATCGTGCTCGTCGTGATCTGGTCGATCGACGTGAACGTGGCCCAGATCGGGGTCGCGCGCTGGTATTCCTCCGAGGTCGGCACGGTCGTCATCGGCTTGGCCTGCCGGTTAAGGAGGCTGACGGTGACGACGACGATGACGATGATGAAGATGACCGCGCCGAGGCCTATGCCGATCCACTTGAGGAGGCCGAGTATGGCCTTGCCGCCGCCCTTGCCCTTCGGCTTGTCCGCGATCTCCGGGGAATCGCTGAAATCGGGCCCGCCCTTGTCGAAATCTTCGTCGCTCATGTATCGCTACCTCCGGTCATCACAGATGGCCCTCGTCCAGTATTATAATATCGACGCGCCTATTGTACGCCCGCCCCTCGGCGGTCGAGTCGTCGGCTATCGGCATCGTGGCCGCGAGGCCGGACACCTGGAAACGCGCCTCCGGCACCCCGAAGTCGCTCAGGTAGTGTAGCACGCCGAGCGCCCTCGCCGCCGATAATTCCCAGTTCGACTGCCACGGCCCCGTCGGGTCGGTCGGCGACGAGTCGGTATGGCCCTCGATCCTGAACTTGCGCCCCTCGAGCTCGTCCGACTTGAGCAGCTCGGACAGCCTGACGAGCATCGATCGGGTCTCGTCGATGTTGATGTCGGCGCTCGCGGGCTTGAAGAACGCGTCGGAGGCGAGGGATATGACGATGCCGCGCTCGTCGGAGCTGACCCTGACCTTGTTCGACTTGATCTCAGGCTGGAACAGCGACACGGCCTTCTTCTTGGCCGTAGCGAGCATCTTGCCCTTCTCCATCGACGGCAGGCTGTTGATGGAGTTCCCGAGCTCGGCCATGCGCCCTACCGACAGGGTATTGCCGCCGGTCGACGCGCCCATGCCTATGTTGTTCAGGCTGGATATCATCTGGTTGAGCTGGACCACGTCCACCTCGGTCGTATCGAAGAGGGCCACGAAGAAGCACAGGAGCAGCGTGACCATGTCGCTATAGGTGACGATCCATTCTCCGGTGCCGCCGAGGGCGGCCTCTTTCTTCTTGCGCGCCATGCCTACGCCGCCTTATGACTGCGGATGCAGCTCTTCCAGCTTCTTCTGGCTCTCGGGAGACAGATAGGAGGAGAGCTTCATCTGGAGGATGTGCGGGTTGTCGCCCTGCTGGATCGACAGGACGCCCTCGATGACCATCTCGCGGACCTTCGTCTCCGCCGCGTCGTGGTTGGCCAGCTTGCCCATCATCGGGGTAAGCAGGAAGTTCGCCATCATAGCGCCGTAGTACGTCGTGATCAGGGCCACGGCCATGTTCGGGCCGATGCGGCTCTTGTCCTCTAGGTTCTTCATCATCGCGATGAGGCCCTGGACGGTACCGAGCATGCCCATGCCCGGGGCCAGCTTGGCCCATTGGTCGATCATCTTGAGCCAGCGGCCGTGGCGCTCGTTCATCTGCGACAGCTCGGTCTCGAGGATGCTCTTGATGACCTCGGGGTCGGTCGAGTCGACCACCATCCGGAGGCCCCGCTTCATGAACGCGCTGTCGACGCTCTCGATCTCCTCCTCGAGGGACAGGATGCCCTCGCGGCGGGCGCGCTCCGACAGCGACAGCAGCGACTCGGCTATCTTCATCTCCCCGAAGTCCGGGACCTTGAAGGCCCGGCCGAGGATGTTGAACATGCCGAGCATCTCCTTGATGCTGTAGTTGAGCATCAGCGCGAAGAACGAGCCGCCTATGGTCATCAGGGCGGACGCCGGGTCGAGGTAGGTCGTGACCACGCCGCCCGAGGCGTACATGGAGGCGATGATACAGAACATACCGGCCGCGAGGCCGATGATGGAAGCGAGATCCATGCCCTACTCCTCGTTCTTGAACGCGCCGATCTGGCGGCGGTATTCCACTATCTTGCGCAGTACGTCCTGGACGCCCTCGCGGACGATGACGCGCTTCCCGGACAGCATCGCGATCGACGTATCGGGCGTGCGCTCAATATACTCGATCTGATGGGGGTTCAGCCAGAACCCGTCCCCGGAAAGCCTGGTCAATTCGATCATCGTCACCTCCGCGAGCCGTCACGCCCGGATTATCGCTTCAGGGTCATCAGCTCCTGGAGCATCTGATCCGAGGTCTGTATGGTCTTCGAGTTGGCCTGGAAGCCGCGCTGCGTCACGATCATGTCGGTGAACTGCTCGGCCAGGTCGACGTTCGACATCTCGAGGGCGCCGGCTATCAGCTTGCCCTTGCCGGCTATGCCCGAGGGCCCGATGTTGGCCATGCCGGAGTTGTTCGACGCGACGAAGTTCGTCTCGCCGGACTTCTCGAGGCCGTTCGGGTTGGTGAAGGTCGCGAGCGCGACCTGGCCGAGGGTCCTCGTCGAGCCGTTCGAGTACACGGCCGTGATCATGCCGGACTGGTCGATCTTGAAGTTCTCGAGGTAGCCCATGCCGTAGCCGTCCTGCTCGAACACCTTGGTGCTCGAGGCCTCGGCGAACTGGGTGACGGTGTTCCTGACGCTGCCCGCGACGCCGAGGTTGAGCGCGAAGGTCTGCCTGACCTGCTCGCCGCCCTCGCCGGCGGTGGTGTCCGCCACGTCGAAGGCCACGTTCATCGCCAGGAGGCCCTCCTCGCCGGACGGGTTGCCCTGGCCGTCGGTCAGCCTGCGCAGCGTGCCCAGGTTGTCGAACTCGACTATGAAGGTGTTCCCCTCGAGGGCGGCCGGGTCCAGGCCGACGGCGGCGTTCGTCGCGGCGGCCGCCTCGGGGTCCACGGACACGGTCGCCTGCCACTGGTTCGGCTGCCCGGCGACCCGCGTGAACTCGACGCGCAGCGTATGCTCGGTGCCGAAGGAGTCGTAGATCTTCTCCTCGACGCGCCAGGTGCCCTGCCGGACCGTCTCGGCCGCCGCGCCCTCGGGGATCTCCGGGATGCGCTTGTCGAGGTTACAGGCCATGAAGACCTGCTCGGTCGCGCGGGCCGGGTCCTTGGAGCCGACCGGGATGACCAGGTCCTCGAGGGCGCCGGAGGTGTTGAGCACCTCGACGCCGTTGATGACCTCGGCGTTCCAGCCCTGCACGCGCAGGCCGTTGCCCGGGTTGACCAGGCGGCCCTCGGCGTCGAGGCCGAAGGCTCCGGCCCTGGTGTACAGGGTCGCGTCGCCCTTGGCCAGCACGAAGAAGCCGGAGCCCTGGATGGCCAGGTCGGTCATCACGCCGGTCGTCTGGAGGGAGCCCTGGGTATGGATCGTGTCGATCGACGCGATCGACATGCCGAGGCCGATCTCCTTCGGGTTGATGCCGCCGACCTCCTCGGTCGGCTTCGCGGCGCCGGACATCTGCTGGTACAGCAGGTCCTGGAAGTTAGCGCGGCCCTTCTTGAAGCCGGTGGTGTTCACGTTGGCGATGTTGTTGCCGAGCACGTCCATGCGGACCTGGTGGTTCTGGAGGCCGGCGACGCCTGAATACAACGAGCGCATCATAACGGCGCCTCCTTACTCTTCGACTTTGCTGACCTGGTCGAGGTCGTAGAACGAACCGTTGACCATGACGAGCGGGAATTCGCCGCGCACGACCTGCGACACCTTGCCGAAGATCGCCTTATCGCCGTCGAGCACCTCGACGGTGCGGCCGAGCAGCGACTGGGCCTCGCTGGAGTTGAGCACGGTCGACAGCTTGCCGAAGCTCGTCGCCATGTTGGTCATCTGCTCGAGCGACGAGAACTGGGCCATCTGCGCGATGAACTCCTTGTCCTGCATCGGGTTGGTCGGGTCCTGGTGCTGGAGCTGGGTGATCAGGATCTTGAGGAAGTCGTCCTTGTCCAGCTCGGTCTTGAAAGCCTTCCCGCCGGACAGCTCCTTGTTCAGGGCGTCCACCTGGTAGCTGGTCCTGGCCGCGTCCGCCTGGCTCATCCGAAGGTCTATATCCATCGATCGCTCCTTACCTTACACCACTACGTCGAGCAGGCCGTCGCGGCCCGCTCCCGCCAATCGCGGTACCGCCGCGTCGAGCTCGCGCAGCGAGCGGCTCCAATAGGGCCCCTCGTCGCGCTCCCCGCCGGCCTGGCCGTCGCCGTGCCCGGAGGCCATGCCGTTCCGGACCTCGACCTCCAGCGCGCTCGTCTCGAAGCCGCATTCGGCGAACGCGTCCTTGAGCGAATCGAGCGACGATCGGAAGGCCTCGCCGGCTATATCCGACTCTACGACTATCTTGCCGCTAATTTGCTTTTCGGCCATTTTAAGCTCGATCTTGACGCCTCCGAGCGATTCGGGCTCCAACCGGAGCCGAATGACGCCCGAATCGCCTCCGCGCAGGACGACCTGGGCCGAGCGGACGATGTCGGCGGCGCCTTCGCGCAGCCTGGACGCCAGGCCCTCGGCCGTAGGCCGGGTCGTCGCCGGAGCGGCTTCCTTGGCCTGGGGGACGCTCTCGGCCGCGTCGGCGAGCGGTTTTCCGATCGCGATGCCCGGGTTCGCGGCATCAGAGCCGCCGGACGGCTTGGCGGCGGACGCTAGCCCGCCGCGCTCGTCGCCCGCGTCGCCGGCCTCACGCCTCGAGGCGGCTCCGCGATTAGCCTTGAGCCGGAGGTCCACCACGGTTACCTTCGCGCCGTCGGCGCGCCGCTCGGTACCGACGCCTACGGTCTCGATCCCCGACGAGCCGTTCTCCCCGCCGGCGCGCTGCCGGTCGGAGGCGCCGTTCGGCGAAACCTGCGCCGGTTTCGCCGGCGGGGTACCGGAGGCGGACTGGGCGGCGCTCGCCGCCAGGACTGAGGCGTTATCGCGGGCCGGCGAGGCGTCGCCCGCGGCGGCTCGGCGCTTAGCGGCGGCGTTCGAGGCCGGAGTCCCGTCGGTGGTCTTGGCGGCGGGCCCGTTCGTGCCGTCGGCGCCTCGCTTCGCGGCGGCGGCCTTGGCCCGCGCCGCAGCGTCTCCGTTCGGCGTCGCGGCGTTACCCGGGGCGCCCCGTTCCGCGGCGTTCCTCCCGGCTACGGCGGCGCGAGCCGGCGCGGCCCGCAGGGCGGCTCCCGCGCCGCGGGACGCGACGGCGCCGTCAGCCCCCGCTCGGGAGGCTCCGCGACCTCGCTCGGCCGCGGCCAGCAGCCTGGTGAATGGATTGTCCTGTACGCTCGCCGCCTTGCCGGAGTCGGCCTTCGGGGGCGACGCCCCCTGGGCTCCCTGGGCGGCTACGATACGTGTTAGCGCCAGCATGTATGCGGGCTCCTTCCGCGTCCGGCCAGGCCGGACCGCTCGCGGGGAGCCGGTTCGGGCGCTAGTCCAGCGACGCTGGTTTCTCGTTCATCTTGCGCTGCAGCGTCGCGGAACGCTCCGCGGGCAGCAGCGACAGCCAATACGCGACGACGGAGGATTCGCCCGACTTGGCGGCCAATTCCTCCACGGCCCTCAGCACGTCGATGACCGTCTGGTCGTCGGACGCCGCGAGTATCTTCACGGCGTCGGCCGGCGGCATGCCGGTCAGGTACTTGGCGTTCTGTTCGACGTTCGCTCTTCTATTCTCGTACTGTTCGGTCAATTGTTTGAATGAAATCTCGCGTTCGTCGAGATCCCTGGCCCTATCCTCGATCTCCTGGGCCATCGCCTCGACCGCCGCCTGCCGTTCCTCGGCCTGCCGCTCGCGCTCGGTCAGCTCCTGCCGCATCGCCTCGACCGCGCCGAGCTGCTTCGCGAAGCGCTCGTCGTCGAGCAGCGTCGGGGAATCGGCCGGCAGGGCCTCTCCGCTGCGCGTCCTGAGGCCGGCGAGCCTCAGGACCGGCGCGAAGAAGTCCTTCGCGTCGACGATGCCGAGGTAATCGAACCAGAACATGCCGCCTATGGCGAGGGCGAGGATCATGATGAGCATGACGACTACCCTGCCGAATACGCGCCTCTTACCGAACGATGCCATACTGCCCCTCTACGTTCCAGTCACTCAGTGTGCGTCGGCCCGGGCGTGCGCCCCGGCGGCCAGGTCGTCCATCATCTTCGTCTCTTCTCGGGCGACCGCCCTATAGTACACGGCCTCCTCGCGTTCCCTCAACTTGGTGACGAGGCGGCGGGCCTTGGTCGCCTCGAGGTAGTCGGCGCGGGCCGCCTCGCGCTCGAGCTCGGCTGCCGCCAGCGCCTTGAGCAGCCGCTCGCGCTCCTGCGACAGCCTGACCGCGTACAGCTCGCCGGCCCGGTGGTCGGACGCGTCGCCGCCCGGCCTGAAACGCTCCCTGGCGGCCTCGACCGAGGCGCGGGCGTTCGCCTCGAGCGCCAGGGTCAGGCGGGAGCAGGCGGCCGTCTTCTCGCCCAGCGCCGCCTCCGCCCTCTTCTCGTCGTATTCGCGCAGCTCGAGCACGCGCTCCAGCCTGAACGCGAAGCGCCTCACGGCGCCGCCTCGTCGTCGGAGGCGGCGCCGCCCGCCGCTCCGCCGTCTCGGTCGCCTCGCGGCGCGGCGGCCGCCCGCGCCGGCTCGGCGAAGTCGGTCAGCTCGCTCGCCGGTATGGCGAGCCCGGCTATGTCGCCGAGCCGCTTGATCGTATCCGATATCGGGGCCTTCTCGCCGACGCCCTGGATCAGGAATTCCTCTATCGCCGCGCGCTTGGCTATGGCCTCGTCTATGGCCGGATTGGTCCCCTTCACGTACGCGCCGATGTTGATCATGTCCTCGGCCTCGTCGTAGGTGGCCATCAGCCGCCTGACCACGCCCATCGCCTTCTGGGTAATCGGCCCGGTTACGGCCTGGGACAGCCTCGAGATCGACTTGAGCGCGTCGACGGCCGGGTAATGGTAGCGCTCCGCCAGCTTGCGCGACAGCACGACGTGGCCGTCGAGGATGCCGCGCACCGTGTCGGCCACCGGCTCGTCCATGTCGTCGCCGTCGACGAGTATCGTGTAGACGCCGGTGACCGAGCCCTTGTCCGAGGTGCCCGAGCGCTCGAGCAGCTTCGGCATCGAGTCGAACACGCTCGGGGTGTAGCCCCTCGTGGTCGGCGGCTCGCCGATCGCCAGCCCTATCTCGCGCTGGGCCCTCGCGAAGCGCGTGACCGAGTCGAACAGCAGGAGCACGTCGAGGCCGCGGTCGCGGAAGTACTCGGCGACGGCGGTCGCCACGTAGGCGCCGCGGAGCCTGGCCAGCGGCGGCGTGTCCGAGGTCGACACGATCAGCACAGAGCGCGCCAGGCCCTCGGGCCCGAGGTCGTTCTCGATGAACTCGCGGACCTCGCGGCCGCGCTCGCCTATCAGCGCTATGACGTTGACGTCGGCGTTCGTGTTGCGCGCCATCATGCCGAGCAGGGTCGACTTGCCGACGCCCGAGCCGGCGAAGATGCCGATGCGCTGGCCGCGGCCGAGCGGCAGGAGGCCGTCGATCGAGCGGACGCCCGAGCTGATGCGCGTCCTGATGCGCTTGCGGGTCATAGCGTCGGGCGGGACGGCCACCGCCGGGTAGAAATCGGGCGACGCGATATCGCCCTTCCCGTCGGACGGGCGGCCCATCGAGTCGAGCACGCGCCCGAGCAGCTTGTCGGAGACCGGCACGCGCAGCATCTCGCCGGTCGCTATGACCGTGCAGCCGACCTCGATGCCGTCGAGTCCGGAGTACGACATCAGCTGCACGGTCTCGCCGCGCAGCCCGGCCACCTCGGCCCAGGCCACCTTGCCGAGCCTCGGGATCAGTATCTGGCACAGCTCGCCGACGACGGCCTGGGGCCCTCGGCTCTCGACGAGGAGGCCCTGCACCTTGACGACGCGGCCGGTGTACTTGATCGGGTCCGAGCGCTCGACCGCGTCGAGGTACTTCGCTATGAGGTCCACGGCCTACTGCGCCTTCCCGCGCGCCTTGATCGGCGATATGTCGAGGATCTTCTCCTCGAGCTCGTGGAGCTGGCTCTGGATCCTCGCGTCGATCTCGCCGAAGTCCGTCTCTATGACGCAGCCGCCGCGGTCCACCGACGAGTCCTCGACGATAGACAGCTTCTTGGCGTTCTCGGCGGCCTCGATGAAGTCCTTGGCGTGCTCGGTGGTCAGCTGGAGGTCGGCCAGGTTGACGCGGACGATCACGTCGCTGCGGGTCTTGAGCTTGCGCAGGGCCTGGGAGATGTTCGACAGCACGACGTTCTTCTGGTTCTCCGATATCGTCTTGACGACCTTGCGCGCTATCAGCAGCACCAGCTCGACGACCTGGGCCTCGGTCTGCTCGAGGATCTCGGCGCGCTTGTCCATCGCGCGGTCGAGTATCACGTGGAGCCGGTCGACGAGGCGCTCGACCTCGAGCCTGCCCTCCTTGAACCCCTCCTCGCGGCCCTGGTCGAAGCCCTCCTTGCGGGCCTCCTTGGTCACCTCGTCGACCCGGGCCTTGGCCTGGGCCTCGAAGGCCTGGATCTTGGCCTCGGCCTCGGCGATGGCCTTCTCCGCCGCCGACTCCGCCTCGCGGCGTATCTTCAGGGCCTGGTCGTTCTTGCGCCTGACCTCCTCGAAGGCGGCGGCCTCGGCCTTGGCGACGATGTCCTGCGCCTCCGCGCGCGCCGCGGCTATCATCGCCTCCTTCTCGCGCTCCCAGTTCTGGCTGAACAGCTCGGCCTCGCGGCGCAGGTCGTCTGCGGTCGGCCCCTCGTACTCGAGCGCGGGCGCGACGGCCTCCACGGCCTCGACGACGTCGTCGCCGCCGGGGGCGTGGAGCACGTAGGCGCTCGAGAGGGGCACGGTCTCCTGGGGCCTGAACACGGTTTTAGCCATACGCTACCTTTTCCTACTGGATCAGCTGATCGTCCTCGCCGCGGGCGATGATGATCTCGCCCGTGTCCTCGAGGTGGCGGATTACCGCGACTATCTTCTGCTGGGCCTCTTCCACGTCCTTGATGCGTACCGGGCCCATGTACTCCATGTCCTCCTTGAGCGCCTGCGCGGCGCGCTTGGACACGTTCTGGAACACCTTCTCCTGCACCTCGGTGTCGACGCCCTTGAGGGCGCGCGTGAGGTCCTGGGTGTCGACCTCGCGGATGACCTTCTGGATCGAGCGGTTGTCCAGCATGACGATGTCCTCGAACACGAACATCTTCTTCTTGATCTCCTCGGCCAGCTCGGGGTTCTCCTCCTCGAGGGCCTCGAGGATGCTCTTCTCCGTGGTGCGGTCGGCGAGGTTGAGTATCTCGACTATCGCGTCGACGCCGCCGGCGGCGGTGTAGTCCTCGCTCGACAGCGTCGACAGCTTCTTCTCGAGCACGCGCTCGACCTCGCGCAGGGTCTCGGGCGAGGTCCGGTCCATCGTCGCTATGCGCTTGGCCACGTCCGACTGGTGCTCCTTCGGGAGCTTGGTCAGGATGTAGCTGGCCTTGTTCGGCTCGAGGTAGGCCAGGATCAGGGCTATGGTCTGCGGGTGCTCCGTCTGGATGAAGTTGAGCAGGTTGGCGGGGTCGGTGCGGCGGATGAAGTCGAACGGCCTGACCTGGAGGGAGCTGGTCAGGCGGTTGATGACGTCTATCGCCTTCTGGGAGCCGAGGGCCTTCTCGAGCAGCTCGCGCGCGTAGTCGATGCCGCCGGAGCTGATGAACTCGCTGGCCATCATCAGTTCCTGGAATTCCATCAGGATGGCGTCCTTGAGCTCCGGCTCGACGTTCTCCAGGCGGGCTATCTCGAAGGTCAGCGTCTCGATCTCGTCCTCGCGCAGGTGCTTGAAGATCTCCGCGGATATCTCGCTGCCGAGGGTGATGAGGAAGATGGCGGCCTTCTGGCGGCCGTTCAGGTCCTTGGCGCTCTTAGGCTTCTTGCCGGCCGACCCGCTCGCTCCCGGTCCCGTCGACTTGCCCTTGGCTGGGGCGGCTTGGGGCATCTGTCACTCCTCCCTGAGCCAGGTCCGGATGAGCTGGGCCACGTCCTCGGGATGCTCCTTGGCCATGTTGATCGCGTGCTCCTGGAGATCCAGTCGCTTGCGCTCCTCCACGGACATGGACACCTCGATGTTCTGCTCCTCCGCCTGCCGTATCGCGTTCTCCCTGAGCATCTGCTGCTCGAGGGCCCGCTTCTCCTCCGCTATCCTGCGCCTGCGCTCGACCTCCCTCGAGGCCAGCCTGAATACGATGAACGCGACGAGCAGGAAGGCCAGGCCGATCAGCGAGTATAGCACTATCCGGTTCGTCTGCTGGCGCCTCAGGAAGGCCGCGTCCTCGGCCTTGAACTGGGCGCTGCGGTCGAACTGGATGTTCCTCACGGTGACCGAGTCGCCGCGCATCCTGTCGTAGCCTATCGCGTCGCGCACGAGGGCCGCGGCCGCGTCCAGGTCCCCCTGCGGCACCGGCACGTACTCGCGGTCGATGCCGCCGTCGGCCTTCAGGACCGGCTCGCCCTTGTCATTATACTTCCAGTTCCAGACTCCGTCGATATTTACCGATACCGTCACCCGGTCGACCGTCGGGGAGCTCTCCTCGAAGCTCTCGCGCTTGTTCAGCGCCTCGTTCACGATCTCGTGGGTCTGGGTGGCCTTGCCGACCATGTTCTGGAGGTCCTTGTAGGCCGGGGCGGTCTGGCCCTCCATGCCGGCGGGCCCCTCCGGGTTGAAGCCGGTGCCCTGGTACTCGTAGCTCGTCCTCTCGGTGGACAGCGTCACAGACGGCTGCACGACGGAGTCGTCGTACGGCGTGGTCGGGTTGTCCTCCTTGAGCACGAACGGGAAGTGCTCGGCGGTGGACACGCTCTTCTTGCTCATGTCCATGTCGATCTTGATGTTCAGGTCGCGCACGCGGTCCGCGGTATAGATCTGCTGCAGGGCCTTGAGCACGGCCGCCCGGTAGTAGGCCTCCTGCTTCTGGATCAGCTGCTGCTCCCGCTTGGTGCGCTCGATGCGGTCGAAGTCCTCGAGCCCGGCGAAGTCGTTCAGCTGCAGGCCGTTCTGGTCGGTGATGACGATGTTGTCGTCGGTCAGGCCGGAGACGGCGAAGCGGACGATCTTCTGGATGCCCTCGAGCTTCTTGCGGTTAGTCACGATGTCCGAGCCGGGCTTCGGGAAGATGATGATGCTGGCCGTCACGCTCTTCTGGTCGGCGGCGAACAGCTTGTCCTCGGGTATCTCGATGACGACGTTCGCCTTGTCGACGTCGGCTATCGACTCGATGTGCCTGGTCACCTCGGCCGTGATGGCCTTGCGGAGGTTGACGTTGCGCTCGAAGTCGGTGACCGTGAATTTGTCGATGGAGAATACGGCCCACGGGTCGGTACCCTTCGGGATGAGGTCCTCCCTGAGCAGTATCGCGTTGGCCCGGGAGCGCGTCGCCTCGTCCTTGACGTAGAGCGCGTTGCCCTCGCCGAGCGAGAAGGCGATGCCCTCCTCGTCGAGGCGGCTCGTGATGAGCCTGAGCTCCTCGTCGCTCTTGATGGGCGTGTTGATCAGCCGCACCTGCGTAGGCGCGCCGGATACCGAGACGAGCAGCACGATCCCCACGATGACGACTACGCCGACGCCGATCAGGATCAGTTTCTGGACGAGTCCCCAGGAGCCCCAAAGGGTCTTCAGGCGCTCCGCGGTCTTCTTAAGCCATTCGTTCATGTTCCCCCTCCCAGAAGAACGAACGACGCCGGGCCGTCAAGGCCCTGCCGTCATCTCGTATTGATAATATCCTTCCACGCCCTGACGACGCGGTCCATGATGGTCCTGGTGATGTTCAGCGACATGCTCGCCTTGGCCATAGCGATGGTCACGTCGTGCGCGTCTATCGAGTCGGGATCGGTCAGCATCGCCTCCATGGCGTTGGAGCTGTCCATCTGCATCGCGTTCACGCCGTCCATGGCCTTGAGCATCGCGTCCTCGAAGTTAGGCTTCCCCTCGTCCCCGAGCGCCGGCGTGCCGCCGCCCGCCGCGAAGTGCCTCGGGTCGAGCCTCGACAGCTTCAGCCGGTCGCCGCCGACCGGGGTCGCGCCGGTCATCGCCCCGCCGGCCGCCTGCTGGATACCGATCTGGCTCGCTACGCCCGGAACGCCGAACAGGGTCGACATCGCCTACCGTCCTATCTCCAAGGCCTTCATGAACATGGCCTTGGCGCCGTTGGCTATCGCCGCGTTCGCCTCGTAGGCGCGCGACGCGGATATCAGGTCGACCATCTCGGTGACCACGTTGACGTTCGGGTACTCGACGTAGCCGGCCCGCGGCCCCGCCTTGATCGCGTCCGGGTGGGTCGGATCGTAGACGAGCCTGGTCTCGGCGGCGTAGTCCTTCTGGATCTCCGACACGCGCACGCCCTGGCCGGCGCCGCCGTCCCACTGGTCCGGCAGGAACGGCAGCCTGAAGTACGGCGTATCCGTCTTCGGCCGCAGCACCACGCGGCTGCGCCTGAACACGCCGCCCTCGGGCGTGCGGGTCGTCGACTGGTTAGCGATATTGTCGGCGATGACGTCCTGGCGCAGCCGCTCCGCCGTCATCCCGCTCGCCGCTATATTGATGCTCGTGAACATTCCCATCAGAAAGCCCCCTGTAAGAATGCTTCGCCACGGAGACACGGAGACACGGAGAATAAGGGAGAGGCAGGAAAGGAAAAACGGGACAGGCCTTTCCTACTCCGTGCCTTCGTGCCTCCGTGGTCTGCGTCTCTGTTCGTCAAATCCGCTATCATTTCAGGACCTGGTTGACCTGGTTGAATTCGAACGCGGCGGCCTGGGTCATCAGCGTGTAGCGCAGCTGGTTCGTCATCGAGTCCATGAACTCCTGCTCGGCGTCGACGTTGTTGCCGTTGTTCTTGGTCGTCGACAGGTAGTCGAGCACCCTGCGCGGTTCGACGTCGCGCCAGTCGGCCCGCTTCCACGAAGCGATGTGGCCCGGTTCCGTGGTCGCCAGCTGCAGCCTCGGCTCGCGCTTCTCGGAGTCTATCGCCCGCTTCAGCGACGACTCGAAGTTGATCTCCGATCGCTTGAAATTCGGCACCTCGGCGTTGGCGATGTTGTTGCCTATGACCTCGTGGCGCAGGGACGCCACGTCCATGCTGCGCTGCAACAGCTCCACCGTCCTGCCGAACGTCGTATTCTCGAGCATCGATCCACCTCCGTTGGCCCCCGTTCGCCGGGAGCCCTCACCTTCTCTTATCGGCCAATATCGTCAGGGCTTATACGCTTTTTCACCACGGAGACACGAAGGCACGGAGAATGAAGACGAGGAAGGTGGAGAATGGGATTCCATCATACAATCCATCTTTGTTCTCCTACTCCGTGACTCCGTGGTTCAAATTCTCCTTCGTATTCATTCTACTCCGTGCCTCCGCGTCTCCGTGGTTCAATTACCTATTTCACTTCGCCTAGAGTATGAACTTCGCGAGGTCCTCGCTCTCGAAGACGCCCTCGAAGCGTTCCTCGACGAAGGCCTCGCTTATCTCCACCGAGTCGCCGCCGCGCTCCGGCGCCTCGAAGGACAGCTCCTCGAGCAGGCGCTCCATGATCGTGTGCAGCCGCCTGGCCCCGATGTTCTCGGTGCGCGCGTTCGCCTTCTCCGCTATCGCCGCGAGGCGCTCGACGGCCGCGGGGGAGAAGCTCAGGCCCACGCCCTCGGTGCCGAGCAGCTGGGTGTACTGCGTGACGAGGGCGTTCTCGGGCTCGGTCAGGATGCGCACGAAGTCGGACGCCGACAGCGCCTCGAGCTCCACCCGTATAGGGAAGCGCCCCTGCAGCTCGGGGATCAGGTCGGACGGCTTGGACACGTTGAACGCCCCGGCCGCGATGAACAGGATATGGGTCGTGTCGACGACCCCGTACTTGGTGCTGACCTTAGAGCCCTCGACGATCGGCAGGATGTCCCGCTGCACGCCCTCGCGCGAGACGTCCATGCCGCCGCCCGAGCGCCCCTCGCGGGTGGCTATCTTGTCTATCTCGTCGATGAACACGATGCCCGACTGCTCGACGCGCTCGCGGGCCTCGGCCGAGGCCCGGTCCTTGTCGACGAGCCGGTCCTGCTCCTCCTCGAGGATGACGCGCCTGGCTTCCTTGACGGTGACCGTCTTCTTCTTCTTCTTGCCGCCGAAGATGTTCGCGATGCCCGAAAACGCCGACTCGAGCTCCTCCATCTGCTGCCCGGCGAACAGCTCGATCGGCGGCGCCGCCTGGGCGGAGACCTGGACCTCGACCTCCTTGTCGTCGAGGAGGCCGTCGCGCAGCATCGCGCGGAACTTCTCGCGGGTGTCGGCGCCCTTCGGGGCGGGCAGCGCCGCCTGGGGCTCGGCGACCGGGGTCGCCCAGGTCTCGGGCTTGGGGGCGGCCTGGGCCGCCGGGGCGACGGGCTTCTGGCCTATCCCCGGCAGCAGCAGGTCGAGCAGGCGCTCCTCGGCGTGGCGCTCGGCGTCCTCCCTGACCTTGGCCGTCATCTCCTCGACGACCATGCGGTAGCCGGCGGCCATCAGGTCGCGTATCATGGACTCGACGTCGCGGCCGACGTAGCCGACCTCGGTGTACTTGGTCGCCTCGACCTTGACGAAGGGAGCGCCGCACAGCCTGGCCAGCCGCCTGGCTATCTCGGTCTTGCCGACGCCGGTGGGGCCTATCATCAGGATGTTCTTCGGGGCTATCTCCTCGCGGGCCGCCTCGGGCAGCAGCTTGCGCCGCAGGCGGTTGCGCAGGGCTATGGCGACGGCCCGCTTGGCCTTGTCCTGCCCGATGATGTAGCGGTCCAGCTCCTCGACGACCCGTCGGGGGGTGAAGGTCTCGAAATCCTCGGTCACGGCAGTTCCTCCACGAGGATATGGTCGTTCGTATAGATGCAGATGCCCCCGGCGATCGCGAGGCTGCGCCGCGCGATCTCGGCGGCCGATAGCTCGCTCGTATCGAGGTACGCGAGGGCGGCGGCGTACGCGTAGTTCCCGCCGGAGCCTATCGCTATCGCGTCGCCGGCGGGCTCTATGACGTCGCCGGTGCCCGATAGGAGCAGCGTCTTCTCCCGGTCGGCCACCAGGAGCAGCGCCTCGAGCTTGCGCAGCATCTTGTCGGTGCGCCAGTCCTTGGCCAGCTCGACGGCGGCCCTCGTCAGGTCGCCCTGGTACTCCTTGACCTTGACCTCGAAATGCTCGAGCAGGGTGAACGCGTCGGCGGTGGCGCCGGCGAAGCCGGTCAGTATCCTGCCGTCGTAGATGGAGCGGACCTTCCTGGCGTTGCTCTTCATCACGGTCTCGCCCATCGTCACCTGGCCGTCGCCGGCCATCGCGACCTTGCCGCCGCGCCTGACGGCGATGATCGTCGTGCTCCGTATCCTGTTCATCTCGTCGTTCCTTTGATCCTATCGTTCGTCGCGCCAGTAGCCCCGCCGGGGGCCCGGGCGTGCGGATGGGCCCCGTCGTAGACCTCGCGCAGGCGCGCCATGTCCACGTGCGTATACACCTGCGTGGTCGATATGTTCTGATGCCCGAGCATCGCCTGCACCACCCTGATGTCGGCGCCGCGGCCGACGAGGTGGGTGGCGAAACTGTGCCTGAAGCCATGGGGCGACAGCCGTCGGCCGCGCCCCGCGGCCGCCATGCGGCGCTCGACTATATACGCTATGCCGCGGGTCGACAGCGACCCGGACTTGGCGTTCAGGAAGAGGCCGAGGCGCCTCGCCTCGTCGTCGCCCATCGCGGCCAGCCTGGCCGACCTGTACGGCAGCCACGCCTTGATGGCCTCCGCCGCCGCGTCCGACAGGAACACCACGCGCTCCCTCGAGCCCTTGCCGGTCACCCTGGCCCGGCCGGCGCGCAGGTCGAGGTCCGCCGGGGTCAGGCCGGCCAGCTCCGCCACGCGGCAGCCGGTGCTGTACAGCGTCTCGAAGATGGCCCGGTCGCGAGCGCCGGCGAAGCCGTCGTCGGGCGTGCCGTCTATGAACTCGGCCATCTCGTCCTCGAACATGAAGGCGGGGAGCGTCCTGGCCATCGGCAGGGACTCGACGTCCTTCGCCGGGTTCGACGAGGCGTGGCCGTAGCGTACCAGGTAGCGGAAGAAGCCCTTGACCGCCGAGAGGGCGCGGTTCACGGAGCTGCTCATGTAGCCGTCGCGCACGAGCGAGGCGACGAAGTCACGCACGTCCGCGGGCTCCGCGGCCTCGACCGGGCGGCCGGCCTCCTCGACCAGCGCCGAGAACATGCGCAGGTCGTTGCCGTAGGCGGCGACGGTACGGGGCGACAGCGAGCGTATCGCGCCGAGGTAGGCCAGGTAGCCGTCAATCGGCGACGGCATGGTCTTCGTCCTGGCTGTGCAGGTAGTCGCAGGCGGGGTTGATGCACGCCTTGTACGATCCGCGCTTCTTATCGAAGCGCTCCACGAGGAACCAGCCGCACTTCGGGCAGTAGCTGTTGGTCGGCTTGTAGTAGGTGATGAAATCGCATTCCGGGTAGCGCGAGCAGCCGTAGAATTCGCGGCCGCGGCCCTTGGACTTGCGCCTGGCGACGATCTCGCCGGTGCAGCCGGGCCTCGGGCAGCGCGCGAGCGGGATGCTCTTGGTATTCTTGCAGTCCGGGAAGCCGGTGCAGGCCAGGAAGAAGCCGAAGCGGCCGAGCTTCTTGACCATCGGCCGGCCGCATTTCTCGCAGACCTGGTCCGTCGGCTCGTCGAGGCTGCCCTTGAACGACTGGAGCGTCGCCATGATGTCGTCGATGCGTTGCTTGAACGGGCCGTAGAAATCGCCCATCGCCGAGACCCAGTCGCGCTTCGACTCCTCGACCTGGTCGAGCATGTTCTCCATGTCGGCGGTGAAGCCGGCGTCGACCACGTCGCCGAACGAGCCGACGAGGATCTCGTTTATCTTGCGGCCGAGGGTGGTCGGCACGAGCTGCTTGTTCTCCCTCGTCACGTAGTACCGCTCGAGCAGCACCGAGATGATCGGGGCGTAGGTCGACGGGCGGCCTATGCCCTTCTCCTCGAGCAGCTTGATGATCGACGCGTCGGTGAAGCGGGCCGGCCCCTGCGTGAAGTGCTGCTCGGGCCTATAGGCCTCGAGCCTGAGCTCCTCGCCCACGCGCATCTCGGGCAGGGACGACTCCTTGTCGTCCTTCGTCGCCAGCAGCTTGATTACCTTGTAGAAGCCTTTCTCGACCAGCCGAGACGCGCCGACGCGGAACCTGGCCAGGCCGACGGAGACCTCCATCGAGGTCGAGCGCTGCTTGGCCTGGGTCATCTGGCTGGCGACGAAGCGCTCCCAGATGATGCCGTACAGTTTCTGCTGGTCCTTGTTCAGGTATTCCTTGATAGCCTCCGGCGTGTACGAGACCATCGTCGGCCGGATCGCCTCGTGCGCGTCCTGGGCCTTCTTGTCGGTGGCGTAGACGACGGGCTCCGCGGGCAGCTCGGCGGGGAAATGCTCGCCGAGCCAGCCGCGCACGTCCTTGAGCGCGACGTCCGAGACGCGGACCGAGTCGGTACGCATGTAGGTGATGAGGCCGATTCGGGTCGAGCCGATGTTGATGCCCTCGTAGAGCTGCTGGGCTATCTGCATCGTCTTCTTGCTGGTGAAGCCGAGCCTGTTGGCCGCGGTCTGCTGCAGCTTGGAGGTCGTGAACGGCGGCTTCGGCTTGACCTGGCGCTCGCTCTCCTTGACGTCGGAGACCAGGCAGGGCAGGCCGTCGATGGCGCCGGTGATGGCCGCGACCTCGGACTCGCTCTTGAGCTCGGCCTTGGCGCCGTCGTACGAGACGAGCTCGCCGGAGAACGAGTAGCGCCCCTTCTTGAAGTCGGCCTCGAGCGTCCAGTACTCCTCGGGGATGAACGACTCGACCTCGACCTCGCGCTCGCAGATCAGGCGCAGCGCGACCGACTGGACGCGGCCGGCCGAGAGGCCGTTCTTGACCTTCTTCCAGAGCAGCGGTGACAGGTTGTAGCCTACGAGGCGGTCGAGCACGCGCCTGGCCTTCTGGGCGTTCACCTTGTCCTCGTCGATGGCCGACGGCTTCTTCACGGCGTCGCGGATGGCCTGAGGGGTTATCTCGTTGAAGACGATGCGCTTTATATCGAGCCCCTCGTTCTTCTGGGCGAGCGCCGCGCGGATATGGTAGGAGATGGCCTCTCCCTCGCGGTCGTTATCGGAGGCGAGCAGCACGGCCTTCGACTTCTTGGCGGCCTTCTGGAGCTCCTTCAGGAGCTTCGCCTTGCCTCGTATCGTCAGGTACTCGGGCGAGAAGCCGTGCTCCACGTCGACGCCCAGGCGCGACTTGGGCAGGTCTATCAGGTGCCCCATCGACGCGAGCACCGAGTAGGACGAGCCGAGGTACTTCTCGATCGTCTTGGCCTTGGCGGGCGACTCGACGATGACCAGGGTCGGCTTCTCGGGCGCCTTCTTGGCCTTGGCCGGCGCCTTCGCCGCCTTACGGACCGTCTTGGCCCCGGCCTTGGCTTCCTTCGCGCCGTTCATGCTGTCAATCCTAGCGGTCTCATCGCTCGCCATCGTTACGCTCTCCTACTCGTTCGCCCGTTCGCCGGGCTTCTAGGCCTAGTCCTGTTCGGCCGCCTGAGCGGCGCCCTGCGCCGGCGCTCGCCGGGTCGCCATGCCAGCGCGTAGAGGCAGCCGGGTTCATACGCGCCACAGCGCCTATCGCCACAGCGCTCATCGCCATAGCGCCAATCCTCGATGATATCGCCGAACGACGATAGCGTCAGCGCCCCGTCGGCGGCCAGCGCGTCGGAGCCGGCGGACCTAGGCCCTCCCGCGCAGGCGGAAGCCACGTAGACGTCGCGGCCCTCCTCGAGGGCGAAGGCGGCGCTGATCAGCGCTCCCGAGCCGCCGGGCGCCTCGACCACCACGGTCGACCTGCATAATCCGGCCAGTATCCGGTTCCGCTCCGGGAATGTCCAGCGCGAAGGGGGCGTTCCGGGCGGATATTCCGACGTTATCCCGCCGCCGGCGTCGACCATCCTCGCGGCCAGCTCCTTGTTCGACGCGGGGTACACCGCGTCTATGCCGCGGCCGAGCACCGCGAAGGTACGGCCGCCCGCCGCCACGGCCCCGCGATGCGCCGCCGAGTCTATCCCGCGGGCCAGGCCCGATACCACCTGCACGCCCTCGGCGGCCGCCTCCATAGCCAGCGCCAGGGCCGCATCGAGGCCTCGGCCGGTCGGGTAGCGCGTGCCGACTATGGCTACCGACGGACGGCGCCCGTCGGGCAGCCGGCCGCGCGCGTACAGCATGAACGGCGGCCTGGCCGTCTCGCGCAGTATCGCCGGGTAGCCTGGGTCGAAATAGCAGTACGACGAGCCCCCGACGGCGGAGAGGAAGCGCAGGTCACGCTCGGCCTCGCGTTCCCAGGCGTCGGGGTCCCAGCGCGCTCCGTCCAGGCGCCGCCCGACCGCCCGCTCGACGTCCTCGAGGCGCAGCTCGCGCAGGGGAGCGTCGCCGACGCGCATGATGAGCGCAATACGCTGCCTAGCCGACAGGAACGGCATCCTGGCCACGGCCATGTCGCGCGGCGAAGCCAGCTCAGCCGCCATAGAGCTCGTCCAGTATGCGCTTCTTGTTGTCGGCGGCCTGTTGCTTCTTCTCGTCGACCCTGGTCGTCGCTATGATACGGTCGTATACGTCCGCGGCCTCCTGCGGTCGGCCGGAGCCGTACAGGGCCCGCGCGTAGACGAACATCGCGTCGACGTTCTTCGTCTCTATGCCGAGCAGGGCCTCGATCGGCGCGATGGCGGCCTCGTGGTCCTCGAGCTCGAAGGTGTACAGCACCGCCAGGCCGTACAGCGCCTTGGTATTGCGCGGCTCTATCTCGATAGAGCGCCTGTACGCGCCCTCCGCGGCCGCCAGCCACTCGGCGCGGGACGTCGCCCCGCCGCCCGGCTGGGCCGCCGCGGTCTTGGACAGGAAGGCCGCCGACATGCCCGCTATGTAGTAGACGCCGGAGGAGTCGGGATAGTGCCTGAGCGCCTTCATCGACGCGTCGTAGGCGTCGCCGTATAGGCCCTTGTCCAGGTAGCGGACCGCGAGCATGCGCCAGTAGGTGCCGACCTTCTCCATCGCGGCGGCGGTCTTCTCGACCTCGTCGCCGTATCGGCGGATGCCGTCCTTCAGCTCCTCTATGGTCGACGGCGGAGCGCCCTTGGACGACCGCGACTCCAGGTCGAACATGCGCTCGATGAAATTCTTGTCGTCCCCGCCGCACGACGACAGCGTGGCGATCGCCGCCAGGGCCAGGATCATCGTTCTCTTCATCAGCCCGCCCTCCCCGTATCGGAAACGCCGTCCCGAGCCTCGGCGCTTGCCTCTCGCGCGCCGCCGGACCGGGGGAAATACGCCTCGTGGGCCACGGCCAGGTCCTCCGCGTCGACGTGGGTATAGATCTGGGTCGTCGAGATGTCGGCGTGGCCGAGCAGCTCCTGCACGGTCCTGAGGTCGGCTCCCCCCGCCAGGAGGTGCGTGGCGAAGGAATGCCTGAGCGAGTGCACCTTGCCGTCGACGCCGCTCGTCGTCCTGAGCTCCGAGAAGCGCTTCCAGACGCCCTTCCTCGAGATGCCGGCCCCGGAGCGGTTCAGGAAGACGCGGTCGCTCCGCCGCCCCTTCTCGAGCGCCGGCCGCCCCTCCTCCAGGTAACGGGCCAGCCACGCGCGGGCCTCGTCGCCGAAGGGCAGGATGCGCTCCTTGCGCCGCTTGCCTACGACGCGGATGAATCGTTCCTTAAGATAGAGGGAATCGAAGGTCAGCGAGGCGGCCTCGGAGATGCGCAGGCCGCAGGAGTAGATCAGCTCGAACAGCGCCCGGTCGCGCAGGCCGCCGGGCGTCGAGACGTCTATCGAGCCGAGCATCAGGTTGACGTCGTCCGCGCGGATGACGTCCGGCAGGCTGCGTTCCTGCCTGGGGCTCTCCAGGAGCTCGGTCGGGTCGTCGGGGCGCAGCCCCTCGAGGCGCAGGTACTTGAAGAAGCCCCGTATGCCCGACATGATCCTGGCCATCGTCCTGGGCGACAGGCCGGCCGCGCGGCGGAACGCGAGGTATTCGAGTACGTCCGCCACCGCCGCCGTCTCGACGAGGAGGCCGCGCTCTCCGAGCCACGAGGCCAGCGCGCGCGCCTCGCGGACGTACGCCTCGAGCGTCAGCGGCGATCGCCTCCTGGCGGCGAGCAGCCAGGCGCCGTAGCGGTCTATCGAGTCCCTGCCGGCCACGGCCTAGACCCCGCTCCGCTCCGAGGCCGGTCGGCGCTCCCGTAGCACGGTGGGGATATCGAGCTCGTCGGCGTCGTTGCGGCCCATCAGGTAGCCCTTCGGCTTGGGCTCGACGATGGTGCGCCACTCGTCCGCGGACAGGAAGTCGTCCAGCTCCTTGGTTACGTCCTTGCGGGCCGGCGCGCTCGGCGCGAGCGGCTTGATGCTGCGGTCGAAGCCGGTGGCGATGACCGTGACGCTGACCTCGTCCTCGGACGCGTCGTCGCTGACGATGCCGGAGATGACGAGGGCGTCGGGGTCGGCGTTCCGCGTGATGATGCCGACGATCTCCTCGTACTCGGTCAGCGTGAAGCTCTCGCCGCCGGTCACGTTGATGAGGATATTCTTGGCGCCGTCGATGCGCGCGTCCTCGAGCAGCGGGTTCGACACGGCCTTCTCGGCGGCCTCGACGGCCCGGTTGTCGCCGCGGGCGTAGCCTATGCCCATGATCGCGTCGCCCTGCCCGCTCATCACGGTGCTGACGTCGGCGAAGTCTATGTTGATGTCGCCGGCGACGGTGATGAGGTCGGAGATGCCCTGCACGCCCTGCCTGAGCACGTCGTCGGCCAGCTTGAAGGCCTCGCGTATCGGGGTGCGCTTCTCGACCACCTTGAGCAGGTGCTGGTTCGGTATGACGATCAGCGTGTCCACGGCCTGCCTGAGCTTCTCGATGCCCTCCTCGGCCAGGCGCATCTTCACCTTGCCCTCGAAGTCGAAGGGCTTTGTGACGACCGCGACCGTGAGGGCGCCCTGCTCCTTGGCCACCTCGGCGATGATCGGGGCGGAGCCGGTGCCGGTGCCGCCGCCCATGCCGGCGGTGATGAAGACCATGTCTGCGCCCTGGACCGCCTCGGCTATCATGGCCCGGTCCTCGATCGCGGCCTTCTCGCCGACCTCGGGCTTACCGCCGGCGCCGAGCCCGTGGGTCACCTTGGCGCCGAGCCCGAGCCTCACGTCGGCCCTCGACTTGGCGAGCGCCTGCAGGTCCGTATTGGCGACGATGAACTCGACGTTGCGCAGCCCCGCCTCGATCATCCTGTTGACCGCGTTCGACCCGCCGCCGCCGGCGCCGATCACCTTGATGACCGTGGCGTTGCACTGTTCCTGCCCGGCGTCCCCGCGCGGCGCGTCCGTCGTATCGGCGGCCTCGGCCCGCCGGAACGCTCCGACCTCGTCCACGACCCGTAGCGTCATATTCCCCTCCCGTATGCCCGTTTACAAATATCCGATCCCCGCCCGTGTCAGCGAGCCGGGACCGGCCGTATCCTAGTTCAGAAGAATTCCTTGAGCCATTCGCCGAGGCGCTTGAACGGCGCGTCCGGCCTGGCCTTCTGCGCCTTCGCCTTGTCCCCGCCGGCCGCCTTCCCCCTGGCTTCCGGCTCCGGCGCGCCGAGCCGCTCGGCGCCGAGCATCACGAGGCCGACCGCGGTCGAGTACGCCGGGTTTCGGTACGCGTCGACGAGCCCGCCGAGCGACGACGGCGCGCCGGTCCTGACCGGCACCCCGAACACCTCGTACGCGAGCTCCGCGGCCCCGGGCATCAGCGCGCCGCCGCCGGTCAGCACGACGCCGCCCTTGACGTGCCGCCAGAAGCCCGGCTGCTCGACCTTCTCGCGGACCAGCCTGAAGATCTCCTCCATCCGCGGCTGGATCACGCTGGCCACCTTGGCCCTCGGGATCTCCTGGGGCGGCCTGCCGCCGACG
Source organism: Spirochaetota bacterium (assembly GCA_003247225.1). GTDB lineage: Bacteria > Spirochaetota > Spirochaetia > Treponematales > UBA12059 > SZUA-370. Next base: position 47,985 of record QKAK01000028.1, on the reverse strand, counting down.
CCCGGCACGACGATGCTCTCGTCGGGCTCGACGTGCGGCAGGTAGCAGCAGCCCGACTCGCGCTTGATGCGCTCGGCGGCGTCCATCGGCACGTTGAGGATGATCGACAGGTCGTTCGTTACCTGCGAGCCGCCGGCCCCGACCGACGCCGAGAAGTACGGCGCGCCCTCGGAGTACATCAGCACGTCGGTGGTGCCGCCGCCGAGGTCGACGAGCAGGCAGCCGAGCTCCTTCTCGTCGGCCGACAGCACCGCCCGGGACGCCGCGAGGCTCTGGAGTATCAGCCCGTCCGCCTTGAAGCCGGCGCGGTTGACGCAGCGGACCAGGTTCTGGGCCGTCGTCACCGAGCCGGTGATGATATGCACCTCGGCCTCGAGCCTGACGCCTATCATGTCCAGGGGGTCGCGTATGCCCTTCTGGTCGTCGACGATGAAGGTCTGGGGGATGACGTGGAGTATCTCCCGGTCCATCGGTATGACGATCGCCCTGGCCGCCTCTATCACCCTGTCCACGTCGGACTGGCAGATCTCGCGCCCCTTGCCGGTCACCGCGACGACGCCGCGGGAGTTGATGCCCTCGACGTTGGCGCCGGCGACGCCGACGAAGCAGTCGCGCACCTCGCGCCCGGACATCAGCTCGGCGGCCTCGACGGCCTTCGTGACCGACTGCAGGGTCGCCTCTATATTGACGACGACGCCCTTCCTGAGGCCGGTGCTCGGCGAGACGCCGACGCCGGTGATCTCGAGAGTCCCGGATTCGTTATATTCGCCGATTACCGCGCATGTCTTGGACGTGCCGATATCAAGCCCCACGATCAGATTGTCAACCAGAGACGGCCTCCTTTGTCCGGTATACGAACGTGTCGGTCCGCAGGTCCAGCTCGCGGATGCCGGGGGACAGTCCCTCCCCCTCGACGACGTCAAGGACGAGCATCATAGACTTCAGGAGCCCGGCGTTCAATACGGGCCGCATCCTGACCGGCACCCGGTAATCCGTCGGGTACAGGAGCAGCTCGGCCGGGAGGCCCGGCTTCGAGACGACGCGCAGCTCGGAGATGGCCGATACCAGGGCGGGGCTCGCCTCGGCGACCTCGGCGAGCGACGACAGGAGCTCGGAGAACGGATAGCCGAGCCTGAGCCCGTAGCTCAGCCCGCGTATCTCGACGCCGGACAGCACCGGCAGGGCCGACGAGCCTTCGTACATCGAGGCCGGCGCGAAGACGACGCCCTCGGAATCGACGCAGTGCGCCTCGGTGCGGCCGGATTCGCCGCGGGCGTAGACCACCGCTATCGGCCTCCGCTCGACCACGGAGACGGCGACCGTATCGGGGAACCTCGCCTCCACCGTGACGGCGGCCACGCGCGGGTGGGCCGATAGGCAGGCGGCCACGGCCTCGCGGTCGACGGAGAACCAATGCTCGCTCGGCGACAGGCCCGACCAGGCGTACAGCTCTCGCTCCCCTATCGTCACGGCGCCGGACACGGTCAGGGCGCGCACCTCGGTGCGCGGCAGCGCGATGGCCGCCGCGCCGACGAGCGCCGCTATCGCCAGCAGGGCCGACGCGATAGCCGCGGCCGGCCGCGGCCCTCCGTCCGCGCGGCGCGAGGCCCCGCCGGCGTTCCCGGACGCCGCTCGCGACGCGGGGCGTTCGACGACGCGACCCGCGGCGCGAGCGTCCCGGCCGCGCTCGACGGCGTACTCGCGCGAGAAGCCGCGAGCCCTCGGGGGGGCGTAATCCCTGTCGGCCATCGCTAGCTCAGCCATGGTTCACGCTCCTCGAGACGTTGAATAGGAGCCCGGCGCCGAGCGCGACGGACACGAGCGACGATCCGCCCGACGAGAAGAACGGCAACGGAATGCCGGTAGCCGGAGCCGCGCCGGAGGCGACCATCACGTTGACGAGCGTCTGGATGCCAAGGTAGCAGGCCATCCCGAAGGCCAGGTGGCTCCTGAACGTATCCTCGGTGCGGAACGCGACCCGGAACCCCCGCCAGAGGAACACGATCCACATGGCGGCGAACGCCAGCACGCCGACGAAGCCGGTCTCCTCGACCCAGGCCGCGAAGACGAAGTCCGACTGAACCTCCGGTATGCTCCTCAGCTTCAGCGTGCCCTGGCCTATGCCCTTGCCCCAGAGGCCGCCGGAGCGTATGGCTCGCAGCGATCCGTTCACCTGGTACGACAGGTCGGCCGGGTCGTAGCCGGGCGCTATGAAGCCGAGGACGCGCCTGAGCCTGTAGTCGCTCGTCAGCACCGACAGGGCGACGAGCGGCAGCCCGACCGAGCCGATCGCCGCGAAGAACGACAGCGGCACCCCGGAGATCCAGAACATGACGACCGCGAGGGCGATGACGAGCACCGCGGTCGAGAAGTCGTTCTGGGCCAGCACGATCAGCGCGCCGGCCATGACCACGATCAGCGGGGGCAGCACGCCGTTGACGACGTCGCCCAGCTTCTCGCCCTTCTTGGACAGGATATGGGCCAGGTACAGCACGACGACGGGCTTGAACAGCTCGGACGGCTGGAACATCTGCCCGCCGAAGCCGAACCAGCGCGAGGCTCCGTTCTTGGTGATGCCGATGCCGGGGACGAAGGGCAGTACGAGCAGGATCAGGCAAGCGACGACCGCCGCGCCTATCCAGCGCCGGGCGGCGTCCAGCGGCAGGAAGGCCCCGAACGCGAAGACGAGGGCGGCGGGAGCCATCCAGAACAGCTGCCGCACGGCGAAATATCCGGATGGCTTGCCGAGCGACAGCGCGAAGCCGTACGACGCCGAATAGAGGCAGGCCAGGCCGACGCCGACCAGCAGCGCGAGCGAGACGAGCATCCCCGGGTCGCCCCCGACTCGGCCGAGGGGCTTCTCCATGACGAATCCGCCGTGCATCGATCCTTCTCCTACTGTATCTTGAGCGTCGACAGCGCGATGATCGCGAACAGCCCGCCGAGTATCCAGAACCGCGTGACCACCTTGGTCTCCTTCCAGCCGGACAGCTCGAAGTGGTGGTGGAGCGGCGCCATGCGGAAGACCCGCTTACCCTTGGTCGCCTTGAAGTAGAGCACCTGGATCGCTACCGAGGCCTCCTCGAGGATGAATACGCCGCCTATGACGAAGAACAGCAGCTCTTTCTTGACGATCAGCGCCAGCACCGCGAGCACGCCGCCCAGGCTCAGCGAGCCGACGTCGCCCATGAACACCTCGGCCGGGTGCGCGTTGAACCACAGGAAGCCGACGCAGGCGCCGAGCATGGCCAGGCAGAACACCGTGAGCTCGCCCGAGCCGCGTATGAACGGTATGCCGAGGTACTCGGACCAGTCGGCGCGGCCGGTCAGGTAGGTCAGCAGCGAGAAGGCTATCAGCGCCATGATGACGAGCCCGGTCGCCAGGCCGTCCAGGCCGTCCGACAGGTTGACCGCGTTCGACCAGCCCATCACGTAGATCACCGCGAGCGGGATCCAGAATACGCCGAGGTCGACGACGGGGTTCTTGAAGAACGGCACGTACAGCTTGGTCATCTCGCCGGACGGGTCGTAGTACAGGGCCAGCGCGGCGCCGAGCGCTATGACGGCCTGGCCGATCAGCTTGGCCTTGGCCGAGACGCCGTCGGAGTTCTTGCGCTTGATCTTGAGCCAGTCGTCCAGGAAGCCGAGCGCGCCGAAGCCGAGCATCGAGCCGAGGCATATCCAGACGTAGCGGTTCGACAGGTCGACCCATAGGAGCGTCGCCGAGACCGCGGCGGCTATGATCAGGAGGCCGCCCATCGTCGGCGTGCCCGACTTGACCAGGTGGGTCTGGGGGCCGTCCAGCCGGACCGACTGGCCGAATTTTAGGCGTCGCAGGCGCTCGATGATCGCGGGCCCGAACAGGAACGCGACGAGCAGGGCCGTCACCGCCGAGTAGGCGGACCGGAAGGTCAGGTAGCGGAATACGTTCAGCGGCGTGAAATACTTGACCAGCGGGTAGATCCACTCAAGAAACATGATCGCCTCCAGTCCCGGTCAGGCGCTCGACGAGCCGCTCGAGCGCCATCGACCGGCTAGCCTTCACGAGGATCAGGTCTCCGGGAGCAGCGGCGGCGGCCACCGCCGACTCGAGCTCGCCGTAGTCGCCGAACCAGCGGAATTCCTTGCCGGGGCGGGCCGCCCTGGCCGCCTCGTACGCGTCGCGGGCCTCGTCGCCGTAGAAGAACACGGCGTCGGCCCTCGAGGCGGCGGCGGCCTCGCCGACGCGGCGGTGCGACGCCGCGGCCTCGGCGCCGAGCTCCTTCATCGAGCCGAGCACGTAGAGCCGCCGGCCGCGCGCGTCGGCGCCGTCGCAGAAGCCGATGGCCGCGACGGCGCTCTCGGCGTTGGCGTTGTAGCAGTCGTCGACCACGGTATACTCGCCGCGTATCACGCTCGTCCGGCCGGATAGCGGGGAGACCGCCTCCAGCCCCGCGGCGACGTGCTCCGGCCCGACGCCGTACAGCGACGCGGCGCGTATCGCCCCGAGCGCGTTCAGCAGGTTATGGGCGCCGGGCAGCCTGAGCCTGGCCTCGACGCCGCGGTAGCGCAGCGCCCAGCCGTCGAGGCCCAGGTCGCGGGCTCCCTCGAAGCCGTCGGTCGAGCGGGGCCCGTAGGTCTCGCAGCGGCCCCGGACGCCGGTCATCAGCGCGTCGCGGAAGTCGTCGTCCTCCCAGACTACCAGGGTCTGCCCGCCGTCGAAGCGGGAGGCTATGCGCTTCTTCTGCTCGGCGATCGCGGCGCGGGTGCCGCCGAGCACGCCGACGTGGGCGGTGCCGACGTTCGTTATCAGGGCGCAGTCGGGCTCGTAGACGGCCGCCAGCTCGTCCATCTCGCCGGGCCGGTTGATGCCCATCTCGAATACGGCGGCCTCGTGCCCGGGCCGGACGAGGAACATCGACGCGGGCAGGCCTATATCGGAATTGAGATTACCGGGATTCTTTATGGTAGGGCGCGACGCGCCGACGATGGCGGCCAGCAGCTCCTTCGCGCTGGTCTTGCCGGCCGAACCGGTGACGCCGAAGCGCAGGAGCGACGGGAAGCGGGCCCGGTACGCGGCGGCGGCCTTCTGCAGGGCCGCGATCGTGTCAGGGACGACGATGACCGCGCAGCGGGATCCCGCGAACGCGGCCGGGCCATGGGCGGCCCACCAGGAAGCCGAGACGAGCGCGGCGGGGGCACCGGCGTCCGCCGCCCGGCGGGCGTAGTCGTGGCCGTCGCTCCGCTCGCCGCGTATCGCGACGAAGAGCGCGGACGGGCCGGCCTTGCGCGAGTCGGTCTCGACGCGCCCTATGGCCGCGTTCGACCCGCTCGCGACGTATCCGCCGGCCGCGCCCGCGAACCAGGCCGCGTCGCAGGCTACCCTATCGTCATCCATCCCGTTTCTCCGCCCCGGGCTTAACCCGTATCCTCAACGTCGTCTTAGGGCCTACCATACGGTAGCCCTCGGCCTCGGCCATCGACGCGCCTACCCTGGCGCGCGACTTGGCCACGGCTATATCAGCGAGCAGCCTTCTGTTTTCCTCTACCCAATCCGCCTGCGCCGCCTCCAGGCGCCGCAGCTCGACCGTCACTGCGTAGTACCTCGCGCCCTGGGCGGCCGTCAGCACCAGCATGCACGGAATAGACAGGACCAAGAGCGTCAGCCAGAATTTCTTCACCGCGGGACCTTCCCCGGCGGGGGACGGGAGGTACGCAGGCCGCTGCCGCGACGCCTAACGCGACGACGGCCACGGCTTCCATGACGAACTCGGCCAAGCCGATCGTTCCTATCATGATCGCGCCCCTCCTACGGCTCTCGCGACCCGGAGCTTGGCGCTCCTGGACGCGGGATTAGCCGCAACCTCGTCGTCCGCCGGTTCCACCGGCTTCTTGGTCAGGATGACGAGGCCGCGCTCCGCCTCTCCTAGAGGTATCGGCCGATCGCGATCCTCTTTGAAGTAGGCTCGCTCCTTGCGCACCTCCAGCGAGCGGAAGGCGCGCTTGACGATGCGGTCCTCGAGCGAATGGAAGCTGATGCAGCCGATCAGGCCGCCCTCGGCGAGGCACGAGACGGCCGCCGGCAGGACCCGCTCGATGCGGCCGAGCTCGTCGTTGACGGCGATGCGCAGGGCCTGGAAGGTCCTGGTCGCCGGATGGATGCGCCCGTAGCGGGCCTTGGCCGGCACGGCGCCGCGGACTATGTCCGCCAGGCGCGCCGTGGAGTCTATCCTCGCGGCGGCGCGCTCCCTGACGATAGCCCTGGCGATATTGTAGGCGAACGGCTCCTCGCCGTACTCGGAGATGATACGCAGCAGCTCCCGCTCGTCGAGCTCCGCGACGAGGTCGGCGGCGGTGCGCTCGGCGCGGGGCGACAGCCTCATGTCGAGCCTCTCGTCGCCCTGGAGGCTGAAGCCCCGCCCGGACTCCCTGAAATGGAACATCGACACGCCGAAGTCGAACAGCACGAGGCCCGGCCGCTCGGCCTCGCCCCGCGCGACGGAGGCGGCGTAGCCCGCGAAGAACTCGTCGAAATACGCGTTGACCAGGCCGACCCGCCCGCCGTAGGGCTCGAGCCTGGCACCGGCTATGGCTTGCACCTCGGTATCCGCGTCGACGCCGAGCAGGCGGAGCCCGGGGTACCGCGCCAGGAAGGCGCTCGAATGGCCGGCCAGGCCGAGCGTGCCGTCTATAAGGAGGCAATCCGGCGTCGGCGGCACGAGGCGCTCGAGGGTATCGTTCAGCATGACGGGTACGTGCCCGAAGGACTGGTTCCGGTCGCTCATAGGTTCTGAATGTCCAGGGTCTCGGAAGCGGCGGCGAATTCGGCCTCCGTGGCCTCGATCCACGCCTTGTAGCTATCGGCGTCCCAGATCTCGAGCCGCTTGGTGATGCCGAGCACGACGCAGTCCTTCGACAGGCCGGCGTACTCGCGCAGCGACTGGGGGATGGCGATCCTGCCGGCCTTATCTACCTCGACCTCCTGAGCCGGCGCGATGATGCGGCGCTGGATCAGGCGGGCCTGCTGGTGGAAGAGGCTCGTCGTGGCGAACAGCTGCTCGGACAGCGCGTTCCAGCGCTCCGGGGTGAAGAGCCACAGGCAGCGGTCCACGCCCTGCGTGACGACGAGGACGCCCTCCGGCAGGCCGGCGCGCAGCCTGGCCGGCAAGGAGAGCCGTCCTTTGTCGTCGAGCGTGTTCCTGAACTCGCCTGTTACCAGTTCCATTCCACTGATTCCCTTTTTCTCCCACTTTTTCCCACAATCCTCCTATATACTACCGTACGGGCTAACAATGTCAACGGAATCATCGTCATTGGATTACTCGACAGAATTATTTTTAGCGAGTTTAACTACACGCGCGTTTAGTACGAGAGCGGTAAAAACGACGGGATTAGCGATTTTAGACCTATAGCCGAGAGGCGAACGCGCCGACACGGCCGGCTCGCGTTGCCTAGGAACGCTGGAGGCTTGCGCTGACGCTATCGTCCGGCTAGAATCCGCCCATGACGATAGAAACCCGCTGGCTCGTCTATCCGGACGGAGAACGCCAGGAGACCGAGAGGCTGTTGCGCGTCGACGAGCTGGTCGATATGAACGGTTATCCCCTGCCCCTGCCGCCGCCCGGCGACAGGATGATAGCCTACAGGGTATTCAAGATCAGGCGGGTCGAGGAGCGGGGCGAGCTCGACGTGCTCCAGTACCTCGACCTGGTACCCGCCGCCGAGCTGCGGGCGTTGATGGGGCGCTAGCCCCGTTCACTATTTGGCGAACACGTACAGGTCCTGGAGCCGGTGAGCCGACTGCATCGACAGCTGGTAGACGGGCGAGTCGTCGGAGACGAGCTCGAATTCCATATAATGCGATAGATCCTCGAAACCGTCGGGGCTCGCCTTGACCGTCATCGAGAAGCGCCGCCTCTCCCCCGCCCGCTCGCAGGCCAGCGGCCGCGGCCAGAAGGTGAAGGTACCGTTGGTGTTCCTGGCCAGGCGATACGGATTGCTCCAGTTATCGTCTATCATCGCGATCGGGCCCGACTCGCCGACGAGCGAGACCTCCGCGTCGACGATAGGCTCGAAGCTGTCGCCGTTGAACAGGCGCCCCATGATCGGCCTGAAGTTGAACGCGGGCCCCTTGACCTGGTCGTAGCAGCTCTCGTCGCCGCTGGAGCCGCAGTGATGGTTGGGACGGGGAGCCGCGTTGATCCTCGACCAGCCCTCCTTGACGAGCGACACGACGTCGGCGACGCGCTGCAGCTTCTCTCCGTAGTCGTTCTCCGAGTAAGCGACGCCGCGCCCCGACAGCACGTACTCCGGCTTGAGGCGATTGAGAACGTAGCAGGCCACGTCCATGCGGCATTGCCTGCAGGTACACCACGCGCTCGTCGAGCCCTTGGCCTCGGCGTCGAACAGCTCGTCCACCGTCTTGACGACGAGGTCTTCCATCAGGTTATGGATCTCCATGCGCTTCCTCCGGGTACGGCGACGCCGTCGACGCCGCCTTGCATACGTTCTCCCGTACCAGTGTATCGATTTTAGCGAGTTCCGCAAGCGCCGCCTTGTAGGCCCCTCGCTGGCTCGAGCCGGCCAGGGGGCAGCGGTTCCCGACGACCGGCAGGCCGAGCCTGGTCGCCACCGCGCGGATCGCGGACTCGCGCGCGTCGCAGAGCGGGCGCACCAGCCTGAAACGGCCGAAGAATACGGCCTCGGGCCGCATAGGGTCGAGGCGCCCGTGCTTGCACAGGTTCATCAGCGCCGTCTCGGCGAAGTCGTCCAGGTGATGGCCGAGCGCCACGACGCCGCAGCCCTCGCGATCGGCCAGCTCGAACAGGACGCGCCGCCGCTCCCTCGAGCAGCGGTAGCAGGATAGGCCGCGCTCGGCCAGCGACTCAGGCGTCGGCCGGCGCTCCTCGATGAACGGCACGCCGAGCCAGGCGCAGAAGCCGGCGATCGCGGCCATGTCCTCCGGCGCGGCGGGCGGCTCGTCCCAGTCGACTCGGGCGGCCTTGAGCGTATAGCGGTCCTTGACCCGCCGCCTCCGCAGCTCGAGGAACAGGAGCAGGGCCAGCGAGTCCTTGCCGCCTGACAGGCCGACGAGGACCGAGTCGCCGTCGCGTATCAGCCGATGGCGATGCGTGCCCGCCCCGGCGGCCGACATGAAACGCTCGAAGTAGCCCTTAAGCCGCCCGGAGGCCGCGTCGGCCAGCTCGGGGGACGGCTCCCAGCCGGAGCTCACCGGCCGCCCAGCGCTTCGAGGGCGGCCGCCGAGACGCGCTCAGGATCGCCGTCCGAGAATACGCGTATCACCCGCAGCGACCGCGTGAAGGCGGCGACCACCTCCGGCCTGAACACCGTCGCGTAGGCCGAGAAGCCGGTGCCGGTCCCGAGTATCGGCAGGTCCGACTCGAAGGATATGGGCTCGGGCACGTCGACTATGACCGTATCGGCGCCGGAGCTTCCGGCGATGGCGTCCTCGAGGCGCGGCCGCAGGCTCAGGTCGGCCGCCCGGACGTGCTCGTCCCGGCCGGGGTCGAAGGCCAGCTCGAGGCACGAGCCGAGCACCGTACCGTTGAGCACCGACGCGACGAGGCCGCTCCCGTCCCGGCCCGGGCCGGCCATCAGCGCGTAGAAGCCTCCGTCGTCGAGGCCGTACAGCTCGGCCGCCTCGACGGCGCCGCCTTCGAGCGCGCCTATGACCGCCTTCTTGATCATCGCGGTCGCGGCGCGGACCGTCCTGTGCCAGTAGACCGCACGGTACATCTGGTACTTGGAGAACAGCAGCGCCTCGACGGCCATCACGCCGCGCTCGGCCACCCCGGGCCGGCCGGACTCGTCGAGCCCCAGCTGCTGCAGCACGAAGTCGACGTCCTGCTGGCCGTAGGGCACGCCGCAGGCCCACGCGTCGCGGTTCAGGTAGTCGAGCTTGTCAGGGTCGAGCACGCCGGACAGCATCGAGCGGAACAACCCGAGCGCGGCCGAGCCCGACCCCGCCGGGGCCGGCAGGCCCTGGTCGACGATGGCCGCCACGAACTCGGGATCGGCTCCGGCGGCCTCCACCGCCGGGCGCAGGCTGCCGCGCACGATATCGGCGGTCAGGCTCTCGTGCTCGCGCAGCGGCAGCTCCTTGAGCGAATGGGCGTACGGGAAGTGGCCGAGGTCGTGGCAGAGCGCCGCGACGAGGAAGCCCCTGGCCGCGGCGCCGTCGAGCCCGGCGACGGGGCCGGACCGCGACAGGACGGCGGAGAGCGACCGCTTGGCCAGCTCGAAGACGCCGATGGAGTGAGCCCGCCTGGTATGGGTGGCGCCGGGATAGACCAGGTGCGTCGGGCCGAGCTGGAGAATGCGCGACAGCTTGACGAAATCCGGGCTCGTCAGGATCGGTTCGAATTCGGCCGGCATCATCACGTTGCGCCAGAGGGGATCCCTGACGGGTTCGTCGAACGCGATGCCGAGACGCTGCCAGATGTCGTCCATGGTGCCTCCGTCCGAACCGGTTGATCGACCGGCTCGGTCTGGGGATACTATACCACGATGCAAGCGAGCCGATCTCGACTATACGGCATTATGATCGCCGCCATCGTACTGGCGGCCGCCGTCTCCGCCCAGGCCTGCTCGAGGAGCCGCGAGCGGCCGGATCGAGCGCCGGCCGAGGCGGCCGTCGGCGCCGAGGCTAGCGCCGCAGTCGCGCGCGACGACGCTGCGCGCGACGACGCTGCGCGCGCCGAGCCCGAGCCCGGCGACGACGCCGTACGCGCCGACGCCGCGCGCGCCGACGCCGCGCGCGCCGAGCCCGCAGACAAGCCGGTAGCGATGAAGGCGTCGCCCAAGGCCTCGCCGGCCGCCGGGACGGGCGCGAAGGCCGTCAAGGCGGTCGTCTCGGCGAGCCTGGCCGGTAGCGACCGCCGCCTCGTCGAGCGGCCCTTCGACGCGGCGCCGGCCGGCGATTTCGAGCTCGGCGAGCTCTACGGCCCCGGCTCTGGCGAGCCGGCCGACGCCGCTCGCGACGAGGCCATGCTCGAGCTGGAGCGCGGCCTCCTATCGGGCGAGCCGCCGTACGGGTCGATGGGACCGGAGGCGGCCGCCCTGGCTCGGGCCCGATTCGGCGACGCGTTCCCGCTGCGGTTCGCCCGGGTACGCTTCGCGACGCCGGTCGTCGGGCCCGGACCGGTCGCCAGCGTCCGGTTCCGCGCCTTCGCCGACGATAGCGGCTCCCGGGCCATCGTCGGGCTGGCCATCATCGCCCCCGGAGACGACGGCGAATGGATCATCGAGCACCTGGAGCTCGATCCGGATGCGATCGAAGGCGCGTCGCCCCGGTCGGAGCCGTGGGACCCGTACGGCGCGATATTCAAGATCGGCGAATAATCGACAAAAACGTTGAACAATCATCGCGATTGGGGCACAATGCTAGTGGAGGATCGTCCCGATGGCCGTGCTAGTAAAAAACATAGAGCGAGAATTTCTCCTGTCGACGGCGATGCGCGAGCGCTCGCCCATAACGATGAGCGCCGGCGGCGGCGAATGGACCGTGCGCATCCTGGCGGTCGAGAAGGACAAGCTGAGCTTCGGCCACGAGCTGCCGCTCGACCTGCAGCGGAAAGGCGCCTCGTTCGACTTCCGCTACAACGTCAGGGGCCAGACGATAGCCTTCAAGGCGACGATGCTCGAGCCGGGAGAACGCCGCTTCGCCACGTCGATGCCCGAGAAGCTGTACAAGAACCTGAGCAGGCGCTTCGTGCGCCTGCCGCCCCCGGGCGACCTGGCCGCCTCCTTCGCGTTCGCCGGCGAGCGCTACGACCTGGACTTCCCGTCGAGCTCGGGCTCGGGCCCGTCCCGCGAGCCGGAGCCGTCGCCGTACTTCGACCCGTCGGACCTGCGCGGCCTGATGGCCGAATTCGAGCGCAAGGCCCTGGCCGTCGCCAGCGACCGCGGCATCGTGATGTTCAAGGACCGCAAGCCGGAGACGGTCCCCGAGCGCCTGGCGGCCGCGACCGGCCGTTGCTTCTACCTGCCGACCGCGCTCGGCGGCCTGCCGCGTAGCGACCCCTTCGCCGAGCGTACCATCCTGACCCGCGACGACTTCAAGCAGCATTTCATCGACTCGGGCATGGAGGAGGACTTCGCGGAGGACGAGATCGTCAGGCTCGAGCGGTCCAAGCGCTCCGCGAACGTGCTGTCCGAGCTTATCGTGCCGATCCTGTTCCAGGATTACGCGATCGGCTACGCCGCGGTAGTCAACAGGCAGGCGGGAAAGCCGCCCTTCGACCTGCGCACCGTCGAGACCTTCCTGGCCTTCGCCCGGGTCTTCTCGTGGTCGCTGAAGCTCCACGGCTACTTCAAGGACGCGCCGAGGCTCGACGACGACTACCGGACGCAGGTGGTCGACGTATCGGCCGGCGGCCTCCTGTTCGCCTGCGGCGACCAGCGCCTCATCCAGGCGCTCAAGGAAGGCACCGCGGTGTCGGTGCGGCTGAGGGCGAAGAAACGCACCGTCGAGGCGAGCGGCACGATACGCAGGCATTACGCGGGTACGAAGGAGGGCTACTTCGGCATCGAGTTCCACATGATGGCGCCCGAGGACTTCAGGTTCCTGTTCGAGTACCTCTACGGCCGCCCCTTCACCGACGACGACGCGGACTCGGTCGAGGGGATACGCATCGTCAACCCGTAGCCCGCCGCGAGCCGCCGCGCGGACCGCCGAAAAGAAAAGGGCGGCCCGTAGGGGCCGCCCTCGATCCTCGCCCGGCGCGACGCCGGGCTCAGCCTATCGCGTGCTTCTTCTGCGGGAAGCTCTTCAGCATCGCCACGGCGTTCCTCGCCTCGTTGAACACGAAGCCGCCGTTCCAGTACTCGAGGGCGGCGAACAGCGCGTTGCCGCCGTCGTTGTCGTCGCTCTTCTGCGTCCTGAACGATACGTAGTCGGACAGCCTCTCGAAGTCCTGGGCTGACAGTATCTCGAGGCGGTTCCGGTTGAACTCGTTCCACTTCTCCAGGTCCTTGAAGCCCTCGCCCTCGTCCTGGACTATCAGGTGGGCGTGCGTGGAATCGAAGGAGTACCAGACCCGCACCTTCTTGGCCGCGTCGCAGCGGTTGCCGTGCTTGACGCCGTTCTTGATCACCTCGCTGATCTGCTGCTCGAGCAGGTTGATCTCCTTGATCTCGAGCGGGGCCGACTGAACGATCAGGAGCGTGAAGTACCTGATCTGCCGGTAATCCGAGGGGAACTCCTTGTAGAGCATGCCGGTCTTATCGAACAGGGGGCTGTTCTCGTCGACGCGGATCTCCTTTATATCGCTCAGGTACGTCTTGTCTGCCATGCCGCCCTCCTAGTCTTCCATCTGCAGGATGGCTTCCTCGATGCTGTTCGTGATCGGGAAGTAACCCATCAGCTTGGTCAGCTCGATAACCTTCTTGACCGAGCCGTGGATGTTGGTGATGATCAGCTTCAGGCTCATCTTCTTGATGGTAGAGCAGATATAGATGAGGGCCCCGATCCCGCTCGAGTCTATGTAGTCCACGTTCTCCAGGTTGATGATAAAGCGCTCGACCTTCTTCTCGAGCATCTTCATGACGAGCTCCTTGAGCTTGTACGAGTTGTAAAGATCCATCTCCCCGTTGACGTCAATAATATAATTATTGCCGTTCTTACGGATCTTGAGCTCCATGCGTCGGCCCCTCCCCTATAGTTTCATCTTGAATACGAGTATCGTCTGGTCGTCGTGCTGCCTGGCTCCGCCGATGAACGCCGACAGCTCCGACCGTATCTTACCCGCTATATCCTTGGGCGCCAGGTCGCGGTTCCTGGCCACGGCCTGGCCGAGGCTCTTGCGCCCGAACTGCTTGCCCTGCTCGTTCATCGCCTCGACGATGCCGTCGGTGTACAGCACGGCGATATCGCCGTCGTAGAGCCTGAGGGCCTTGCGCCTGTACTCGTTGGCCCGCTCCACGCCGATCGGCACGCTCTTCGTCTCTATGGTCTCGATCGTGTCGGTCGCCCGGCGGTACACGAGCAGCGGCTGGTGGGCCGCGTTGGCGTACTCGAGCTCGCCGGTGGCGACGTTGAGCGCGACGATAGCGAGCGTCGCGTAGTGGTCCATGTCGATCTTGCCGGTGATGCCGCGGTTGACCCAGTCGAGGACGGTCGCTATGTCCTTGTTCGTGTTCGTTATCAGGTGGAGTATCGCGCGTATCATCACCATGACGAGGGCCGCCTGGACGCCCTTGCCGGCGACGTCGCCGATGACGCCGACCACCCTGTCCTCGCGGGTGCGCAGCACGTCGTAGTAGTCGCCGTACACGCCGCGGGCCGGCGAGGTGAACGCGCCGATCGCCAGCGACGGGAACTGCGGCAGCTTCTTCGGTATGATGGTGCTCTGGATCTCGGCCGCAATGCCGGCGGAGCGCTCTATCGCGCTACGCTCGTTGGCGGCGAGGAACGAGAAGAAGTTGCTGACCGCCAGGGTGCCGAAGTTCGCCAGCAGCTTGAAGCGGTCGAAGGCCGCCTCGTCGAACTGATCGCCGGGCTTGACCTTCGAGACGGCCGAGACGCCTATGATCTTGTCCTCGACCATCAGCGGCACCGCCATGAACGACGACAGCCTGAGGAAATCCTCGTTCATGTCGGCGCCCTCGGCCCTGAGCGCGGCGAAGCGCGGGTCGCGGGCCGTATCGGGCGAGTAGACGTTCTTGCCGGTCTTGGCCACGTCGCCGAGCACGGTCTCGCCGAGCCTGAACTGCGCGTGCTTCAGGTACGACTCGACGCGGTTCTGCTTGCGCGGCAGGCTCTCGGGCAACGGGAACGGCGGCGGGAACGCGCCGGCGTAGGCCTTGGCGACGATGATGTCGTCGAATTCGTCGACCAGGTAGATCGTGCCGCCGTCGGCCCCGGTCTCGGCCATCATGACCTCGTTCATGCCGCCGAGCACGTCCTCGGTCGTGAAGCTGCCCTTGAGCACGGCGCCGACGCGGAAGGTCAGGTTGTATAGCGAGTCTATCGATTCCTCGTAGTACGAAATCGCCTCGATCGTCTCGGCGTCGTGGTCGCGCAGGTCGACGAGGGCGACGACGAGCAGCCACGCGTACGACGCCGGCGCCACGAGCCGGCCGAACGCCGCGGACCCGTAGCCGAGCAAGAAGGCGGCGGCCGCGTAGGCGCCGAGGCACGCGAAGACGACCGGCCAGGTCTCGCCCATCAGCCGCCTGGCGCCGTCGCCGCGGTCGGAGGCGTTCACGGCGCCCGACGCCGCGACGAGCAGCGCGTCGGCCATCGGCACGAGCGGGAAGGCGACGGCCGGGAACGACGGGAGGAGTCCCGCGTAGGCGTACGCGACGTACAGCCCGACCGCCGCCGCGTTGACGGCCATGGTCGCGGCCAGCAGGAGCCGCGAGCGCTCGAACGGCGCCATGACCATGAACGCCGCGAGGCTGAGATAGAGGAGGTCGCTCAGGTACGGCGCGCCGGGCAGCTCGACGAAGGCCAGGAAGGCGTCCCTGACGACGAGCACGGCGATGATGACCAGGAACGAGCCGGACCGACCCTCGGCGTCCTTCTTGCGGAGCGAGAAGAACAGCGCCGCGGCGCACGCCAGCACGGATAGCCGGGACAGGAGCGGCGACATGATAACCTGGCTGAACGTATTGATAGTCATAGGATTCCCTTGAGGTTATGCTCGGACCGAAAGGTCGCGGGACCGCTCGTACCCGCTAGGGCGCAAGTGTAGCATAGCCAAAAAAATATCGTCAAGCGAAAAGGTATGGCGAGCGCCTTGACCGTCGCGGACCGACGGCTCCCGCTTCCCGATCGGCCCCGCATGGACTATACTCGCCTGAGAGAAAAACGCACGGGGGACGTCCGCGCCATGATGTACTGCTGCATCTACATCGATTACCTGTCTCAGCTCGAGCGTACCGGCGTGCGCGAGGCCACGGCCTTCCTGGACGAGGTCAGGTCTACGGCGGCCGAATTCGGCGGCGCCGTCGGCTCCAGGAAGGACCCCGTCGTCGTCGCGTTTCCGTCCGGCGGCCTATTCGACGGCATCCAGGCCGTCGAGGCCATGCATAGGACGGTCGAGTCGCTGACGGCGCGCGAGCCGGCCCTGCGCGGGGCGAGCCTGGCCGTCTACGAAGGCGCGTCGGCCGACGACGCCGTAGCCTTCTCCGCCGCGGCGCGCTATCGCGACCATGCGGCGTACTCGAAGACGCTCAGCCCGGGGGCGGCGGCCCGCCTCGAGGCTTATTTCCCCGACGGCGACGGCGCCTGGCGGCGGCCGCTCCACGTCGGCATGATGGCCGACGCCGACGCCGTCCGCCTGTTCGACAGGCCCAGGCTCGCGGCGACGCTCTCCAAGGCGATAGGCAGGTCGTCGAGGCACGGCCCGAGGCTCGTCCACCTCGACGCCGGCTCGAGCGTCCGGTCGATCGACGCGATAGCCGCGGACATGGGATTGCCGCCCGAGCGCGCGCTGATGCTCTGCGGCGCCAGGCTTCGGCCCATACCGTTCTCCCCGCTGATCGAGGCGATCATGGCTCGTTGCCGCGACGCCGACGGCGCTCCGGATCGCGGCGACGACGCGCTACTGCGCGGCGACGACGCCATGGCCTTCCGCTTCGTCGAGGCGTCCTCGTTCTCGGCCGCCGCGCCGGCGTCGGTAGCCACGGGATGCGCCGCGTTCATAGGTTCCTGGCTCGACGCGTTCGGCGCGTCGGGCGGCGTCGTCGCCTGCGACGCTCCCGAGCGCTTCTCTCCCGAGGCCCGCGAGCTGATAGCGTCCAGGCTCGAGTCGGGCCGCGGCGACGAGCGGTACCTGTCCATTTCGTCGGGCGGCCCGCTCGAGCGCTGGATAGGCTCATGGGCCGCCAAGGTGCCGGACGGCCTCGCCGACGCCGACGACAGGCCTCGCGCCCTGTCCCTCGCGCTCGGCTCGACCGAGGGCGCTACGCGCGACGCGCTGGCCGAGCGCTTCGGCGCGGTGTCCGGATGGGACGGCGCCCGGCGAGGCCGCCCGGGCGCCGGGCTAGCGGGCCTGCTCGAGCTCCTGCCGATGGAGGCCTTCGTCTACCTGTACACGATCGTCATCGCCGAGAACGAGCTTTCCGAGGACGAGCTAGCCGACTTCGTCGGCGGGCTCGGGCTCGGGCGGGCGGGCGCCGCCGTCCTGCGCCGCCTGCTCGTCCAGGCCGGCCTCGTCGACCCGTTCGACCCGAGGACGCCGGTGGAACCGCTATCGGCCGACGAGCTGGCGGGCGTCATCGGGGACGACGTGGCCGAAGCGCTGAGGGACGGCCTATCGCGCTACCTGGTCGGTCTCTATCGCTCGGGCCGTATCCGGGCCAGCCTCGGCTTCCTCCGCCGGGTCGGCGAGCGCCAGGACGACGAGCGCCTGATCTGCGACTGCCTATTCGAGGACGCGATGAGGCCGGACAAGCCGGCCGCCGACGATCCTTCGTTCCTGTCGCCATCGTCGGCGGCCGTCAATCGATTCTGGACGGCCCTCGTCGCCCGCGACCGGGACGCCAGCGAGGCGGCCGCGGCCTCGGCCGACGAACGCCTTTCCGGCCCGCGGGCCCAGGCGATGAAGGCGCTCGTCAAGGCCGAGCTGGCCTACGCCCAGGGCGACGCCGAGCGCGCGTCGAAAGGCGCCAGGGAGGCGATGCTCGCCCTCGGCAAGGGCGCTCCCCCGAGGCTCGAGGCCAGGAGCCAGCGACTGATGGGCCTGGCCTCCTTGGCGCTCGGCCGGCATACCGAGGCGGCCGACTACCTGACGAACGCCCAGGAGCTTTCTGAGAGCGCCGGCATCGAGTACGAGCGCATGATGGCCGCCTACGCCAAGGCCGTCGTCGACTTCCTCTCCGGCGCCATCGGCCGGTCGCTCAAGGTACTGCGGCACGCCGAGGAGTCGTCGTCGCGGCTGTTCAGGATGGACGCCAAGGCGGCCGTCGAGTCGCTGCGCGGCAGGATAGACCTGGAGCTCGGCGCCTACGACGAGGCGGCCAGGCGCTTCGGGGCGCTGGCCGAGACGGCCGCGGCGTACGGCATGGGCGAAGCCGCGAGGCGCGCCAGGATATGGGGAGCCAGGGCCCTGGCCTACGCCGGAAGCTACGACGCCGCCGCCGTCGCCCTCGAGGCGGAGCTCGGCGACGAGACGCGCCCCGACCCCGAGGCGATGGTATTCCGAGGCGAGCTCGAGCTGCTGCGAGGCAGGCCGCGAGAGGCGCGGGCCTGGCTGGCGGCCCCGGACGAACCGCTCCTGCGCGCCTTCGACCCGGCCGATACCTTCGATTGGTCGTGCCTCCTCTCGGAGATCGAAGGGCGGAGCATCGGTTTCGAGGCTGCTGACGCGCCCCTGTCGCAGCTGCGGTCCTCGCTCGAGCTGTTCGCCAGGGGCCTCGACGAGCGGGATCCGGCCTGCGCCGTCCAGCTCCATGAGCTGACGCGATCCGAGCGCGGCGCCGGCGATAATCCGGGCATGGGAACCTACGGCTTCTTCTGCTACCTGCTCGAGGAGCGCCTGCCGTCGCCGCCGGTGGATAAGCAGACGGTGCTGTCGCGGTCGTTCAAGCTGCTCCAGCAGCGCGCCGGCCGCATCGAGGATAGGGCGCAACGAGCGCTGTATATGGAAAAGAATATATGGAATAGGCGCCTGCTCGAGGCGGCGAGGTTACATAAATTCATATGAGCGATACGATTAAGCGCCTAGACGCCGCCTGCTACCACGCGGCGCCCGGATTCATGGCCCATCTCGAAGGCGAGCTGCCCGAACCGTATCGCCGCGACGGCGACCTCCTGACCGTCATGGGCGAGGAACGGACGGCCTACTGGACGAGGAACGTCTGGAAGGAGCCGTTCACCGCCGAATTCGGCTCGATCTCGGACGCGGCCCGCCTCCTCAAGGGCATGCAGCGCAACTGGGCCCACTACCCGACCCGCAACGCCAGGCGAGGCGAGCTGATAGCCGCCGCCCTGCCGCCGCTGCCGTCCAAGCCCAAGGCCTTCCCGTTCTCGGCGCCGAACGCGCCGATGGGCGCGTTCACGCTGCTCGACGAGCATACCCTGCTCGCATCGGCCGCCTGCTCGAGCCCGTGGCCGAACGGCCGCCTCGACTTCGCCGAGGACAGGGAGGGCCCGCCGAGCCGCGCCTACCGCAAGCTATGGGAGGCCCTCGTCTCGGCCGGAGCGATGCCGGGCCCCGGACGGCGCTGCGTCGACGCGGGCGCCTGCCCCGGAGGCTGGACCTGGGCCCTCGCCGGCCTCGGCGCCGAGGTCGTCGCCATAGACCGCGCGCCGATCGACGACCGCGTCGCCGCGATGCCCGGCGTCAGCTTCATCAAGCATAACGCGTTCACGATCAAGCCCGAGGACATCGGCCCGGTCGACTGGTTCTGCTCCGACGTGATCTGCTACCCGCCGGCCCTGTACGACTGGGTGTCGCTGTGGCTCGACTCGGGCCTGGCGCGCAACTTCGTCTGCACGATCAAGATGCAGGGCGCCGAGTGGGACCGCCAGACGGTCGCCCGCTTCGCCGCTATACCCGGCTCCCGCGTGACGCACCTCTGGCACAACAAGCACGAACTGACCTGGACGCTGATCAGGGATGCTGAGTGAAGGCGACGAAGAGGATACGAGCATATGAGGCGAGAGGGAGAAAAAGCAAGAATCAGGCATAGGGCGACCGACTTCCGAAAATGAGCATCGGGAGGCCGGGCCGTATCATGTCGATCATGTCACGCTCTTCATAGCTAACAATCACGTCCGGTTCCGGGATCCGCTCGGGCCTACGAGCGGCAGCGGCGCCCAACGGACGCCCCTTGACGCGAGACGGTTAAACGCGGTATATAGTTAGCATGTTAATCATTAGTGAGCTAACCGATGACGGGCCCGGTAGCGCCGTATACCGCGTGGCCGCGCTCGTCAGGGAGCTGAACGCGGCGCTCACCTCGCGGATCGGCGAGAGCCTGGCGCCTACGGGACTCACCCTGCCGCAGCTGCTGCTCGTCAAGGCGCTGGCCCACGCGGGGGATATGACGGTCGGCGACGTCGCTCGCGAGCTGTACGTGAGCAAGCCGACCGCGGTCGGCCTCGTCGACCGGCTCGAGGCGAAGGGCCTAGTCGAGCGGAGGAGGAATCCCGACGGCGACCGCAGGGAGGTGCGCGTCGGATTCGCCCCGGAAGCCGGGGAGCGGCTCGCGGAGATACGCTCGACGGTCGGCGCGGCCCTAGGCGCGGCGTTCTCGGACCTGGCCGGAACGGACCTGGCCCTGCTCGAGCGGGCGCTCGGCGCGGCCGTCGGAGCGCTAACCAACGTGAACTCCGCTCGAGGAGCCGGCGACGACGGTACTCACGGCGACGACGGTACTCACGGCGACGAATGATACGGAAGGAAGGTACGACATGCTTATAGCGGCGATAGCCCTGATCACGGGAGCCCTGGCGTTCTATTCGATAGGCGTATGGGGGGAAAAATTATCGGGGAGGCTCCAGCCGCGTTGGCTAGCCTTCTTCTGGGCCGGGTTCGCCTGCGATACCGCGGGGACGGCGGCGATGGGCCGGATCGCCGGGTCGGCGTTCAGGCTGGATTTCCACGGCGTCACGGGGGCGCTGGCGATCGCGCTGATGGCGGCCCACGCCGTATGGGCGACCGTCGTGCTGGTACGAAAGGACGAGAAGGCGATCGCGGGCTTCCACCGGCTCAGCCTGGCGGTCTGGGCGGCCTGGCTCGTGCCGTACCTGTCTGGCGTCGTCTTCGGCGTAGGCGCCTGACGGGGTCCGTCCCCGGATAGCCCGGCGGGCCGCGCGAGCGGCCGACCGGTCCCGTCCGCGGGCGGGCGGCCCCTCTACGACGCGTCTTCCTCGGGCGGCGCGAACATCCTGTGAACGCTCGCCCAGACGTCCGCCTGCTCGTCCTCGGTCAGCGGCTCCTCCTCCTCGCGCCAGCAGAGCAGCTCCTCCGGGATCTCGGCGAGGAAGGGGGACGGCACGCAGTCGACCGGCATCGAGTTGCGGCGCCGCCGCTTGCAGGCGGTCAGGAGCAGTCGCTTGCGGGCCCGCGTGATGGCGACGTAGAACAGCCGCCGCTCCTCCTCGACGTTGCCCTCGCCCTCCTCGAGCGAGCGCGCGTGCGGGATGAGGCCGTCCTCGCAGCCGGCGACGAACACGACGTCGAACTCGAGCCCCTTGGCCGCGTGGATGGTCATCAGGTTGACCTTGCCGGAGTCGTCCTCCTCCTGGTCGTCGCGGGTGATCAGCGAGATGCGGTTCAGCCACGCGAACAGGCTCGGGTCGAGGTTATCCGGGTCCTTCTCCCAGGTCTCGATGCCCTTGATAAGGCTCTCGACGTTGAGGAACTTCCACTTGGCGGCCTTGTCGTTATGCTGGTTCTCGGAGACGAGGTAGCCCCAGTAGTCGATGGTGTCGACGAGCTTGCGGACCTTGGCGCCGAGGTTACGGCGGCCCAGGAGCTCCTCGCGCTCGTACTCGAGCAGCGTCAGGAACGAGTCGATGTCCTGCCTGAGCCGCTCGGGGAAGTCTATCTGGTGGTCGCTGCGCACGAGCTGCATCGCGCCGCGTATCGAGCGGCCGTGCCGCTTGCCGATGTCGGCGAGCAGCTCCATCGCTCGCCGGCCTATGCCGCGCCTCGGCACGTTGGCTATGCGTATCAGGTTGACGTCGTCGTCCGGGTTGGCTATCACGCGCAGGTACGAGATGACGTCCTTGATCTCCTTGCGCTGGAAGAAGCTGGTGCCGCCCGAGACCTTGTACGGCAGGTCGGCCGCCAGGAAGGCCTCCTCGAGGTGCCGGGACAGGTTGTTCGTGCGCATCAGCACGCCGAACTGGTCGTACTTGAGCTTCTCCTTGAGCTTGATCTCCTTGATCGCCCGGGCTATGAACTCGCCCTCCTCGATCTCGCTCTCCGGGGCGTAGACCTCTATCATCGCGCCGCCCTCGTGGGGGCTCTCGAGGTCCTTCTCCTTACGGTTCGTGTTGTTCTGGATCACGCTGTTGGCGGCGTCGAGGATGGTCGTCGTCGAGCGGTAGTTGCGGTAGAGCGTTATCTCCCTGCGCTCGGGCCAGTCGCGCTCGAAGTTGGTGATGTTCTCGAAGTTGGCGCCGC
Source organism: Spirochaetota bacterium (assembly GCA_003247225.1). Taxonomy (GTDB): domain Bacteria; phylum Spirochaetota; class Spirochaetia; order Treponematales; family UBA12059; genus SZUA-370. The sequence continues at coordinate 25,903 of QKAK01000028.1, read as the reverse complement.
GCCACGAGTAGATCGACTGGTCGTCGTCGCCCACCACGCAGATATTGTCGCGCGACAGGAGCCGCATCAGCCGGTACTGCTGGATGCTCGTGTCCTGGAACTCGTCTATCATGATGTAGCGGTAATGGTCGCGGTAGGCCTCGCGCGCGTCCTCGAAGCGCTCGAACACCGCGATCGGCAGTCCGATCAGGTCGTCGAAGTCGACCGCGTTGTAGGCCTTGAGGGCGGCCTGGTACTCGTCGTAGACCTTCTCGTAGCCGTCGTCGACGCCTTCCCAGTTCTTCCGCCCGGTCTTGACGTCGGAGAACACCATGCCGGCCTTCTGGGCGTCGAACGCGTCCGCCTTGAAGCCGACCTCGCGGGCGCAGTCCTTGATCAGCTGGTTCCTGTCCACCTCGTCGTAGATCGAGAAGTTGTCGCGCCAGCCGAGGCGGTGGATCTCCTTGCGCAGTATCTTGACGCCGAACGAGTGGAAGGTGCTGACCGTCAGGTTCTGGAGCTTCTTGCCGGTCACCGAGCGGACGCGCTCGGACATCTCCCTGGCAGCCTTGTTCGTGAAGGTCAGGGCGAGGATGGCCGACTGCGGCACGCCCTTCTCGAGCATGTACGCGGCGCGGTAGGTGATCACGCGGGTCTTGCCCGAGCCGGCGCCGGCTATGATCAGGACCGGGCCCTCTATCGTCGTGACGGCGGCGTACTGCTCCGGGTTGAGCTCCGCCTCGTAGTCGAGGTGCATCGGCGCCGCTAGACCCGCTTGACGAGGAAGGACAGGGCCTCGACGCCGAAGCCGACTATCAGCGACACGATCGCGCCCGATACGAGCACGCCGGCCGCCACCGCGAGCATCGTCCTGCGGCGGCCCATGCCGAGTATCCAGGCGCCGAGCGTGCCGGTCCAGGCGCCGGTGACCGGCAGCGGTATCGCGACGAACAGCATGATGCCGAGGTAGCCGTATTTCTCGACCTTCTCCTTGACCTTGCCCCTGGCCTTGGCGACGAAGCGGTCGAACACGCGCGCGTAGAAGGCCCAGCGGTACAGGAGCTTATGGAAGGTCTCGAGGAAGACGAACGCGACCGGGCCGACCAGGGCGTTGCAGGCCACCGCTATCGCGGCCGCCTCGAACAGCGGCGCGCCGCGGGCCACCGCGAAGGGTATGGCCCCGCGCAGCTCAGAGATCGGCAGGAAGGATAGGCCTATGGTGACGAGCAGCGTGTTTGCGTCCATTGGCCGGAGTATAGCCGGAAGCCGCCGCGCCGGACAAGCGGAGGCGACGACGGTACCCCGACGACGACGGTACCCCGACGACGACGGTACCCCGACGACGACTGTACTCAGGCGATACTTGAGAGCCTTCGGGCGATCGCGTACTATCGTTCCATGCCCGAAGCGACGCCGATATCCCTGCCCGATTCGTTCCACCCGCTCGTACGCTCCTGGTTCGCCGAGCGCTACGGCGAGCCGACGCCGGTCCAGGCCGCTGCCTGGCCCGTCATCGCCTCGGGAGGCCACGTCCTCGCGTCGGCGCCGACAGGCTCCGGCAAGACCCTGACGGCCTTCCTCGGCGCCCTGTCGCGCTTCGCGACCGGCGAGTACCCGCCCGACGGCCTGTCGGCGCTGTACGTGTCGCCGCTCAAGGCGCTCAACGAGGACGTCAGGCTCAACCTGCTCGAGCCGGCCAGGGAACTGGCCGCGTGGTTCCGCGATCGGGGCGAGGCCTTCCCGCGCCTCAAGATAGCCTCGCGCTCGGGCGACACGAGCCAGTCGGAGCGCCGCGGGATGATATCCAGGCCCCCCTCCATACTCTGCGTGACGCCCGAGAGCCTGGCGATCATGATAGCCTCCCGCTCCGGCCAGGCCATGCTCGGCTCGGTCCGCCTCCTGATACTCGACGAGCTCCACGCGATCCTAGGAACCAAGCGCGGCGCCGCCCTCGCCTGCTCGGTCGGGCGGCTCGCCCTGCTGGCCGGCGAGTTCCAGCGCGTCGCCCTGTCGGCCACCGTCGAGCCCTTCGAGACGGCCGCCCGCTTCGCCGCCGGGTCGCGCCTGGTCCGCGCCCCGGACGGCTCGGCCCGGTACGAGCCGCGGACGATGGCGGTCGTCGCGCCGCCGGCCGCCAAGCGCTACGAGCTGTCGGTCGCTTGGCCCGCGGCTCGGCCGCTCGCGCGCCCGCCGACTGCCGGCCCCGACGACCGCGAGGCCGACGAGCCGTCCGGCCGCTACGACGCGATAGCCGACGACCTGGCCGAGAGGCTGGCCCGCGAGCGCTCGACCGTCGTGTTCGCCGACTCGCGCAGGCGGGCAGAGCGGCTCGCGGCCATGCTCAACGAGCGCTCCGGCGACGGCACGGCCTGGGCCCACCACGGCTCCCTTTCCAAGGACGTGCGCAAGGCCGTCGAGGCCAGGCTCAAGGCCGGCCGCCTGCGCTGCGTCGTCGCCACCGGCACGCTCGAGCTCGGCATAGACGTCGGCGCGATAGACCTGGTCGCGCTCGCCGGCTCGCCCCAGCGAGCCGACCAGCTCCTCCAGCGGGCCGGCCGCTCCGGCCACCGGGTCGGGCTGGCCAGCCGCGCCGTCGTCTACCCCTTCCACGGGCTCGACCTGCTGGCCGCGGCGGCCGCGGTCGGCGCCGCCCTCGATCGCGACCTCGACCCGCTGCGCCCGCCGCGCGAGCCCTTGGACCTGCTCGCCCAGGTACTCCTGTCGATGGTGCTATTCGAGGAACGGCGGCTCGACGAGCTCTACGGCGAGGTACTGTCCTTCCCGCCCTACGCGGCCCTCGCGCGGGCCGACTTCGACGCCGTCGTCGGCATGCTCTCGGGCCGCTTCGCCGGCAGCCGAATCAAGGAGCTGTCCGGCCGCGCCTACCTCGACGAGGAGCGCGGCGCGCTGCGCGCCAAGGAAGGCGCGGCGATGCTGCTCTACTCGGCCGGCGGCTCCATACCCGACCGCGGCTACTACGCGATGCGCCTCGCCGACGGCACGCGGCTCGGCGAGCTCGACGAGGAGTTCGTCTTCGAGCGCCGCGTCGGCAACAGCTTCAGCTTCGGCACCCAGGCCTGGCGTATCGTCGACATAGGCGACGAGGCCGTCACCGTGGCCCCGCTCGACCGCGACGCCGACTTCATGCCGTTCTGGAAGGCGGAGAAGGCCGCCCGCGGCGCGTCGGTCTCGCGCCGCATGCTCGAGCTGTGCGCGGCCTTCGACGCGGACCCGGACGGCTTCGGCGCGGCGCTCCGCGGGCGATTCGGCTTCTCGCCCGAGGCGGCCGAAGCCCTCGTCGCGTTCCTGTCGTCGCAGTCGCGGGCCCAGAAGGGCGCTGGCCTGCCGTCGCCCGGCTCCGTCGTCGTCGAGGCCTTCCGCGACCCGTCGGCCAAGGCCGGCGCGACGGCGCTGATCGTCCATACCCTGCGCGGCTCCGCCGTCAACGAGCCGCTCGGCATGGCGCTGTCGTCGCTGCTGCGCGACAAGCTGGGCCTGCCGGTCGAGCGGCTGGCGAACGACGACTCGGTATCGCTGTCGATGCCGTTCGTCGACCGGGACGAGGCGGTCCGAGCGCTGATGGACGCGCTCCGTTCGCTCGCCGAGCCGGCGGTCCTTTCCGCGGCCCTGCGCGGCGCCCTCGCCGGCAGCGCGGTCTTCGGCGCGGCCTTCAGGGAGAACGCCGGACGCGCCCTCCTCCTGCCGCGCTCCGGCTTCGGCAGGCGCACCCCGCTCTGGGTCACGAGGCTCCGGGCCAAGCGCCTCCTCGAGCGCACGAGCGGCTGCGAGGGCTTCCCGATCGAGGCCGAGACCTGGAAGACCGTGCTCGAGCAGCGCTTCGACCTCGCCGCGCTGTCGTCCCTCTGCGCGGGCCTGGCGGACGGCTCCGTCGCCGCGCCGGTCTTCTCGCCGGCGGCGCCGAGCCCCTTCGCCAGGCAGTGCGGCTGGGCCGAGACGAACAGGTATCTCTACGACGACGACGGGTCGACGATATACCCGAACGGGACTCCGGCGGTCGGGGCCGCCGGAGCCGCCGAGGCGGCCATCGCCAGGGCCATGAGCGACCCGGCCGCCCGCCCGCGCGTCGACCCCGCGCTCGCGTCGGCCTACGGCGCGAGGCTCAGGCGCGAGCTGCCCGGCTGGGCGCCGTCGAGCCCCGACGGCCTCGCCGACTGGGTCGACGAGCGGCTGGCCATACCGCTCGACGAATGGGACGCCCTGCTCGCCGTCTGCCCGGAGGGCCTGCGCGAGGCCGCCCGGGCCGCGATCGCCGCCCCGGGGACCGGCCCCGGGCTCCTGTCCAGGCTCGAGGCGCTGACGCTGCCCGGCGCCTCGGAGGCCGTCGTGGTCAGGCGAGAGGGCAAGGCCGCCTTGCTGGAGTCCGCGGGCCGCCCGGACGGCCGGGCGTCGCTCGCGGCCCGATGGCTGCCCTACGCCGGCCCCGCGTCGCTCGGCCGGCTCGGCTCCGTCTTCGGGCCTGGCGCGGCCGAGCCCGGGCTCCTCGAGGCGGCCGGCGTCGTAGTAGGCCCCGGCCTCGGCGCGCGGCCGAGCGCGCCGGACGGAGCGTCCGGCGGCGAGCCCGCGGGCGAGGTTCAGGGCGCCTGCGACCGCGACGTGCTCGAGTCGCTCCTCAGGCAGGGCCGCGCCGCCGCCAGGCCCAAGCTGCGGGCGATGCCGGCCGCCGCCCTGCCCGCCTTCGTCGCGGCCATGCAGGGACTGCGCGACCGCGCCCGGCCGGACGACGATCCGGACGCGGACGATCGGCCGTCGGGGGTAGCGGCCACGAGGCGGGCGCTCGAGGCGCTGTCCGGCTACCCGGCGCCGGCGGCGCTCTGGGAGACGGAGATCCTGCCTGCCCGCGTCCCCGGCTACCGCCCCGAGTACCTGGACGAGCTCCTCGCCGACGGCGAATTCATCTGGTTCGGCGCCGGTGAGCGCGTCGTCGCGTTCGCCTCCGCGGCCGACTACGAGGCCTTCGCGCCCGGGACGCCCAGCTCGCTCCTCTCGCCGGGCGACGGACCTCTCGACGCCTGGACCGTCAAGGACAGGCACGGCCTCTCGATAGCGGAGCTGGAGGAGCGGCTGTGGGCGGAGATATGGGCAGGCGCCATAGGCTCGGACGGTTTCGAGGCCGTCAGGCGGGCGGCCGGACGAGGCTTCAGGCGATCCGCGTCCGCGGCCGGCGCCGCCGATACGGCCGAACGGCCGGCTCGCGGAAGGCCGGCTCGCGTGCCGACCGCGCTGCGCGCCCGCTGGAAGGACGGCCCCCCGCTGGCCGGAACCTGGTTCGCGCTCGCGCTCGACGACGCGGGCCCCGCGGACGAGGCCGACCGCCTCGAACTGGACTGCCGCGCGGTCAGGGCCGTCGTCAGGCGCTACGGCGTCGTATTCCCGGCGATGCTCGAGCGCGAGCTGCCGAGGGCGCGCTGGGGCGGCCTCGCGCGGGCGCTCAGGCGCATGGAGCTGTCCGGGGAGCTATCCTGCGGCCGCTTCTTCGACGGCCCGGACGGGCCGCAGTTCATCGGCGCCGACGCCCTGCGCGTATTCAAGGACGGCTTCGACGGCGGGCTCGCGTCGATGAACGCCTGCGATCCGGCGAGCCCAGCGGGCTGGGCCGTCGAAGGCCTCCCCGACGGGCTGCCGTCGCGGCTGCCGGCCAACCGCCTGTCGCTGTCAGGCGGCGAGCCGGTCTGCGTGGCCAGGCGATCGTGGCGAGAGCTGGAGCTCTCCCGCGAGCCCGGCGACCCCGTCGCCGCGGGATCGCTCGCCTTCGCGCTCGAGGCCAGGCGCCGCGCCGTCTCTCCCGAGCGCCGCATAGCGGTAGCCTCGGTCAACGGCGAGAGCGCCGCCTCGTCGCCGTACGCCGGCCTGCTCGCCGGGCTCGGCTTCGAGGCCGACCGCGGCGTCATGACGCTCTGGTAGGCCGGCGGCGCCGACGGGCGTCCTCGTCAGCCGGCGAGCCGAGAAAAGGGGCCGCCCAGGAGGGCGGCCCCGCGGATAGCTAGCGCGGCCGGGCGATCACTCGTCCTCGGCTTCCTGGATCCTGAACTCGGCCGCGGCCTTGGCCACGTCGTCGGCGATCTTGCCGGAGATCGGCGAGTAGTGGTCGAACTCGACCTCGAAGCCGCCGGTGCCGCTGGTCATCGCCTTGAGGTCGATCGAGTAGCGCAGCAGCTCGGCCTGGGGCACCTCGGCCTTGATCTCGACGATGCCGCCGCCTATCGGCTCCTGGCCGGAGATGCGGCCGCGGCGGCCCGAGAGGTCGGACATCACGTCGCCGAGGTACTTCTCGTCGACGAATACCATCAGCCGCATGATCGGCTCGAGCAGCGTGGCGCCGGCGGCCTTGCAGGCCTCGCGGAACGCGCCGCGCGCCGCGATCTTGAACGCCATCTCGGAGGAGTCGACCGGGTGCTCCTTGCCGTCGGTCAGGATGCTCTTGATGTCGACGACCGGATAGCCGGCTATCGTACCGAATTCCATCGCCTGGTGGATGCCCTTCTCGATGCCGGGGATGAAGCCCTTGGACACCGCGCCGCCGAAGACCTTGTTCTCGAATTTGTAACCCTCGCCGCGCGGCAGCGGCTCCACTTCCATCACCACGCGGGCGTACTGGCCGTGGCCGCCGGTCTGCTTCTTGTGGGTATACTCGCCGCCTGAATGCTTGGTGATCGTCTCGCGGTACGCGACGCGCGGCACGCGGGTCTCGACCTCGATCTTCTGCTGGGTCCGCACCTTGTTGAGCATGATGTTCAGGTGCAGCTCGCCCATGCCGGCGATCACCGTCTCCTTGGTCTCGGCGTCGAAGCGTATCGTGAAGGTCTTGTCCTCCTCCGAGGCCTTATGGAGCAGCTCGGACAGCTTGTCCTCTTCCTTCTTGGACACCGCGCTGATCGCTACCGCGTGGATCGGCTGGGGCAGCCGGAGGGGCAGGAACGACACCGGCGCGTCCGGCGCGGCGAGGGTCTCGTTCGTCTTGAGCGACGGGCTCTTGGCCAGGATGCCTATGTCGCCGGCGCGCAGCTCGTGGATCTCCTCGAGCTTCTTGCCCTGGGCGGTATAGAGCTTGCCGGCCTTCTCCTTCTTGTTCTCCTGCACGTTCAGGTACTCGGTATCGGAGGCGAGCGCGCCGCGGACCACCTTGACGTACGACAGCCTCCCGGAGAACTGGTCGATCTGGGTCTTGATCACGAGGGCGGCCAGGGGGCCCCGCTCGTCGACGAGCAGGTCGGACTGGCCGCCGTCGGGGGCGCTCACCTTCTCGGCCGAGTGCTTCGACGGGTCGGGCGCGATCGCGACGAGGAAGTCGACCAGGGCCGCGACGCCGGAGTTCCTGGTAGCCGAGCCGGCGAAGGCCGGCACGACGCGATTGCCCGCCAGCGCCTCGGAGATGCCCTTGACTATCTCGTCCTGGGCCAGCTCGCCCTCGGACAGGTATTTCTCCATCAGCTCGTCGTCGCCCTCGGCGGCCGCCTCGGACAGCGCGGCGCGCGCCTCGGCCACCGCGTCGGCGTACTCGGCGGGGATCGCGGCCGCCGCCTCCTTCTGGTCGTGCGCCGCCGGCGTCGGATAGGCCTTCTGGTTCAGCACGTCGATGACGCCCTTGTAGTCGGCGCCCTCGCCCATCGGTATGGTAATGGCCACGGGGGCCTGCTTGAATTTCTCTTTTACGTCGGCTAAGGCGCCGGAGAACGAGGCGCGCTCCTCGTCGAGCTTATTGACGAACAGCATCCGCGGCTTGGCGCGGCTCTCGAGATTGCGCCAGATCTTTATGGTCTCGATCTGCACGCCGGCCCTGGCGCCCAGTAGTACGATGGCGGACTCGCAGGACCTCAAGGCCAGGATCACGTCGCCGATGAAATCGGACGATCCGGGGGTGTCCAGCAGGTTGATCTTTACGTCGCCGACTATCGCGTGCGCGAGCGACGCGTGTACCGAAATCTTACGCTCGATCTCCTCCTCAGCGTAATCGCTCACCGTCTTACCGGACTCGAGCAATTCCGGCTTCTGGATGGCGCCGGCGCTGAAGAGGATATGTTCGAGCAGGCTCGTCTTACCCGTGCTACCGTGGCCCGCTAGGGCCACGTTCCTGATGAGGTCGGTCGTGTAGGCCATAGACTCGCTCCTTAAGGAAGGTTGGAGGCCCTTCGCGACGTCGTTCGACGCGGCCGAGCCCCCGACGGAACAGTAGAACCGTTTCGTACTAAGTCTTCGAATGATGGAACCTATTCCAGGAGTTGTCAAGAAAAACAGGCTCGGGAGGGGCTTAGGCGGGCGCGGAGGCATCGGGGACGCCTATGCGCCCGAGGAGGCGGATAGGCTCGCTCATTGACAAACGCTCGGAGCGCGGCTTATACAATAGCCTTGATCGGGACGTAGCCTAGCGGCTAAGGCGCCAGCTTTGGGAGCTGGATATCGGGGGTTCGAATCCCCCCGTCCCGACCTCCGGGATCATAGCTCATCTGGATAGAGCAACGGCCTTCTAAGCCGTAGGTGGTGGGTTCGAGCCCCGCTGGTCCCATGAAGCGCCGCGCCGCGCGCGGAATAACCTGGACAGTCCGAGCCATGCGGCGGCTCCCGCGTACAGCGCCGACACCAGGTACCCCAGCCATTCGAGCCTCAAGAAGAAGAACGCCGTCCCGAACGCCGCGGCCGCGCAGCCGAGCGTCGCCAGGGCCAGCGGCTTGAGCGCTCCGGGCATGCCGTCCTTGACCGCTTCCTCGAGCAGGTACGGGAAGGCCAGGGCCGTGGCGACCAGCGTCAGCGGCAAGTAGACGGCGAATACCGCGCTTCGGTCCCCCCATGACGATATGGCGTGCGCGGCGCCGAATACGGACAGCGAGCCCATGAAGAACGATACCAGGCGGTCGTACTCGCCGTCGCGCGCGACGCTCGAGAACCCGACGGCCGCCGCGTACGCGAGCGTCGTCAAGCCGAGCGGGAGCAGCCAATACCTCGCGAGGAAGACGACGCCTAACGCCGGGGAACCCCATACGGGCGCCAGCAGCCGGCGGAGCAGGATCCAGACGAAAACCGCCGGCAGGCCGAACAGGAGCCCGCGCGCGAAGGCGCGGCCGCTCTTCTCGCCGACGCTGAAGGTCCATGCCGAGACGGCCATGAACGAGAGCGGCATCGAAAGCAGGGCGAACACGTACATGGGCAGAGGCTACCACGCCGGCGCGCGCGAGGCAAGGGTAGCCGAACGGTAGCTAGAACATGGCGAGCAGATCGAGGTGATCCTGCGCCCAGCTAGCGAATTTACGGCTGCCGTCCGCGACGCCCTTGACCAGCTGCCTCGCCTCCTCGTCGTCGAGCGACGCCGCGAACGCGTCGAGCGACGCCGCGAAGGCCGTCTCGTGGGATACCAGGCGCCGAAGCACGTCCTCGGGTTCCGCTCCCGCGGGTATGGCCAAGCGCTCGAGCGCGCCGGAGAAACGCGCGTCCAAGGGTCGAAGGGCCGATACGTGCTCCAGCTTCTGCCTGAGCACCGACTCTATCACCTTGCGTATGGCTGGGGCCTGAACGCCCTTCCCGGCCTCGCGATAGCCTATGACGGCCTCGGCGCAGACTACGGATAGGCTAGAAGGCGCCCCTTGAACATTTTCGATCATAGTGTAACGATACTACTCGAAGCCATAGCTGTCAAATATTCGAGCTTACGCGTTATTTACATTCGCGATAGAGCCTTCCCTATCCGGGAACGCCGCACCCTTTGACTCGACCGGCGGCTCTATGCTACAATGCTTAGCACTATAGAAATTTGCAGGGTAAGCCGAAGGAGGTCCATTGGCGGACAATAAGAATCTGCGGACCAACGAACAGATCAGGGTCCGTGAAGTACGGTTAATCGACGATGCCGGGGAGCAGAAGGGCGTCCTGCCGACGGCCGAGGCCCTCAGGATGGCCAAGGAGCTCGGTCTCGACCTCGTCGAGATAGCGCCGCAATCGAATCCGCCGGTCTGTAAGATCCTCGACTACGGCAAATTCAAGTTCGAGCAGGAAAAGAAGCTCAAGGACAACCGGAAGCACCAGAAGATCGTCAAGATCAAGGAAGTCCGGATGCAGCCCAAGATCGACGACCACGACCTGGACTTCAAGTCCAAGCACGTGCGCACGTTCCTGCTCGAGGGCAACAAGGTCAAGGTGACCATACGCTTCAGGGGACGCGAGCTCGCCCATACCGAGATCGGCGAGGAAGTCCTGAAGAGCGTATTGACCAAGATCGAGGGAATATACGCCATGGAGAGCCCGCCGAGGATGGAAGGGCGCTTCATGTCGATGATGCTTATACCGAAGGCCCCGGCGATCAAGAAGCCGGAGCCGCAGCGGCCCCAGCCGGACGCCGCGCCGGATACTAAAGCCTGAAGGATGGATCGTAATGCCTAAGATGAAGACGAAGAGGGCTGCCTCTAAACGCTATACGCTGAGCGCGGACGGCAAGGTCAAGTACAAGAAGATGAACCTTCGCCATATCCTCACCAAGAAGAGCTCGAAGCGCAAGCGCAAGCTCCGCAAGGCCGGCTTCGTAGCTTCCGGCCCCGTATACCAGATCAAGAAGAAGCTTCTCCCCTACGGTTAAGCCGGTCAGCGGCCTTTCTCCCCGTTAGGGCCGCCGACGGACTCGACGATAGGATGAGGCTCGGCGCCGCTTAGGCGCGCCGGTCGACGAGGGACGTTCCCCGACGGCCGGTTCATATTTTCCAAGGAGAATCGCAATGCCCAGAGCAGTTGACGGCACCAGGCGAAAGGATCACCGCAAGAAGATCCTCAAGCTTGCCAAAGGATACTACGGACGCAGGTCCACCAACCATAAGACCGCGAAGGACGCGGTCGCCAAGGCGCTGTCGTACGCCTATCGCGATCGCCGCGACAAGAAGCCGACCTTCCGCGCCCTGTGGATCACGCGCATCAACGCCGCGTGCAGGGCCGAGGGCATCACCTACAGCCGCTTCATCGAGGCCGCCGCCAAGGCGAACATGGCCATCGACCGCAAGGCGCTCGCCGACATAGCCGTCCGCGACCCCGCCGCGTTCAAGGCCATCGTCGAGCGCGTCAAGTCGGCCCAGGCCTAATCGCATGATCAGTCTCGAGCAGGTCCGCGCGCTCGAATCGCGCGTAGAGAAGGCCGTGGCGCTGATCGCCGCGCTCCGCGCCGAGAACGCCTCGATGCGCTCGGGGCTCTCGGCCGCCGAGGGCCGCGTGGCCGAGCTCGAGGGCCTCGTATCCGAATTCCAGAAGGATCAGTCGCGTATCGAGCAGGGCATCATAGAGGCCCTGCGCAAGCTCGACTCCTTCGAGGACGCGGTACACGAGGCCGCGACCTCGGGCGCGGCCCGGCCGTCCCCGGCCGCCGAGGCGGCGTCGCCCGCCGAGCCGGAACCCGAGGCCGCGGTAGAGCCCGAGGCCCTGGAACCCGGTCCCTCGGGCGAGCCCGCGGAACCGGCGACCGAAGAGAGCGCCGACGCCCTCGATATTTTCTAGGATGACGGTCGAGACGGTTCGCGTAGAGCTGCTCGGCGCCTCGTTCGTCATCCAGACCGATGAGAGCCGCGAGTACGTCGAGTCCCTGATCGCGTACCTGCGCTCCAAGATAGAGACCGTGCGGTCGTCTTCCAAGGTCGACGACCCGCTGAAGGCCTCGATACTCGCCGGGATATTCCTGGTCGACGAGCTATACAGGGAACGGATCGACGCGAGCGCCCGCCCTTCCGCGGCCCCCGACATCGGCGCGGTGGCGGAGCGGCTGATCGCCAAGATCGATGAAACGCTGCGCGAAGAGCCCGAGGCCGACGCCTCCGGGCAGTCTTTCGGAGGGGAGCCATGAGCATGCCGCTAGAGGATCTTTTCGAGTACGACGGCAACGCGTACGAATTCACGGTCGCCGTCAACAAGCGATCGTACCAGCTGGCCGTTCTCAAGACCCCCGAGGTCGAGAAGAACAACGGCAAGGTAGTCTCCCTGTCGATGCGCCAGGTGTTCGGCAAGCAGATTGAGTACCGGTTCGAATAAGGTACTCGTACTCTTCGGCCCGACCGCCGTCGGCAAGACGGCGACCATCGAGCGACTCCGACGCGACGACCGGCTTCCCAGGAAGCCGGTCGTCGTCGTATCCGCCGACTCCGCCCAGGTCTACCGCGGCCTCGATATCGGCAGCGCCAAGCCGAGCCCCGCCGAGCGGCGCGAGACCAGGCACGAGCTCATCGACATACTCGACCCGTCCGAGCCGTTCTCGGTCGGCGAATTCTGCCGCCTGGCCGACGAGGCCTGCGAGAGGGCCGGCGCCGAGGGAGCCCTACCCGTCCTGTCGGGCGGCACCGCTTATTACGTCAAGGGCTTCATCTACGGCCCGCCCCCGGCCCCTCCGGCGGACGCCTCGATACGGGCGGAGCTCCGGCGGGAGCTCTCCGTCCGCGGGCCGGCGGCTCTCCGCGCCGAGCTCGAGGCCGTCGACCCCGTATCGGCCGCCCGCATAGCGCCGGCCGACCTGTACCGCACGACGCGGGCGCTCGAGGTCTACCGATGTTCTGGCCGACCGTTGTCCGGCTACGAGCCGCCGACCGAGCCGCGCCCGCGATGGGACTGCCTGGTCGTCGGCCTGGACCGCCCGCGCGAGGAGCTGTACGCTCGCATCGGCGCCCGCGTCGACGCGATGCTCGCGTCCGGCCTCGAGCGCGAGGCGGACGCGCTGATAGCGGCCGGCTACGGGCGCGACGCCCCAGGCATGAAGGCGATAGGCTACGCCGAATTCCTGGACGCTCCGACGGGACCGGACGGGCGGCGGGACGTCCGCGCGGTGGCCGACGCGATCAAGCTGCACACGAGGCGCTACGCGAAGCGGCAGCTCACGTTCATGCGGGCGATCCCCGGCGTGCGCTGGTTCGGGGCTGACGATTACGACGGCGTCGCGGACGCGGCGGCCGAATGGCTCAGAAGCCCCTGAGGCGGGCCTTGGGCGCGGCGCGCCTGACGATGGCCAGGATGCGCTCCAGCCGCTCCTCGGTATACGGCGAGACGCCCGCGGCCCAGTCCGGGTCGAGCACTCGCCCCGGACGATAACGCTGCAGGTACACGGAGTCGCCCGGCTCGAGGACCTCGGAGATCGCCTCGGCGTCTTCCTCGGTAACGAAGCCGGGGGCGCAGGTAATCCTGAACTCGTACTCCGCTCCCGACCCGCGTACCGCGCGCGCGGCCTCGCGTATCCTGTCCGCGGCGTCGGTCGGGGCGCCCGGCCACAGCTCGGCGTAGCGCCCCGGCCTCGTCTTCAGGTCCATCGCGACGTAGTCGGCGCCGACCGCCGCGATGCGCTCCGGCCTCGAGCCGTTCGTGTCGAGCTTGACGAGCAGGCCGAGCCGCTTTATGGCGGCGGCCAGGGCCGGCAGCCCGTCATGGATAGTCGGCTCGCCGCCCGATATGACGACGCCCGAGAGCACCGGCTTGCGATGCTCGATGAAGGCGAGCGCCTCCTCGACCGAAACGAGGTCGTCGTCGCCGGGAATACCGTCGTCGCTGTGGGTACCGGCGTCGTCGATCGGCGCGACCAAGTCGGGGTTATGGCAGTACGGGCAGCGGAACGCGCAGCCGGCCGTGAACAGCACGGCGGCGACGCGTCCCGGATAGTCGACGAGGCTGGTCTTCTGGATGCCTAGGCGCATCGCTACGCCGTCGCCACCTCGAGCTCGAGCCGCGGCTTGACCATCTTCTCGAGCTGGGAGCGCGCGTAGGCGCGGCCGAGCTGCTCGCCGCCGGGGCCCATCAGGATGGCGGTCGGCGTCGACATGACCTCGTAGCGCCTGGCCAGCTCGAGCCCGTCTTCGGTGTCGACGTCGACGACCACGCCGGGCAGGCCGCTCGAGCGGAGGAAGTCGCGTACCGGCGGGCAGTTCGGGCAGGCCGCCCTCGTGAACAGCGTGTACGACGAAGGCTCGCGGGCGACGTCCGAGTCCCGGCGCTCGTCCGCGGCGACGGCCTGCGCGGACGGCTCTGCCGGCTCGGCGTTCGCGCCGCCTACCGAGGGAAAGGCGTATTCCCGGCGCTTGCCGAATTCGGCCCGCTTGCCGGCGTTCCAGTTCTTGACCGATCGATAGTAGCCCACGATGCGGCTGTACACCTCGGTGGTCGTCCCCTCGACGCATAGCAGATCGGCCTTGAGCGCCGCCAGCCTCGCCTCTTTGTTCTCCCTCGTCTCCATCGTTCCCTCCCAGGATTTAGTATATGCGTCCGCGGCGCCGGTCAGGACGGGCCGTTCAGTTCGCTCTCGAGCACGGCTATCTCTTCCCTGATCCTCGCCTCCTTCTCGGCCTTGCACTTCGGGCAGCTGAAATGCTCGCCGGAGACGTAGCCGTGGACGGGGCAGACCGAGAAGGTCGGCGATATAGTGTAGTACGGTATGCGGTAGCGGGCCGCTATCGACTTTACCAGGTCGCGGAGCGCCCTCCAGTCGTCGACCGCCTCCCCGAGGAATACGTGGAACACCGTGCCTCCGGTGTACTTCGACTGCAGCGATTCCTGGTGGTCGAGCGCGTCGAACAGGTCGTCGGTGAAATCCGCCGGCAGCTGGGTCGAGTTGGTGTAGTACGGCTCCTCCGCTCCCGCCGATATGATATCGGGATAGCGCTTGCGGTCGTGCTTGGCCAGCCGGTACGAGGTGCTCTCGGCCGGGGTCGCCTCCAGGTTGAACAGCTCTCCGGTATCGACCTGGTAGTCCTGCAGGCGCTTGCGCATGTGCTCGAGGACCTCCTCGGCGAAGGCCTTGCCCTCCGGCTCGGCGATGCTCCTGCCCATGAAGTTCAGGCAGCACTCGTTCATGCCGACGAGGCCGATGGTCGAGAAGTGGTTGTCGAAGGTGCGCAGGTAGCGCCTGGTGTACGGGAAGAGCCCGCCCTCGAGCAGCCTCGAGCAGACCTTGCGCTTGATCGACAGGCTCCTGGCGGCCAGGTCCATCAGCCTGTCGAGCCTGCGGTAGAAGTCGCTCTTGCCGTCGGCCAGGTAGCCGAGGCGCGGCATGTTCAGGGTGACGACGCCGATCGAGCCGGTCAGCTCGTCGGAGCCGAACAGGCCGCCGCCGCGCTTGCGGAGCTCGCGCTTATCGAGCTGGAGGCGGCAGCACATCGAGCGCACGTCGCCGGGGTCGAGGTCCGAGTTGACGAAATTCTGGAAATACGGGGTGCCGTACTTGGCCGTCATCTCGAACAGCAGCCTCGCGTTGTCCGAGTCCCAGTCGAAGTCGCGGGTGATGTTATAGGTCGGTATCGGGTAATGGAAGCCGCGGCCGTCCGCGTCGCCGCCGAGCATCAGCTCGATGAACACGCGGTTGATCACGTCCATCTCGGGCTGGCAGTCGCCGTAGGTATAGGCCTGCTCCTTGCCGCCGACGACCGCGGGGCGGTCGCGCAGGTCGGCCGGGCAGGTCCAGTCCAGGGTGACGTTCGTGAACGGCGCCTGGCTGCCCCAGCGGCTCGGCGTGTTGACGCCGAAGATGAAGCTCTGGACGCACTGCTTGACCGACTCGGGGCTCATCGCGTCGGCCTTGACGAAGGGGGCCAGGTAGGTGTCGAAGCTCGAGAAGGCCTGGGCGCCGGCCCACTCGTTCTGCAGTATGCCCATGAAGTTGACCATCTGCTGGACGAGCGTCGACAGGTGCTTGGCCGGCGAGCTGGTGATCTTGTCCGGTACGCCGCCCAGGCCCTCGTTGATCAGCTGCCTGAGCGACCAGCCGGCGCAGTAGCCGGAGAACATGGACAGGTCGTGTATGTGGAAGTCGGCCTCGCGGTGGGCCTCTGCGATCTCCTCGGGATAGATGTTCTTGAGCCAGTAGTTGGCGGTGACGGTGCCGGAGTTGTGCAGGACCAGGCCGCCGAGCGAGTAGTTGACGTTGGCGTTCTCCTTGACCCGCCAGTCCACCTGGGCGAGGTAGCCGTCCATCGTCGTGTTGATGTCGAGCATCAGCCGCTGGGCGTCGCGGACGGCCTCTCGCTTCGCGCGGTACAGGATATAGGCGCGGGCGACCTGGGCCTCCTTCGCGTCTATCAGGGCCGTCTCGACGAGGTCCTGGATTTCCTCGATGGCCGGGATCGAGTTCGGGTGCCGGCCCGACAGCAGCATCGCCAGGCGGGACTCGACGTCGGCGGCGATGCGCTGGACCAGGTCCTTGTCGGCTACGCCCTTGACGGCCTTGAACGCCTTCTCGATGGCTGACTCGATGCGGCTACGATCGTAGCGCTCTACGCTGCCGGAGCGCTTGGCGACGTAGCGCCCCTGCCCGTCCTCGGTCTTCAGGAAGCTGCGCCACTCGGGGAAGACCTGCTGCGTCTCGGCCATCTCACTCTCCCTCGCGAGCGTTCTCTAGCCGCTCGATCTCTTGCATGAATTCGTCCATGGTCTCGAATTTCCTATACACGCTTGCGAAGCGGATATACGCCACCTTGTCCAGGTCGTACATCTTGTGCAGGGTCATCTCGCCGAGGGAGGAGCTCTGCACCTCGTTGCCGCCCTTTCCGAGCATCGCCGCGTCGTCCTCTATCTCGTTGAGGATGTTCTCAATGGTCATCTGGGAGACCGGGCGCTTCTCGAGGGCGCGCTGGAGGCCGCGCTCGAGCTTCTGACGGTCGAAGGGCTCGCGCCTGCCGTCGCGCTTGATCACCATCAGCGGTTTTTCCTCGATACGCTCGTAGCTCGTGAAGCGGAAGCCGCAGGACAGGCATTCGCGGCGCCTCCGGATGCTCTCGCCGTTGGCGAGCGTACGCGAGTCCGTGACGCGATCATCCATCGAACCGCAGTGAGGGCACCTCATTTTTTAAAACCTCCACAGAATCGAACAGCGGGAACAACGGCGGCGCACGACTTGGTACGATTCTTGCTATAACGCATATACCAGTTATAGTATCCAAAATTAAAACGACAGCTAGATATAGTGCCTAGCCGAACCCTTGTCAAGATAGCACGATACAGTGGATACGTCATTGATTTTTTACCGATTCCGGGCGATTTTAGATTACTGCAGTATCACGAACGACAAGGAGCAGCGAATGACGTTTTCCGAGCGCATGAAGCAACTCGTCGACCAGGGAATCAGCGCGTCGAAGGAATTGGCCAGGCAGGCCGGCGACAAGGCCCAGGAATGGGGCGAGAAAGGCGTGCTCAAGCTCGAGGTAGTCCAGTTACGCAACCAAGCAGAGAAGCTGACGGCCAGGCTCGGCGCCGAGGTCTACGAGGTGCTCGTCGAGAAGGGCCAGAAGAGCGTCGGCAAGGATTCCCCGGCCGTCCGCGAGACCATCGACAACATCGAGGCCCTGCGCGCCCAGATCGACGCGAAGGAGCAGGCCTTCAAGAAGGCCGGCGGCAAGGAAGAGGACCTCGCGTCAGACTGAGCGCTTGCGTATCCTGGCCACGTAGAGCGGGCCGGCCCCCGAGGCGCGATCGGGCAGGTAGTGGATCCCGTACTCGGTCCGCTCCGCTCCGGCGTCCGCGCCCGGGAGGTCGAGCTCGGCCAGCCCTCCGTACTTGCCGAACAGGCGCCGCATCGGGCCGTCGTTCTCCTCGGGCGACAGGGCGCAGGTAGCGTAGACCAGGCACCCGCCCGGCGCCAGCATCAGGAAGGCGCTCGACAAGAGGGACCATTGCCTCCTGGCCAGGAACTTGACGCGCGCCGGGCTCCACGCGGCCAGCGCGGCCTCGTCGCGCAGCACGTGCCGCTCGCTCGAGCACGGCGCGTCGAGCAGGACGGAGCCGAAGCGGCCCCGCTCCGAGGCCCGGCCCCCGGCCGCCGCCGCGTCGAAGCCCGACACCGTCACCCTGGCCCTCGTCTCCCCGGGCAGGTGGCGGTCGAGCACGTCGGACAGGCGGCGGCGCCTGTCGCTCGACAGCTCGTTCGACAGCAGCCGCGCTCCGGGGGCCATCCGCGACGCGACTACCAGGCTCTTGCCGCCGGGCGCCGCGCAGGCGTCGAGGATCTCGCCCGAGTCGGGCAGGCGGAGGCAGCGGGCGGCGGCGACCGAGGCGGAGTCGAGCCTGTACGGCTCCCGGAGGCCGCAGGCGTAATCGACCGCGTCGCCGGGCGCCAGCAGCGCCTCGCGCAGGCCGTCCCATCGCCCCTCGAACAGCTCCCGAAAGAACCGGTCGAAGGCCTCGGCGCCGCCGTCAGTCTTCTTTCCCATGCGCCCCTTCCTCCACGGAACCCGAATTCGCGCCGCGGTTGACCGGATCCGGTATAATCCTTACTCTAGCGGCAGATACCTACTATTAAGGACCGTACGCCAATGATCAAGGCCTTCATATTCGACCTCGACGGTACCCTGGTCGACACGCTCGGCGACATAGCGTCGATCATGAACGGATTCCTGCGCTCCAAGGGATGGCCGGAGCACCCGCTCGGCTCGTACCGGACCATGGTCGGGCGCGGCTTCTCCAACCTGCTGCGGAGCGCCCTGCCGCCGGAGGCGTCGGGCGATATGGATCGATTATATCGGGAAGCCTACGACTTGTACGAGGCCGCCGGCTCGGGCGACTCCCGCCCCTACCCCGGCGCGGTAGAGGCGCTCGAATCGCTGGCCGCCTCGGGCGCTCCGCTGGCCATAGTCTCGAACAAGCCGGAGACCATAGCCAGGAACATGATGGACGACCTGTTCCCCGGAGTCCGCTTCGCGCTGGTGCGAGGCGGCCGCGCCGGCCAGCCCATCAAGCCGGATCCGACGGGCGCGTTCGAGGCCGCGGCGGCCTGCGGCGCCGCACCGCGCGAGTGCGCCTTCGTCGGCGACTCCGACGTCGACATGCGCACCGCTCAGGCGGCCGGTATGCTACCGGTCGGGGCGGCCTGGGGCTTCCGCGGCGAGGCCGAGCTGCGCGACGCCGGGGCCGTAGCGATCGCCGCCTCGATGGCCGATATCCCGCCGCTCCTCGGCTCGTCATTCTAGCGCGAGCCTTCACTTAGCGGCCTCCGGAAGCTATATTTTGAACGATCGACCGAAAGGAGAACGACGATGGATAGAAATACGATACTCGAGCGCGCGCGCGACTATATCGCCAAGGAGAGCGACCCCAGGTTCAAGGCCGAGGTCGAGGAGCTGATCCGGGCTGAGGACCTCAAGGAGCTCGAGGACCGCTTCTACCGCGACCTGGAGTTCGGCACCGGGGGCCTCCGCGGCGTGATCGGCGGCGGCTACAACCGCATGAACTCGCTCGTCGTGCGCCGAGCGACCCAGGGTATGTGTGACTACCTGAACGCGACCGTACGCGGCAAGAGCCTGTCCGCCTGCGTCGCCTACGATTCGCGCCGCTACTCGGACGTGTTCGCGCTCGACACCGCGCTGATCTTCGCGGCCAACGGCATCAAGGCCTACCTGTTTACCTCGCTGCGGCCGACCCCCGAGCTGTCCTACGCGATCAGGAAGCTCGGCGCCGACACTGGCGTGGTCGTCACCGCCAGCCACAACCCGCCGGCCTACAACGGCTACAAGGCCTACTGGAACGACGGCGCCCAGGTCACCGCCCCCCACGACGTCGGCATCATCGACCGGGTCAACGCCGTCAAGTCCATCAGGACCATGCCCAAGGACGAGGCCATCGCCAAGGGCCTCCTCGTCATGATCGACAGGGAGATAGACGATCCGTACGTCGCGATGGTCAAATCGAGGCTGTTCCGCCCCGAGCTGATCAAGGCGATGGCCAAGGACGTCAAGGTGGTCTACACCCCGCTCCACGGCACCGGGGCCATGCCCTTCGAGCGCGTCATGGGCGAGCTCGGGCTGTCCGTCGTCACCGTGCCTGAGCAGCGCGAGCCGAACGGCGAGTTCCCGACCGTCTCGTACCCGAACCCCGAGGAGTCGGCGGCCCTCAAGATGGCCCTCGAGCTGGGCGCGAAGGTCAAGGCCGACGTGGTGATGGCGACCGATCCCGACGCCGACCGGCTAGGCATCGCGGTGCCCGACGGCTCCGGCGGCTTCGCCCTGATCACCGGCAACCAGCTCGGCGCCCTCCACGCCGACTACATCCTCCTGTCCCTGAAGGAGCTCGGCCGCATGCCCAAGCGCCCGGCGACGATCAAGAGCGTCGTCACCACCGAGCTCCAGGCGCGCATCGCGCGAGCCTACGGCGCCGAGTGCCACGACTGCCTTACCGGCTTCAAGTGGATAGCCGACACGATGCGCCGCTTCGAGCGCGACGGCCTGGGCTTCGTCTACGCCACCGAGGAGAGCTACGGCTACCTGGTGGAGGACGAGGTGCGGGACAAGGACGGCATCTCCGCCGCCGCGATGACCGCCGAGATGACGATGTACTGGCGCTCCAAGGGCAAGAGCCTCCTCCAGCGCCTGGACGAGCTGTTCGTCGAGCACGGCTTCCACGAGGAGCGCGGCGTCAACAAGTACTTCGAGGGGCCGACCGGCATGGACGTGATGCGCGGCATCATGGACGCCTACCGGGCCGATCAGCCCAAGGCCCTCGGCGGCATACCGGTCGAGCGCATCCGCGACATCAAGGCAGGCAAGGCCTGGACCGTCGCCGGCGGCCCGGGCGAGGCGAAGCCGGTCGACCTGCCGACGAGCGACGTGATCCAGTGGTACCTGGAGGACGGCACCCTCGTCACCGTGAGGCCGAGCGGCACCGAGCCCAAGATCAAGTACTACGTGCTCGCCCGCACGGCCGTAGGCGCCGAGGGGCTCGCCGCCGCGAAGCACGCGTCCAAGGCCAAGGTCGACGCTATCCTGGCCGATATCAAGAAAGTGATAGGGTGAGCCCCTACTACGGCCGTCGCGGCTACGGCTCCCGTCCGGGCGAGGGGCGATCCTTCGGCCGGGCGGGCCCTTCGTCGCGCCCCGGACGGAGCCACGGCGCCTCGAGGCTGTCCATCGACGACGTCGACGCCCTGTTCTCCGCGGTCGGACGCGTGCGCTTCGTCGCGTTCGACTTCGAGACGACGGGCCTGTCCCCGGAGCGCGACCGCGTCGTAGAGATAGGCGCCGTCGCGTTCCGCATGGTCATGGACGAGGCCGGGCCGGACGGACGGCCCTGGCGCGCGGACGAGGAATGCTCGTACGAGACGCTGGTCCATCCCGGCCGGCCCATACCGCCGGAGGTCAGCGCCATCCACGGCATCGACGACCTGGCCGTCTCCGGCGCCCCGAGCTTCGCCGAGGCGGCCGCCCGCTTCCTGCCGTTCATCGACGGCTCGATACTCGTCGCCCACAACGCCCCGTTCGACCTCGGCTTCCTCAGGGCCGAAACCGCCAGGGCCGGGCTTGAAAACCCGCCTAATCCGGCGTATGATACTATCGCGATAGCGAAGACGGCCATCTCGGGCTTGCCCAGCTATTCGCTCAAGGCGCTCGCTTCGGCGTTCGGCATCGTGCAGACGGCGGCCCACCGCGGTGGAGATGACGCCAGGGTCTGCATGAATTTGTTCTCCCACTGCATAAACTTAATCCACACAAGCAAATAACAATATTCGACAATTACGTCGATTCGACGTTTTTGTCGAATATTATCACTAAATGAACAGCCTGTAAGATTTTATATGACATTATCGTCGATGTCGACGTATTCGTCGTCGTGTGCTATATTAATAACCAGATGACCCAAGTTTTCACCAGAGCGTATCGTGCCGATAGTAGAAGAGGGCGCATGCGCGCCTATACCGTCCGTGCTTGGAGTTGGTATGAAAACGATGACCGGGTCGATCATAGTCCGTAGCGCCCTAGCGCTCTCGGCGCTTATCGCTGCTTCGCTGACCGTCTCCTGCAAGAGCCCGCTCTTCGGGCTCGGAGGCCAGGTCGACACCGCCGTACCGAGCATCTCCGTCTCCGAGGTCGAGGAAGGCGGCACCCCGCGCGCCCTCGTCAACGGCGACTACGTACGCGGCGCCATCACCCTGCGCGGCGAGGCCTCCGACGACCTCGGCATCGCCTCCGTCGCGCTATCCTTCGAGGACGACGGAGCGACGATCACCCTCGACGCGACGATAGACGCCGCCGCCCAGACCTGGAGCGCGGACGTCGACACCGCCGACTACCTCGACGGCGACAAGGACTTCACCGTCACCGTCACCGACACCGCGGGTAAGGTATCCACTACCCGCTTCGTGCTGTACTTCGACAACAAGCCGCCGACCGTGCTCCTGACCGTCCCCTCCGCGGACGAGGGCACCGCGACCGACGCCCTCTACGGCACCATCGACATCAAGGGCAGCGCCGCCGACCAGTTCGGCATCCGCAAGGTCCGCGTCTACGTCTACGACTCGTCCAAGACCCTCGTCTATACCTCCCCCGACGACGCGTCGATCGGCACCAACTCCTTCGCGCTGCGCCTGGACACCAGCTCGATGCTCGGCGAGACCGGGGCCGAGATCGGCTACGTCTACGTCCGCGCCTGGGACCGCTCCGGCAATACCAACGTCCAGTTCTACCGCCTCGACGAGATCAAGGCCCTCAACGCCAACCTGGGCGCCACCGTCGAGGAGCTCCACGCCCTCGAGACCGGCTCGGCGACCACCGCCAACGGCATCACCCTGACCCAGGCCGCCGGCGTACGCCGCTACCAGCCCGGCACCGGCTACGGAGACGACAAGCTCATCGGCTACAGCTTCGACCAGAGCTCGAACCTGCCGGTGATCACCATCTCGAACCCCGAGGAAGGCAAGGCCGTCAACCTGCTCTCTAAGAGCGCCAAGGCCATGGGCATCGTACAGGACGCCAACGGCGTCGCGCTCGTCGAGCTGCAGTTCAGGAGCGGGGCCCAGGAATCAGTCTGGTATTCCGATCCCGACGACGAGGCCGCCGGCGGCGACATCGACGTCAGCGGGGACGGCAGGGTCGTCAACTGGTCCTCGAAGGTACTATACGGCAACTTCGCCGACTCCGGCTTCGGCGCGCTCGACGTGGCCACCTACTCGCTCCGCATCCGCGCCACCGACGGAGACGGCAACGTACGCACCTCCGAATGGGTGCCGTTCACGATAGACGCGGACGTGCCGTACGTCGAGATAAGCGGCCCGGCGCCCGGCGACTACGTGGGCGGCGACCCGATCGTCGTGAGCGGCACGGCGGAGTCGTACGGCACGACGACCGTCTCCGAGGTAGCCGTGTCGATCAACGGCGTGTTCGATTACCAGGCGGCTACGATCCCCTTGGGGCAACAGGACGTCTCCTGGAGCTTCGACCTGACGAGCGCCCTCGTGCCGGACGACGGCACCTATACGGTCAAGGCCCGGGTCAGGGACTCGGGCAGCAAGGAAGCCCTCTACAACATCGTCGTCACCGTAGACCGCACGCAACCCCACGACCTGGCCTTCAGCTCGCCCGCCAAGGGCTCGAGCATCAACGGCTACCCGGTACTGCGCGGGCAGGCCAAGGACAACATCCTCCTCAAGGAGGTCTACCTCGTCTTCGAGAAGAAGGGCGAGGAGACGCTGCTCAGCGATACGTACAACTGGAGCTACGAGCTCGACGCCGGCTCGTTCGCGAACACCGACTACGGCTACGACCTCGGAAACAATATCTACCGCGTACCGTTCCAGATCAGGGCCGTCGACGAGGCCGGCAACGAGAGCCGCAGCCCGTCCTTCGGCGCCGACCCGGATAATCCCGCCGCCGGCTCGTACTACCTCGACGTCGACCTCGACGGCGACTATCCGGAGATCACGACGATCATCTCCCCCGGCGACGAGAACGCCTCGGACGACCCGTACGTGATCACCGGCTCGATCAAGGTGCAGGGCACCGCCACCGACGACGACCGGCTCCACTCGGTCGAGATGGCCCTCGTCGCGCTGTCCGGCGCGACCGAGAGCTGGCGCAGCCTCGACTCGGCCGACCTCTACGACGAGGTAGCCGCGGATACGTTCTATCCCGTGACCGGCACCTCGCTCTGGAGCCAGGTGCTCAACGACGGCGGGGAGCTGTACGCGCTGGCCGACCTCGCGGGCCACGCCGGCGACTTCAAGATCATCGTCCGCGCGGTCGACACCAAGGACCTCGTCTCGGTCAACCCGGCCCCGGACCTCTCGGGCGACGAGAAGACCGTCTACGTCCGCTTCGACAACACCCTGCCGGGCGTCATCAACATCCTGCCCGAGGAAGGCACCATGCAGAGCGGCACCTTCCCGCTTACCTTCACCGCCCAGGATAACTTCAGCGTCGTGCTGGCGCAGATCAGCTATAACAACGGCTCGTCCTACACGACGCTGCCGATAACGCCGGCCTCGTCCATCCCCCTGACGGTCAGCGTCAATACGAAGACGGTCAACTCGGGTGCCTTCGCCGCCTCGTCCGGCACGCTCTATATGCGCATACGCCTTAAGGACAACGGCGACAACATCACCGAGAAGAGCTTCAAGTACCTCGTCGACAACATCGCGCCGGTAGACGTGACGCCGCCTACGTCGGCGACGATGACGAACATAAGCAACCGGATGTACACCGACGCGGGAGCGAGCCTCGCCGAGATACTCGGCACGGTCAAGGACGCCGGTACCGTGCGCGGCATCGACCGCGTCGAGGTGTACTTCGAGCGCGCGGGCTCCGTCTACCGCCTCGACCCGGAGCAGGGCGCCGCGACCATGGCCGGCAAGAGCTATACCTTCACCAACGGGGCCACGGCGCTCTATCCGTACGTCACCGACCTCGACGACTCCGACGACTTCAAGATCGTCATAGACAAGGCCGAGAACTACGTGGACGTCGACGGCGACCATTACGAGGAGAGCCTGACCGAGGGCACGACCGGGCACACCTGGGGCGCGCGCTTCGACTCGTCCAAGATATCCGACGGCGACGTGACGGTCCATTACGTGGCCTGGGACCAGGCCGGCAACTCGTCGCATTTCTCCGTCCCCGGCTCGGTCAGGAACGATCCGCCCGTGCTTACCTCCATCACGCTCGGCACGAACCTGAACGGCGACGCCGACGCTACCGACGACGGAGAGCGCGTCAGGCTGACGAAGCAAGCCGACGGCGCCTGGCGCGGCTACACCCTCAAGGCGGACGGCACCCAGCTCGGGGCCGAGCGCGCCTACGACCTCGCCCAGCCAGTGCTGACGGTCCGCAACGGCATATTCACCTTCGCCGCCGCCGTCACGGGCGGCAATCCGGCGTTGTCCTATCGAGCGCTCGCGCCGAACGGAACCGGCGCCTTGCTTGACTGGGTAGCTAGCGCATCCTATGACGCAACCAACTTCGCGATCAACGGCTGGGCGGAGGACGATATCAATACCCTGACGATCCAGGCCCGCGACTCGGCGTACGGCACGCCGCTGTCCACCGAGGAGCTATCGTTCAGGGTCCGCGTCGACAACGTCGACGGCACCGCCCCTGAGATCGCCCTCGCGCCGGTCGGCTCGCGCTACGGCGCCCCGGACGCCGGGGACTCGCTGTCCTACGCGGCGCGCGCCGAGGGAGCCGTGCCCGCCTATTCAGACAACGTCCTATGGGACGACGCCGACTCGTCGGGGACCTGCTCCTGGGACGAGCGGCTCGGCCACGTCGAGCTGCCCGCTGACAGCCTCCACGACGGACTGGACGCCGACGTCTCCGGTACGATCATGCTTCGCGGCAAGGTCTATGACGACCAGCGCGTCTCTAGGATCACGGCGGCCTTCAACGTGGGCTTCGACACGAACGGTACGGCGGCCGGCGGGGCCGTGGCGTCCGATACGGAGATAGAGCTGGCCGCGTTCTCCGGCGGGACGCTGTCCGTCGTCGCGGCCCGACAGGCCGCGATGGATCCCGCGTCCAACGCGCTCGCCTTCGCCCTCGAAGGCAAGAACGCGCCGGAGCTGAGCGACGAGCTCGGCCACGCGATGAACTACACCCTGACCTGGAATACCGCGTTCATCACCGGCGTAGCGGCGAACAACGTCGTCGTCACCATCCGCGCCTACAACGCCGACGGCTCGCTCTCGAGCGCCGCGGCCCGGACCGTCGACGTGGTGCCGTATATA
>QKAK01000177.1 GCA_003247225.1 Spirochaetota bacterium | reverse complement strand
GTCCAAGCCCATATCCGGCGACGCCGGCTGGACCGAGCTCGTCGCCATCGCCGAGATACCCGAGGGGACGGCGGCCGTCGGCGTGACGCTATCCCTGATCGGCCCCGGCCTCGCCCGCTGGGACGACGTTACGCTTCGGGTGCTGGAACCCCGGAAAGCCGATAGGCCGTGAGGGGCCGCGCTACGCGCGCGAGCGGCGGCGCGCCCTTCATCCCCGAATCGCGGGACTCCGGCAGCCGCAGCAGGAAGCCCAGGCAGAGGCAGGCGCCGGAGACGACGGCCAGGCCCATGCCGGGGCCGAGGGCGTCGGCGGCGAAGCCGAGGCCGAGCGAGACGATGGCGGCGAAGAGGGTCTCCGCCTGGGACTCGGCCGACAGGGCCGTCGCCAGGGCGTCCTGGTTCATCAGCTCGGAGACGTAGGCGATGCCCATCGGCTTCCGCAGGTTCTCGATGACGTAGATGCCCGTATAGAGCAGGGCGGCCGGGGCGATCAGGCCAAGGCCATAGGACAGGCCGCTGGCGAGGCCGAGCCCCAGGCCTCCGAGCAGCGTGAGGTTCAGGGGCCTGGCCAGCGACGCGAAGCGCTCGGAGAAGCGGCCCGACGAGCGCGAGGCGTACGACGTGGCCAGGTAGAGGACGAAGTAGACGAGACCGACGACGAGCGCGGTCCGCTCCTGTTCGCGCCACGACAGTAGCACGGGCAGTCCGAGCGCCAGCCCGGCGAGGAGGGGCTGCAGGTAGTCCTTGGCGGCCTTGTAGTAGCCGGTATAGAGCGACTGGTTCGATATGGCCTTCAGCACGAAGAGGTCCTTGAAGCTCGACGCGAAGGCCATGATCACGTGGCGGAACTCCTCGGCCACGGAGCGGGACGCCGCGTGGGCGTCGGCGCCCTCGGACGCCGCCGGCGCGGGATCGCCCGAGCCGGCGATCGCGGCGCGGTAGGCCGCGCTGCGCGGCCCGTCCAGGCTGGCGGGGTAGCTAAGCATCAGGAGCAGGTCGAGCACGTAGGGTATCAGCGTGAACAGGAAGACGACGCGGTACTCGCCGCGCCAGATCACGAGCGCGGCGGCGATGAGCGACGACAGCGCGGCGCCCCGCTGGCTCCACGAGCGCGTGTGCCCGTAGTAGTGCGTCTTCTGGTCCGCCCAGCCCTTGAGCTTCAGGTAGTCGAAGATCATCGCCTTGTGCGTGCCGGTACGGAAGGCGTCGCCGAAGGCGAAGACGCCCATGGCGAGTAGGAGGACCGCGTAGCCTCGGGCCAGGTAGAAGACGACGAAGGACGCGATGTACGCGGCGAAGGACGCTATCATCGTCCGCCTGCGGCCGAGCGCGTCGGCCATCACGCCCGACGGTATCTCCATCACGTTGATCAGCACCTCGCGGAGCGCGTAGAGGCTGCCGATCTGCGCGTAGGACAGGCCCTTGTCCAGGAACATGAGTATCATGAAGGGATCGAAGAAGCGCAGGTCCTTCAGGAAACCGTACGCGCAGAATTTGTAGTACTGGAGGTCGCGCTCGAAGCGCTCGCCCTTCGGCTTAGCCATTGCAGGTACTCCTCGTGTCGTTTCTCGGCGTCATGAGCGCGGTAGGTCCGGCCCGGACCGCGCGGTACATAAGGTTCGTAACGCCGCGCTAATATTGCAAGCGGGGCGCCTTTCCGTCTATAGTAGCGGCCGGAGCACCGCATGAACCTTACCACGACAAGAAATATCGGCATCATGGCGCACATCGACGCGGGCAAGACGACGACGACGGAGCGCATCCTCTATTATTCCGGCAAGACCTACAAGCTCGGCGAGGTCGACGACGGCGAGGCCGTCATGGACTGGATGGAGCAGGAGCAGGAGCGCGGCATCACGATCCAGAGCGCCGCGACGACGACCTTCTGGCGGGACCACCAGATCAACATCATCGACACGCCCGGCCACGTCGACTTCACCGCCGAGGTAGAGCGCTCGCTGCGCGTGCTCGACGGCGCGGTCGCGGTGTTCTGCGCGGTCGGCGGCGTGGAGCCGCAGAGCGAGACGGTCTGGCACCAGGCCGACCGCTACCACGTGCCGCGCATCGCCTATATCAACAAGATGGACCGCCTCGGCGCCGACTTCTACGCGGCGGTCGAGGAGATACGCGAGAAATTCGCCGCGTGCCCGGTGCCGGTGCAGCTGCCGATCGGCAAGGAGGGCGGCTTCTCCGGCGTCGTCGACTTGATAGCGATGGAGGAGCTGGCCTGGGACGCCGAGGCGGGCGGGCAGAACATCACGCGCTCGCCGATCCGCGGCGAGCTAGCCGGCCTCGCGGCGGAGTGGCGCGAGAAGCTGGTCGACGCCGTCGCTTCGCACTCGGACGAGATCACCGAGCTGTACCTGTCAGGCGAGGCCGTCCCGGCGGACCTGATCAAGAAGGCGCTCCGCGAGCAGACGATAGCGCGCCAGATCGTGCCGGTGCTCTGCGGGGCCTCGCGCCGCAACTACGGCGTACAGCCCGTGCTCGACGCGGTCGTGGACTACCTGCCCTCCCCGACCGACGTACCGCCGGTCCAGGCCTTCAATCCCAAGAAGGAAGAGCACTTCGGGCTGCCCTGCGACCCCAAGGGCAACCCGCTCGGCCTCGTGTTCAAGGTCCAGTACGACCGCGAGGCGGGCCCCCTGTGCTACGTGCGCATGTACTCCGGCGTGATCAAGACGGCCGGCACGGTCTACAACGTGGGCAAGAAGAAGCGCGAGCGCGTGACGCGCATCCTGCGCATGCACTCGAACAAGAGCGAGGCGATAGACGAGATCCAGGCCGGCGACATAGCGGTCTTCGTCGGCATGAAGGCGGCCCAGACCGGCGACACCGTCGGCTCCGAGGGCTGGCCGATGCTGCTCGAGCACATGCACTTCCCCGAGCCGGTCATCACGGTGGCGATCGAGCCCAAGACCGCCTCGGACCGCGACAAGCTCAAGGAGACGCTCGACATCCTGTCCAAGGAGGACCCGACCTTCCAGACCGGCGACGACGAGGACACGGGCCAGCTGGTCATCCGCGGCATGGGCGAGCTGCACCTCGACGTGCTCGTAACCCGCATCCTCAAGGACTTCAAGGTCGGCGCCAAGGTGGGCAACCCGCAGGTATCGTACCGCGAGTCGATCACGAGGAAAGTCGAGCACGCCGAGCGCTACGAGCGGACGATGGCCGGCAAGGAGGTCGCGGCCGGCGTCACCCTGACGGTCGAGCCGCTCGAGCGCGGCTCGGGCAACGTCTACGAGAAGGCCGTGCGCGGCGGCAAGGTGCCCGAGGAGATCTTCGACGCGATCGAGCGGGCCGTGAACAACGCCTTCGGCGGAGGCATCGTCCTCGGCTACCCCTGCGTCGACATCGGCGTCAAGCTGGTCGGCGTCGACTACGACGAGCTGGCGGCCACGCCCTTCGCGTTCGAGGCCTGCGCCTCGATGGCCTTCGACGAGGCCTGCCGCAAGGCCGGCCCGGTCCAGCTAGAGCCGGTGATGAAGGTCGACATCATGACGCCCAAGGATTACCTCGGCGACGTGATGAGCCTCCTATCCCAGCGCGGCGGCATCATCAACGGCTCCGACTCCCGCGCCGCCGTGGATATCGTCCACGCCCAGGCGCCGCTGTCGGTCATGTTCGGCTTCTCCACCAGCCTTCGTTCCGTATCGCAGGGCCGCGCCAGCTTCTCGATGGAATTCTCACATTTCGAGCAGAAGCGGTAACCGAGGCCCAGTACCGCATCGCGCGCCAAGGATGGCGCGGCCACGCTATGGCCCGTCCGCTAGGCGGACGGGAACGCCATGGACGACGACGCGCCGCGCAAGGATGCGCGGCCGAGGTCGATTCGATTTGCGGCATTCCCGATAGCGTGTATACTGGAGCGGATGGCAACAATCGGTCGGGCCGGCGCGCCCGGCGCCTACGACTGCGTCGTCGTCGGGGCCGGCCTCGGAGGCCTCTGCGCGGCGTTCGAGCTATCGCGCGCCGGAGCCAAGACGCTACTCCTCGAACGGCATAACCTGCCCGGCGGCTTCGCCACGAGCTTCGCGCGCGGCCGCTTCGAGTTCGAGCCGTCGTTGCACGAGCTGCCGGATATGCGCTCCATCTCCGAGGCGACCGGCGTGGTGCGCTACCTGCTCGACGACGCCGGCCTCGACGTAGGCTTCGCGAGCGTGCCCGAGGCCTACCGGCTCATCCTGACCGACGACGGCGTCGACGTACGCATGCCCTTCGGCATAGAGGCCTGCATAGCCGAGGTCGAGCGCGCCGCGCCTGGCAGCCGCCCGTCCGTCACCGCGTACTTCGAGCTGTGCCGCGAGGTGCAGGACGGCTTCGGCTACCTGAACGCGCGCGCCCGCTCGCCGAACCTGGCCAGGCTGCTGCGCGACCACGGGGACTTCGTGCGCACGGCCTCCGCGACGGCGGCCGAGGTGGCCGCGGCCCTAGGCGTACCGAAGCGCGCCCACGACATCCTGTTCGCGTACTGGTGCTACCTCGGCGTTCCGGCCGATACCCTCTCCTTCCCTATCTGGGCCTCGCTGCTGCACTCGTACCTGTCGTCGGGCGCGGTCATACCGACGATGCGATCGCACGAGATAGCCGTCGCGTTCGACGCCGCCATACGCCGCAACGGAGGCGAGGTCCGCTACAACGCCCGGGTTGACCGCGTCCTGGTCGACGACGGCGCCGCATGGGGCGTGACGACGGCCTCGGGCGAGACGATACGGGCCGCCGAGGTGGTCTGCAACGCCTCGCCGACGGCCGTCTTCGAGTCGCTCGTCTACCCGGCCTCCGAGCGCCCGCAGGCGGCTCTGCGCGCCGTGAACGCCAGGAAGCACGGCTTCTCGGTCGTCGTCGTCTACCTGGGCCTGGACGCCGACCGGGAGACGCTCGGCCTGACCGACTACAGCTACTTCATCGCGCCCCACATGGACACGCGGCTACTGTACGACTCGCTGTACGACCTCGACTCGGACCAGGTGATGCAGGCGTCCATCTGCCTCAACTCGGCCATCCCCGACTGCTCGCCGCCGGGCACCTCGATCGTGTCGATCACCGCCGGCGTCAGGCCGGAGGCCTGGTCCTGCGTCGAGGCCGACGACTACTTCAGGGTAAAGTCGCTGCTGGCGGACAAGCTGATCGGCCAGTTCGAGGCGGCCACCGGCGCGCGCCTGCGCGGCCGTATCGAGGAGCTGGAGGTCGCGACGCCGGTAACCTTCGCGCGCTATACCGGCGCCTGGGACGGCGTCGTATACGGCTACGAGCCGGCGCCCTGGGACTCGATCCTGCCGCGCGCCGTGTCGCTCGACCGCGAGCGCTACCTGGCCGGGCTGGACTTCTGCGGCGGGTTCTCGTACCGCTGCCACGGCTACGGCAGCTCGATACTCTCGGGCAAGGCCGCCGCCGAGCGGACCCTGGCCAGGCTCGGCCGAGGGGGCGGACGATGAGCGTGACGATACGCGGCCCGCTCCGCGACGCCCTGGCCTTCGTCGCGCCGTTCCGCGAGCGCTCGAGGCGCTTCCGCGAGGCGCCGGGCGAGGCCAAGCCGAGGGGCCACGTCGCCGAGCTGGCCGAGGCCCTGCATCCGGCCGGGCTCGCACTACGGATAGTCTCCGTGCGCGACGAAAGCCCGACGACGAGTACCTATCGCCTGGCGCCGTCGGACGGCTCGGCGAGGCTGCCGCCGTTCAGGGCCGGCCAGTACCTGAGCGTATTCGTCGAGGCCGGCGGGGCGCGGGCCTCGCGCCCCTACTCCATATCCTCGACCCCGGACGAGTCGGCCGGCGGCGGCTACTACGAGCTGACCGTCAAGGACGCGCCGGGCGGCTTCTGCGCGCCGATCATCCGCGAGACCTGGGAGCCGGGCTCGACCGTCCGCTGCTCCGGGCCTTCCGGCGTCTTCTACCGCGAGCCGCTCCGCGACGGCGATAGCCTCGTCTGCCTGGCCGGCGGCTGCGGCGTCACGCCGTTCAGGTCCATCGTCGGCGACGCGCTCGCCCGCGGCAAGGCCCGGGTCGCGCTGATCCACGGCGCGGCCGAGCCCGCGGAGCTACTGTTCTCCGACTATTTCGGCGAGCTGGCGAAGCGCTATCCGGACCGCTTCTCGTACCTGCCGGTCGTCGAGCGGGACGGACCGGCCGGCGCCTGGACCGGGGAGCGCGGCTATATCACGGCCGCCCTGATCGAGCGCGCGGCGACTTGGGCCGACGACGCGGCGTTTTTCGTCAGCGGCCCGGACGCGATGCGGCGTTTCGCGCTCGGCGAGCTGGCCGGCCTAGATCGGCCGCCCCGGCGCGTCCGGCTCGAGGCCGCCCCGGCGCGCTTCAGCCCCGAGGACTGGCCCGGCTACCCGCCGGAAGCCGCCTCGCGGACCTTTACGCTCGAGGCGCGCATCGGCCCCGAGACCGTCTCGATCCCGGCCGCCGCGGAAGAGCCCCTGCTCGTCGCGATGGAGCGCGCCGGGCTGCGCCCGCCGTCGCTGTGCCGGGCGGGCGAGTGCGGCTGGTGCCGCTCGCGCCTCGTCGAGGGCCGCTGCTACTCGCCGCCGGGCCCCGGCGCCAGGGCCGCCGACGAACGCTACGGTTTCGTGCACCCGTGCAAGGCTTTCCCGTTGTCCAACTGTAGTATAGACGTTCCCGAGGATCCCGACCGATAGCCAGGAGGCGAGCGATGGTACTGATAGCCGATTCGGCGGTGCAGCTGAGCCCGGAGACCCTCGACGAGCTGGGCGTCGGCGTCGTCGAGTACCCGATGTTCCTGAACGGCGAGCCCTACCCGGCCTCCATCCGCATGAGCCGAGCCGAGAAGGACGAGCTCAGGCGGCTGCTCAAGGACAAGGACAACAAGGTGACCACCTCGGGCCTCAGGGAAGAGGACCTCGTCGCCCTGTACGAGCGGCATAAGGGCGAGCGCATCCTGTCGCTCCATCAGTCGAGCCGCGCCTCGTCCGCCACCGCGGCCGTCGTCAGGAAGATAGTCTCCGAGCGCAAGGACCTCGACGTCACCTTCCTTGACTCGTGGCACCTGACCGGCGCGTACAGCGCGCTCGTGCTGGACACCGCGCTCGCGATCCGCGCGGGCCTGTCGTACGAGGAGGTGATCGCCCGCTTCGAGAGCGCCCGCGCCGCGACGAGGCACCTCGGCGTCGTCTACGACCTGTTCTACCTGCACCGCACCGGCAGGATAGGCCTGGCCAAGGCCGTATTCGGTTCCGCGATGAAGATCATCGCCATCCTGAGCTCCTCGGAGGAGCCCGGCGTGCTCAAGTCGATCGGCAAGGTCAAGAACCACGTCCAGGCCAACCAGCGCTTCGCGTCCATCGTCAAGGAGGACATGGAGGCGCGCGGCGCCAGGCGCCTATCGGCGGTCATCAGCGTCATAGGCCCGCACGAGGAGGAGGCCGAGCACCTGAAGCGCGCCGTCGAGGGCCTCGGCTACGAGGCCGCGATCACCCTGTCGTACACCAACCATAGCAACATGGCCCACGCGGGCCCGGACTTCTATGACATCGGATACATCGCTCATATCGATTGAGGCCCTCGACGCCGAGGACCTGCGCGGGGCCTTCGTCAAGGCGGGCGAGTACCTCAGCCTGAACCAGGCGGTGCTCGACAACCTGAACGTGTTCCCGGTGCCCGACGGCGACACGGGCGCCAACATGGTCGCCACGCTGCAGGCCGGCCTGCGCGCCCTCGGCGACCGGCCGGCGTCGAGCCTCCGCGAGCTGTCCGAGTCGATGCGGCGAGAGCTGCTGCGCAACAGCCGGGGCAACTCCGGCTTCATCGTCGCCTGGTTCTTCTCCGGCTTCCTGGCCGCGGTCGAGCGCCACGAGCGGCTGACCCGGGCGGAGCTGCTCGAGGGCTTCGAGAACGGCGCCTACCAGGTCAACTCCTCGCTGTTCACCCCGGTCGAGGGCACGATGATCACCATCATCGCGGCGATGACCCGCGCGCTGCACGAGTGCCCGGTCCTCGACATAGGCGGCTGCCTGCGCCACGCGCTGGCGGCCGCCAGGGAGTCGCTGTTCCTGACGCCGACCATGCTGCCGCTGCTCGCCAAGGCCGGCGTGGTCGACGCCGGCGCCCTCGGCTTCATCTTCATCGTCGAGGGCATGCTCCGCGGCCTGACCAACGCCTCGGTGACCGCCGAGCCGGAGGACGGATACCGCTTCAAGCCGGACCCGGCCGCCCTCGTCAACTGGAAGCCCCAGCCCGAGTACCGCTACTGCACCGAGGTCTACGTCGAGGACCCGCGCGGCTGCGACGGCGGCTCGCTCCGCGACTTCCTCGGCAGCCGCGGCAACAGCATAGCGCTCGTGATCGACCCGCGCTTCATCAAGCTGCACATCCACACCGACGACCCGGACGACGTCATCGGCTACCTGGGCGCGATAGGGCGCATCGGCTCGTCCAAGGTCGAGGACATGCGCGAGCAGGCGGCGGCCGTCGTCGCGGCCCACCTCGACGGCTCGGCCTGCGCCGTGCTCGCCTGCGTGCCCGGCCCGGGCTTCGCCGAGCTGTTCGCCGGGCTCGGCGTCGCGCGCTGCCTCGAGTACGGCAAGGAGCTGCCGAGCGCCGGCGCCATCCTGGACGCGCTGACCGAGATCGACGCGCCCGCCGTCATCATCCTGCCGAACAACGCCAACATCGCTCCGGCGGCGACCCTGGCCAGGGACCTCTGCGGGAGGGACGTGGTCGTCGTGCCGACGAGGAACGTCGTCGAGGGCGTGGCGGCGGCCTACGGATACTCGGAGAACGACGGCCTCGGCGACAACGCCCGCAACATGGGCGACTGCGTCGGCCTGGCCGCGTGCCTATGCCTGTACCGCAGCGCCTCCGACTCCACCTTCGGCGACCTGGCCATACCGGAGGGCGCGTACTTCGTCATGAGCGGCGACGAGGTGGCGGCCATGGGCGACGACCCGATCGGCGCGGCGCTCGAGGCCCTCGAGGCGGCCGGCCTGGCCGGCAAGGGCAACGTCTCGGCCTACCTGGGGCGTGACTTCGACCCGGCCCTGCTCGACGGCCTCCGGGCGGGCGTCGCCGCGATCAACCCGGACGCCGAATTCGAGTCGCTGTACGGCGGCCAGGGCCGCGAGCTCCTGATCATATCGCTCGAGTAAGGAAGGACGCCATGCGCTACCTCGCCGCGACGCTCGCAGTCGCCGTCAGCTACCTATCGGGCTCGGTACTCTACGCCGTCGTCGTGACGAGGCTGGTGACCGGGAAGGACATACGGAAGCAGGGCAACCTGAACCCCGGCACCTCGAACGTCGCGCGCACGGTCGGCAAGGGCTGGGGCGTCCTCGTCTGCGCGCTGGACAGCCTCAAGGCCGTCGTCCCGATGCTCGCGGCGAGGCTCTGGCTATTCAAGGGCGACGACGGGGCCAGCCTCGCGTTCACGTACGCGGTCGGCATGGCCGCGGTCGTCGGCCACTGCAGGCCGCTGTTCTACGGTTTCAAGGGCGGCGGCGGCATAGGCACGATGCTCGGCGTCTCGCTGTTCATGGTGCCGGTCGAGTTCGCCTTCTCGCTGCTGGCGGGCGGCGTCGTCGCGATCACGGCCTTCAGGCATACCGAGCACAAGTACGCCCAGTGGACGCCCATCATGTTCGTCATCCTGACGCCCTTCGTCACCCTGGCGACGACCCTGCTCGTCGACGTGCCGCTGTTCGCGCATATATCGATAGGCGGCCACCCCTGGCCGGTCGTCGCCTGCGCCTTCGCGATGTCGCTCTTGCTGCTGTGGTTCAACGGCTCGTTCATGCGGCATCGCGCCGCGGAGTACCAGGGCCTCAAGGACGAGTGAACGGCGAGGGGCCGGCGCGCGGCCCCGTCGCCCGCTTAGTCGAGCGCGATCGACCGCTTCTCGGGGTCCGGGCTCGGCCTATAGATGATGGCCACGTGCCCGATCACGCGCACGAGCTCGGCCCCCGCCTTCTCGGCCAGCTCCCTGGCCAGCTCCTTGCGCTCGCCCTTGAAGTCGACGAAGCGCAGCTTGACCAGCTCGTGGTCGGTCAGGGCCCGGTCGAGCGCCTCGTGGACGCCGTCGACGAGGCCGGCCTTGCCGAGGAATACGATGGGGTTGAGCTCGTTCGCGAGCGACGACAGCCTGGCCCGCTGTTTCGATGTCAGCATGAGTTGTTCCTTTACAGCTTCTGCAGGAGGCCTATGACGAGGCCGAAGGCCATCCCGAGCAGCACCCTGGCCCCGACGAGGGCCACCGCGCCGGTTATAAGGCCCTGCATATAGTTGACGATCCTGTCCTTATAGACGAAGCGCTTTATCCTGAACAGGACGGGGTTGATCATCGCGTCGATTGCCCGCCACAGCGGGTTGAGGCTGTTCCACCTGGCGGCGTAGGCGACGATGCGCGCTATGACGAGCACGGCGAAGAAGCCGAGCAGGAAGCCGAACGGCGACCAGGCGACCTCGACGACCAGGGCCAGCGCCACGCCGAGGCTCAGCCCGCCGTACGACGCGACGGTGAACAGCCTCGACAGGCCCGAGAGCGCGGCGAGCGCGGCTATCGGCGAGAAATCGACGCCGCCGGACCGGAGTACCGGGAAGCGCCTCCACCAGGACAGGTACGGCTCGGTGGCGCGCTCCACGAGCTCGGCCGGCTTGCCTAGCCGGGCGCTCGGCAGCCATGACATGAACACGCGGACGACGCATAGCAGCATGTAGATCGACGTGGCCGCGGACAGCAGCCCTAGGACGGTTCTCAGCACGATGACTCCATTCGTTCTATAGTCTCAGTCGCCCCGCTCCAGCCGCTGCAGCTCGAGCATGCGCTGGCGGAGGTCCAGGGCCTCCTGCGCGGTGTCGCGGTTCTCCCTGGCCGGGTCGAAGTTCGGGTTGAGCCTGAGCGACTCGTCCCAGTACGAGATGGCCAGCTGCAGGTCTCCGGCCGCGTAC
The DNA here is from genome assembly GCA_003247225.1 of Spirochaetota bacterium. Taxonomy (GTDB): domain Bacteria; phylum Spirochaetota; class Spirochaetia; order Treponematales; family UBA12059; genus SZUA-370. The sequence continues at coordinate 23,296 of QKAK01000177.1, read as the reverse complement.
GCGTCCAGGCCCTGCAGGTACAGCTCCTCGGCCCGGGCGGCCTTGGCCGCCCGTCCCATGTCGCCCATATCGAAGCGCGCCTCGATGCTCATGCGGTTGAGCGGCGAGAACTGCGTGGTCAGGTCGAGGGTATAGTTGACCTCGAGGGTCAGCGGGGAGAAGTCTATGGCCGCGCCGACGCTGATCCTCGGGTTGCCGCCCTTGACCAGGAAGCCGGCCTGCAGGTCCCAGAAATCGGTCACGGTCATCCGGTAGCCGACGCCCCAGTAGAACGACTCGCTCAGGGACGGGTCGACCAGGTTGATCGGCTTGCTGATATCGGCCGACACGAGGATGGGCTTCAGGAACTTATACGAGAAGCCGGCGGTAGCGACGGTCGGCAGCGGCTCGTCCCGCACCGCGGGACCCACGTTCTTGAGCGCCAGGCCGACGGCGAAATTCTTCTCGCGGGAATTATAGAGCTTGAACAGGTTGAACCTGGTCAGCGCGCCTATGTCCGCCATCACGGCCAGCGCCGACTGGGACAGCCCGGAGACGAAGCCGCCCTCGTCGTCGCTGTAGCTCGGCATCGACCTGAACGCAAGCTTGGCGCTGGCGCCGAGCGAGACGCCGTAGAAATAGTAGCCGGGGAACAGGTGGAGCGACGCGTTGAAGGTGCCGAGGGCCTCGGAGTAGTAGCCGGTGGCGAGCCGCTCGCCGAAGTCGGAGTACTCGGTGAACGGCAGGTACAGCCACTTGCCGCCGAGCGACAGGCCGAGCGAGCCGAGGCGCATCGTATAGGCGACCGCCTCGAGCCGCGTATCCGCTATCCAGTTGTTGTGGTAGAACGCGAACTGCGTGCGGTCCTGCAGCGCGCTGCCCGCCGGGTTCAGCTCGAGGAAGGACGCGTCGTCGGCCACCGCTACGAAGGCCATGCCCATGCTCTCGGCGCTGCCGCCTACCGGCACCAGCGTCGACAGGAAGGTGGTCATGCCCTCGTTCGGGTCCTCGCCGCCGAGGGAGAACATGCTGTAGATGAATTCGTAGGCGTCGGCGTACAGGTCCTGGGCTTCGGCCCGGGCGCGCGGGAGTAATGCTAGCAGTAGCGCGAGGCCGGCTATCCTCTTCATGCTACAATGGAATATACAGTACGATAGCGATAATTTCTATCCGTATAAACGATAGTAACGCTCAGCTTAGCCGGGCGCGCGCCGACAATGATACTGAGGAGCCGGGCCTCGGAGCGTCCGGCCAGCTCGCTGGAGGAGCCTTTAGGCGCCTATATATGAAAATGAGCCGCCCGTTGGCGCTGGTCATGCTTATCATCCTCTGCTGCGCCTCGACCGCCTGGGCAATGGGCGGCCGCGAGGATCCGTTGGCCTACGCGGATACCCTGATCGCGCAGCAGAAGTACGACGAGGCCATCCTCTACATCACCGATTTCATGAAGCGCTATCCCGACCGCTTCGACGAGGCGCAGAAGAAGCTCAGGCAGATCACCAAGATCAGGGCGGCCTATAACAAGTCGGCCGAGACGCTGATAGACGTGATGACCAACGACCCGACCAACCAGGAGAAGAAGCTCGCGATGATCCGCGAGCTCGAGGGCTACGAACGGGCGCCGAACCCTGCGGTCCAGGAGTTCGTGGCCAAGACGAAGGACCTGGCGCTATTCACCTATAACCGCGCGAAATTCGAGGAATACATGGCCCAGGGCCGATCGCTGATCGACTCGGGGCGGTACGTCGAGGCCGCCAGGGCCTACGAGGCCGGCTTCACCCTGTACCGGCAGGAATTCACCGAGGCCGGCCTGGACCCGGGCTTCGTCGACGGGGCGTTCGAGAGGGTAGCGTCGGTATCCGGCGCGATAATCACCTTCGAGGAGCAGGGCGAGGCGATGAGGGCGGCCTTCGAGGAGCTCGCCGCCGCGTACTCGGGCGGCGAGGCCGCGGCGATAGACGCGGCATGGCCGCTGGCCCAGTCGTCCGCGGCCTCCATGGCCGCGACCCGACGCTTCGTCGTCGATCAGGGCCGCGCCCTCGAGCGCTCGTTCGCCGAGCTGTCGTCCAAGGACGAGACGGTCACCGACAACTCCTTCCTGCCGTTCGCGTTCCGCCTCGTGCTCGGCCGCCAGTCCGAGGGCCGGCTCGAGGGCGTCGCCGGCGCCATCGACGCCCGCTGGGCCAACGCGCTCGGCTCGGCCCAGACCGCCCTCGAGGGGCGCCTCGAGTCCGAGGCCGGAGAGGCCCTCGCCGCCTACGACGCCGGGTCGTGGGACGCGGCGGGCGGCCTGTTCTCCGGCGCGGCGGCGCTCGCCGACCGGGGCCTGGCGCTCCTGTCGCTCTGGGCCCACTACGCGCCGAGCGACCTGGCAGAGCGTTCGACGACGCTCGGGCAGGCGGTGCTCGAGCTCAAGGGCGAGGACTACCTGCGCCTGCGCCACCTCGCGGCGAGCGCCAGGACCTACGCCGCGCTCGCGGCCGTCAGGCGGGCGGCCGACGCGGACGAGCGCGCGCTCGCCGCCGTCGAGCCGGATACGGCTAATCCCGCCGCTACGCTCGACGCCTACGAGTCCAGCCGCCTCGCGTTCGTCCGGGCGCAGCGGGAGATCGACGCGCTCAGGCTCGAGTCGGGCGAGTCGGCCACCAGGATGGCCGAGTGGACCCGCGCCGGCTACGGCTCCGACAAGTCCCAGGCCGCCCAGGGCGAGCTGGACGGCCGCATAGCGAACGCGCTCGGGCTGTCGAGGACGCTCGAGACCGGAGCGGTGGCCGCGGCGGCCTCCTTCAGGTACGGCCTCCTGTCCGCCGCCGCCGAACGGGCGGTCGCGGCGATAGAATCGGCGCGGACCTCGCTCGACGGCGTGCCGTCGGACGACCCGCAGCTGCCCGACGCCGTGTTCCGCTATCCGGGCAAGGCGCTGTCGTCGCTGGCGTCCGCCGACAGTATACTCGCGGCGCTCCGGGCCGACATCGACGCCTTCGTCGCGTCGCAGGCCTCCAGGCCGGACTACGTGGCGAGCGACGCGTCCGTGCTCGAGTGGACCGAGCGGGCCAGGGCGCTCGCCGCGTCGGCCGCCGAGCGCGTCGCCGACTCGAGGGCGCTGACCGTCCGCGCCAGCGAGCAGAAGCGGCTCGCCGACTCGAGCAAGCTCGAGGCGGAGCGGCGCGTGGCGGAGGCCAGGAACGCCCTCAGGGCCAACAATTTCGAGACCGCCAGGGAGCGCCTCGAGCGGGCCCGCGAGCGCTACCTCGCGTCGCTATCGATCGAGCAGGACCCCGTCCTCAGGGTCGAGTCCGACCGGCTCCTGTCGGAGCTGGCCGCGACCATCCTGAAGACCGAGAACGACCTGGTCGTCGCCGAGACGAGGCGCCTCGTGACCGGCGGCCGGAACCTCTACCTGCAGGGCGAGTTCGACCGGGCCGAGTCGACGCTGCTCCAGGCCCGGGCGCGCTGGAGCACCACCAACTCGACGCCCGAGGTCGAGGTCGAGTACTGGCTCAAGCTGGTGCAGACCGCGCTATCGGTCAAGACCGGCCGCGACATCCCCGTCACGGCGCCGCTCTTCCCGGAGATGAGCCAGCTCCTGTCCCTGGCCAAGCAATACTACCAGGAAGGCGCGAGCCTGCTCGCCAAGCGTGATAAGACCGGCGCCATCCGCGCCTTCACGCAGGCCAAGCAGAAGATTTCCGAGGTCAAGGTGATCTTCCCGCTCAACCAGGAGGCTCGCGTGCTCGAGCTGCAGATCGACCAGCTCTCCGACCCCGACGAGTTCGGCCGCAGCTTCGCGAGGCTGTTCAACGAGGCCAAGGCCAAGATCGACGAGCGGGCCGACCTGACGACGGCCTACAGCGACCTGCAGGACCTCGAGGCGATCAACCCGCGCTACCCGGGGCTGCGCGCCCAGATCGAGCGGGCCGAGATACTGCTCGGCTTCAGGCAGCCGCCGCCCGACCCGAAGGCGATAGCCGAGGCGCGATCGCTGGTCGCCGCGGCCAGGCGCATCGTCGACTCGGGTCAGGTAGCCCAGTTCACCTTCGCGCGCGCCCAGCTCGAGAAGGCGCTCGGCCTCGACCCGAACAACGCCGAGGCCAGCGCCCTCAAGGACCGCATCGCCACCTACATCGGGGGCGACACCGCTATCGTCCTGCCGAGCGCCGCCGAGACGCTGTATAACGAGGCGGTAGCCTTCTTCACCGCCGGCGACTACCTGAACGCCCGCGTCAGGCTGACGAGGCTCGCGGCCGTCTATCCCAAGGGCGCGACGATGCAGAAGGTCTCCGACCTCGACGCGCGCCTATCGGCGAGGGGCTATTGACGGCCATGGGCGCTCCGAACGCACGATCCCGCCGCGCGGGACGAGGACTGGCCCTGGCGGCGGCCTGCGCCGCCTGCGCGCTGCTCGTATCGCCGGCCGCCGAGGCCGCGCCGACGGACTTCTACTGGGAAGCCCCCGCGCGCCTGTCCAAGGGCGTCGGCGCCTATCCTCAGGCGATCAGGACCTCCGGCGACGTCATAGCGATCTGGCAGGAGAACGTGCCGACCGACGGCGGCGGCGAGGCCTGGCTGTCGATGGCGTCGTACAGGGACGACGGCGTATTCAGGCGCGACCGCTTCGCCGGCCCGTTCCTCTACGAGGCCATAGGCGACAAGGCCAAGGGCGAGCGCAGCCTGAGCGCGCCGGCCCTGTTCTCCGCCGACGACGACGGCAACGGCCGGCTGCTGATAGCGGCCTCGGCCGGCGAGCGGCGCGTGGAGGTCTACGCGTCGGACGACTCGGGACGGTCGTTCCGGCCACTGTCGGCGCTCGAGCTGGACCAGCCGGTGGTAGCGCCGCGCGTCTACTCGAACGCGGCCGGCGGCTGGTACCTGTTCGTCACGAGGAGCCAGGTCTTCACGCGGACGCCCGCCGGCGGCGGCGACGCCACGACCTACGAGTCGCTGTCGATCTTCTATACCCGGTCGGACGACGGCTCGTCGTGGGCGCCGCTGGCCCCGTTCGTCGGCGGCGACGTGGGCCTCGACCCGAACTTCCTGCCGACGGCCGCCTCCGTCGACGGGACGGACGTCGTCGTGTTCCAGACGCTGTCCGGCGGCGACCGCCCGAGCTACCAGCTATACTCGACCGTATCGCGGGACGCCGGCCTGTCCTGGTCGCCGCCCCTACGGATCACCGGCTTCATGGACCCGGTGCACCGCGAGGCCCAGGCCCCGGACCGCTTCGACAACCAACGGCCGCACCTGGCCAGGATAGGCGGATCGCTCTGGCTGACCTGGGAGCGCAGGCTGCTATCCGGGCCGGCTCAGGTCTACGCGGCCCGCCTCGACGCCGACGGCGCGCTCGTTCCGGACAGCCCGGAGCGCGTCACCCTCGGCCAGGGCGCCTGCTCGGAGCCGAGGCTGTACCCGCTCGGCGAGGGGCCGGACGCGGAGCCGGCCATAGCCTGGTTCGACGACCGGCGGGGCGCGAACCGCGTCTTCACCGCGTTCAAGTCGGGGGCGCTCTGGACCGAGCGCGACCTGTCGGGCAGGTCCCGCGGCGACGGCACCTTCGGCAGGGTCGTATCGACCGACCGCGGCCTGTACGCGTTCTGGCAGACCGGCTCGGGCTCGCTCTCCTCGGTCATCGGCATGGTACCCGACACGAGCGCCCGGCCGCCCGCCATCTCGGCCGTCGACTTCGTCCCGGGCGAGCCGACCAGGCGCGGCCGCGCCACCGTCCGATGGACGGCGCCGGACGATTCGTCGGGCATACTCGGGTTCTCCTACCTGTGGACCAGGGACCCCGAGGCGGAGCCGCCCGAGACGGTCATGGCGCTCGAGACGCTGACCCGCGCCGCCTTCGACGCGGACGAGGACGGCGACTGGTTCTTCTCGATCAAGGCCCAGGACTACGCCGGCAACTGGTCGGGCGCGTCGAGGGTGCGCTTCGTACGAGACACGACGCCGCCGGGCAAGCCGGCGATCACGCCCCCGGCCGCGTCGGCCGACGGCTTCATCGCGTCGAGCAGCTTCGCGCTCGCCTGGGAGCCCCCGGCCGACCCGGACGTCGCCGGCTACGCCTGGGCCGTCGAGTACCTCGGCCCTCTCGACCGCCCGCCGGCCCGCAAGCGCCCGGCGCCGCCGGCGGACGAGGGCGCCCGGCGCCCCGCGGCCGCCTACGACCTCTGGCCGACCACCGACTACGAGCGTTGGCTCTGGACCTCGGCCGAGCCGGCGCCGCCGGCCCCGTCGCTGCGCACGCGCTCGCCTAGCACCTCGTTCTCGAACGTCGACGACGGCTACTGGGTCTTCTCGGTGGCCGCGATAGACGGCGTCGGCAATGTCGGCGAACCGACGCGCGCGCTGCTCAGGACGGACAAGTTCAGGCCGTACACCGCCGTCACCGACGTCGGCGCCAGGCGCGACGACTTCGGCAACCTGGAGCTCTCCGTCGTCGGACGCGGCTTCCTGGACGACGGCGCCGTGACCAGGCTGGCCATCGACGCCGACGGGCGCGAGCCGTTCGACTATGTCTTCTCGCTGGCCGACCGCCAGTACTCTATAGCGTCGGACCGCCTGCTGCGCGTCGCCGAGGTCTCCGACCTGCGGGCGGGCTCGTACCGCATCGGCCTCTACCATCCGGATCGCGGCTGGTACTTCACCGCGCCGCGCCTGGCGGTCGACTACTCAGGCACCGTAAAATTCGGCGAGCGCGGGGCGCCATGGTCGCCGACCTGGTCCTTCGCCCCCGCCCCGACGTCGATAGTCAGCGTATCCGCGCTGTTCACGCTAGCCGCCCTGCTCCTGCCGTCCCTCGGCATCGTCCTGTCGCTCAGGCACGTCGTCGCGCTGGCGGGGCAGATGAGGGCGGCGCGAGCCGAGGCGATAGCGCTACTGGAGGGAAAGCCAATGCCCGAATCCGAACGCAGGCGGAAGGCCGAGCGGGCCGTCCGCAGGGGAGCCGGCCTGACCGCCAAGTTCGCGATGACGATCAGCCTGCTCGTGCTGTTCATCGTCGCCCTCGTGTCGATACGGCTGGGCATGCAGATGCTCGATACCCAGAGCGAGACGCTGGCCCGGGGCCTCGAGCAGCGGGCCCGGGTGCTGCTCGAGAGCGCCGTCCAGGGCGGCAAGTCGTACCTGCCCGCCAAGAACGTGCTCGAGCTGTCGCTGCTGCCGAACCAGGCCAGCGCCGTCGCCGAGGCGCGCTACCTGACCATTACCGGCTTCGGCGGCTCCGGGGCCACGAACCCCGACGTCGTATGGGCGAGCAACGACCCGGACATCGCCTCCAAGATCGACGGGCCGGCCCTGCTGCCCGGCGTCTCGCTGCTCGGCGACCCGCTATCGCCGCGGGTAGCCTCGATGGCCGCCGAGATCGACGCGCGCGCCAACGCCGAGGTCGGCGCGATAGCGGAGGCCCTGCAGCAGATGCAGGACGAGGGCCGCGCCCTCGCCGCGAACCTCGACGCGGCCAGCCAGGACCGCCTGGCGGAGATAGCCTCGGGCGCCAGCGTGATGGAGCGCGAGCTGAACGAGCGCCTCGCGGCCATCGCCGACGCCTCGGTCGCGTCCGAGCCGGGCTTCGACGCCACCAAGCTCGGCGCGACCGCCGAGGAATACGTTTTCTACAAGCCGATCCTGTTCAGGCAGGGCCGCGAGGCGGTGTACTACCGCGGCCTCGTCAGGCTGTCGGTCTCCACGGAGACCATAGTCGCCCAGGTGAACGCGGCCCGGGACGAGCTCGTCAGGAGCGTCGCGGTAGTAGCGGCCATAGCGCTGGCCATCGGCGTGGTCGGAGCCTTCGGCCTGTCGCGCATCATCATCGGCCCGCTGATGAAGGTGGTGCGGGGCATCGAGACCATCAGGGACGAGAGCGACAAGCGGAAGCTGGCCGATTTCTCCATCGACGTGAAGAGCCGCGACGAGCTGTCGATACTCGCCGGCACCATCAACGAGATGACGGCCGGCCTCGTCGAGGCCGCCAAGGAGGCGGAGTTCCTGACCGTGGGAAAGGAAGTCCAGAAGATGTTCATCCCGCTCGTCACGAACGAGCTGGGCGAGAAGCTGACGACCGGCTACGACGACCAGGCCGGGCACGTCTTCTTCGGCTACTACGAGGGCGCCAAGGGCGTGTCGGGCGACTACTTCGACTACACGCCGCTGGACGGCCGGTTCTGGGCCTTCATCAAGTGCGACGTATCCGGCAAGGGCGTGCCGGCCGCCCTCATCATGGTCGGCGTCGCGACGATATTCACGACCGAGCTAACGGGCTGGTCGTTCAAGCGCGACGGCATCCACCTGGACCGCATCACCTACAAGATCAACGACTTCATCGAGAAGCGCGGCTTCAAGGGCCGGTTCGCGGCGTTCATCATGGGCGTCTACGACTCCCAGACCGGCGCCGCCTACCTCTGCCACGCAGGCGACAACATCCTGCGCGTCTACGAGGCCGATAAGCGCGCCGTCGTCACCCATACCCTCGACAGCGCGCCGACCGCCGGCACCTTCCCGAACGACCTCGTCGAGTCCACCTCGCCGTACAAGCAGGTCCTCCTGCCCCTCGGCCACGGCGACACGATGCTGCTCTACACGGACGGCTTCGAGGAATCGAGCCGGGCGATGCGCGGCCCCGACTTCAAGCCGCTCTATAGGGTCCAGAAGCTGCGCGACCGCGACGGCAACGAGAGCGAGCACCGCGAGGCCCAGGTGGAGCAGCTCGGCGAGGAGCGCATCAAGGCGGTCACCGAGGCGATCATGGCGCGGGGCTCGTACACGCTGCGCAAGGAGGGCGACCCGCTCGGGCCCGACGCCGCCTACGACTTCGACTTCTCGACCCTCGACGCCGGGCCGGACGACCTGGTGCTCGGCATAGCCGCGGTGGAGAAGGTCTTCAGGATCATCCCCGACCCGACCGCCGGGGCCGACGACAAGGTCATCGTCGACGCCCGCATCGACGAGGTGCTGGCCAAGTGCTGGAAGCAGTACCCCAGGTTCTGCCGCGACAAGCAGCCCCATCCGGACCCGAGGCGCAAGGAGTACCTGTACTACGGCCACCTCAAGGAGGACGAGCAGTACGACGACCTGACGATGATGCTGATCCGGCGGAAATAAGCCGGGGCGCCGCCCTACGATACCAGCCGCGAGCGGGCCACGATATAGTCGAGCGAGTCGGACGCGACGGTGTAGCGCAGCCAGGGCGTGCCCGGCAGCCGGTCGCGGTAGAGCGCCTCGCGCTCGACGTAGGCCTTGGCCCGGCCCTCGGTCGTCCAGTATACGAGCGATATCGCGTCCCCGGTCAGCTCGATGGCCGTATAGCCGCGCCTCGCGGTGGCGCAGCCGGAGTTGAACACGCAGGGCGATAGGAGTTCCTCCCGCTCGTAGAGGCTCCTCGATACCTTGCTCTTGCGCTCGCGCTTCGACAGGCGCTTGAACTCGGCGGAATAGACCGCCAGCAGGGCGGCCGTGCCGCTTCGCTCATCGGGGCCCTCGGACGCGTAGCGCCGGAGGAGCGACTCGATGCTCCAACGGAGCGAGTCGTACTTGGAGTACGACTCGAACAGGGGACGGTGCGTATGCCCGGTGACCGCGATGACGCCGAGCTCCTTGGCGGCCCGGTAGACGAGCCGCTCCGTCTTGAAGCGCTTCTTCGAGGTCATCGGGAATTCGTCGTTCTTGATCCTAAGGGGATCGGCGACGTAGCGGACGACGAAGTCGGACAGGTAGTTGTACTTCATGAACAGCTTGCTCGCCTGATGGCCGTGGAAGGCCAGCAGCGCCCCGTCGGGCCGGTCGAGGCGCAGGGCGTGCTCGAGCCTGAACTCGTGGTCGTCGCGGAGCAGCAGGCCGAGGTCGTGGTTGCCGAGTATCTTGACGAGCCCGCCGCCCCGCTCGAAGGATCGGAACAGGCCGTATATATCGCCGTACGCCGAGCGTATCGTCTCCGGCTCGAACTTATGCAGCTCCTCTACGTCGCCGTTCAGCACGAGCTTCCAGCCTTCCGCCAGGTATCGGCCCGACAGGGTCTCCGCCATCAGCTCCGCGTTGTGCCTGAAATCGTCCCGGGAACCGCGGTCGCCCATGTGCAGGTCGCTGATGAACACTATCTTGGAATCGGCCGTCAGGCTCTCGCGCCTGGCCCGTTCCATCATGGCGCGCATCGTAGCGATGAACTCGATGGTCTTCATGATCCGCCTCCGACTACGGCCATCGTTCCAGCCTGGCGTTAGGAGGGCGTTAAGGCGGCGTTAATTCGCGAGCAATCCGGCGGCACTTGCGCCGGAGGCGCGAAGCCGGCATAGTTCTTCGCATGGGCGACATCCTGGTGGCCACGAGCGGCTACTCCTACGACGACTGGCGCGGCGCCTTCTACCCCGAGGAACTGCCCAAGGCGGAGTTCCTTCGCTACTACGCGCTGTTCTTCCCGTTCGTCGAGCTGAACTTCTCGTACTACGCGATGCCCAAGGCTTCGAACCTGCGCTCGATGGCGGCCAGGACCCCGTCGGGCTTCCGTTTCAGCATCAAGGCGCACAGGAGCCTTACGCACGAGCCGTCCGGATCGTGGAGGTCCGACGCGGCCGAGTTCGCGTCGGCGGCCGGCGCGCTGGCGGACGGGGACAGGCTCGCGGCCGTGCTGGTGCAGCTGCCGTATAGCTTCCACCATACGCCCGACAACCGCGGCTACCTGGCCGCCCTGCTCGACGCGCTCAGGCCCCTGCCGCTCGTCGTCGAGTTCCGCAACGACGAGTGGCGGGGCGACCGCGTCTACGACGAGCTCGACCGCCGCGGCGTCGGCGTCGCGATGGTCGACCGCCCGGAGCTGCCCGGGCTGCCGGCGGTCGAGGAGCGCGTGACCGGCGACCTGGCCTACCTGCGCTTCCACGGCCGCAACGCCGACGCCTGGTGGAACGGCGACGCGACGAGCCGCTACGACTACCTGTACTCGCCAGAGGAGCTGGCGGCCTCCGCGCCGAGGCTCAGGCGCATGGCCAAGGGCGGGAACCTGCTCGTCGCGTTCAACAACCACGCGCGGGGCAACGCCGTCCGCAACGCGCGCGAGCTCAAGGAGCTGCTCGGCGGCTAGTCGACCGAGAAGATGCCGCGTATCTTCGACTCGGGCGAGGCGCCGTCGGCGAAGTCGTCCGGAGTCAGCTTGGCGTAGCCTTCCTCGTCCATCGTCATCACGAGCGCGTTCTCCCAGCGGCCGAGGTTGCGCCCCAGGTGCTCGACGCACAGCCGGACCGAGCCCGAGTCCGACTTGGAGCGTATCATGAACTCGACGTAGCCGCGCGAGTACGAGACCACCGACAGCCAGCCGAGCCCGGTCACCACGTCCGCTACGTTCGAGCAGCCGGGCGCCAGGTCCTGGTGGGCGGCGATCCATTCGTCGTGGAAGCCGGGGACGACGTCGAGCGTGCCGTCGGGGAACAGCCAGGCGGCGCCGCGGACCCATTCGAACGGGGCGGTCACGGCGCGCCCCCCGAGGCCCAGCGCTCGTAGAACGCCGCGAAATGGGGCGGCGCCGGAGCCTCCGCCCCGACCGGCGGATCGAGCGGCAGCCATATCCTCGAGGCGTATAGCATCAGGCGCTTGATCCCGAATTCCTTGGCCAGCGCCTTGTTCAGCTTGAAGTCGCCGTGGCGGTCGTCGCCGGCGAGCGGGTGGCCCGCCTGGGCGAAATGCAGCCGGATCTGGTGATTGCGGCCGGTGCCCAGCTCGGCCTCGACGAGGCTCAGCCGGTCGTCGCCGCGGAGCGTGCGGTAGCGGGTCTCGGCGCTCACGCGCTCGCCGCGGACCCGTATATCGTCGCGGTAGACGCCGTCGGCCGGCTCGGGCCTGCCGGCGACGACGGCGCGGTACGCCTTCACGGCTCCCCGGCCGCCCATCAGCGCCGACAGCTCGGCCGCGGCCCGCGGCGAGCGCGCCACGACGAGGCAGCCGGCCGTCTCCTTGTCCAGCCGGTGCACCAGGTACGGCCTGAAGCCGAAGTCGCGCTCCACCGCGTCTATCACGCAGGTCCTCACGCCCTCGCCGGGCTGAGTCGCGAGCCCGGCGGGCTTATCGATGATGAGGAAGTCGTCGTCGACGTACAGGGCCTGGATCATGGCGCCAAAGCATACGCGCATCTCGGCCGGGGCGCAAGCCCGAGCTCGCGCCCCGGCTCGGCCCGGGCTCGGCTCGGGCCGGCGCGCTCATTTCCTGGCGTGCACGACGATGGCCCCGGCCGCCGGCGCCAGCAGGGCCTTGCCCGGCTTCTTGCGCCGGTCGCGGAGCAGGAACGCGCTGAACAGCGCGAGCGCGGCGCAGCCGCCCATGATCGCCGGGAAGGCGATAGCCGACGAGCCGACGCCGGCGGGGAACGGCACGTTCATGCCGAACACGCTGACGACGAAGGTCGGCACCATCAGCACGATCGAGATGATGGTCAGGCGCTTCATCACGATGTTCAGGTTGTTCGAGATGACCGAGGCGAAGGCGTCCATCATGCCCGACAGTATGTCGCTATGGATATGCGACATCTCGATGGCCTGCCTGAAATCGGTCGCCACGTCCTCGAGCAGCTCCGCCTCGTCGTCCTTGAACCGGACCGCCGAGCCCTTCTGGAGCTTCTCGAGCACGAGCTCGTCGGAGCGCAGCGAGGTGGTGAAGAACACCAGCGACTTCTCGATGGCCAGGAGCTTCACGAGCTCGTTGTTCTTGATCGAGCGCTGCAGCTCGAGCTCTATCGCGTTGGTCCGGCGGTTCAGGTCCTTGAGGTAGCGCAGGTAGACTATCGCCGCCCGGCCCATCAGCCTGAGCAGGAACGCGCTCTTGTTGGCTACCGACAGGTCGCGGACCTTTCCGGCCGTCAGCTCCTGGAGCACCTCGCAGTCGGAGGCGCAGACGGTCACGACCCGGTCCTTGAACAGGATCACGCCTAGCGGCACGGTAAAGTAGATCACCTCGTAGCGGGCGTCGTAGATAGGCAGGCGAAGGATGAGCATGGTGTACGCGTCTTCCTTCTCGATCCTGGAGCGCTCGTCCACGTCGAGCATGTCCTGCAGGTGCTCGGGGAGCACGCCGTAGTCTTTCTCTAGGATATCCAGGTCCTCGCGGGACGCGTCGCGGACGTCGACCCAGACGTCTCGTCCCGGAGCGTCGACGGAGACCAGGGCGGCCCCGTCCTTCTTCCAGTATCGGATCATGATGAATCCCTTCCGCCCCCGGGGCGGTCGGACCATCGATCCCGCGCTGCTATGGCGCTATGGGATTAGGCTCGATCCGGCTCGCGCGGGGGCCATCGTAGGAATGGCGGAATGTCTTGCCTCGAACAACTGTCCGGGTCCGGCATGGACGTCCTCCCCCTCTGCGTTACGCGGATGGCCGCCCGTACGGGCGACGATAGCGATAGGCTATAGGACGTAGTATAGCCTCGCGGGGGTCGCGAGGCAAGCGCGTTCCTTCCCCTAAAACCGGTTCGCCTTGTCCCGCGCCGGCGCCGGGACTATATTTATGGTAACGAGGAGGCCGCAATGGACGCCCTCCGGGATCCATCGTGGATGCGCGAGCTCTATACATCCTCCCCCGCGGAGCGATTCGAGCGAGGACGCTTCAGCGTGGTATCCGTGGCGTCCAGGCCGAACCCCCTGCACCATTACGAGCGCTACCGATACCGCATGTTCTTCTTCGAGCGGGGCGACCGGAGGCCGGTCATGTCGGCCGACCTCGAGTCCGACATACTCGGTACCTGGCGGCTGACCGTCACGACGGCCTCGGGGTCGAGCATCGCCATGTCGTTCGACGAGGCGCCGGCCTACGACGCCTTCAAGGCGGCCGCCCTCCGCTACGCCGACGCGGCGGCCGAGCAGGCCCCGTCCGGAGCCTCCTCCGGACGGTCGACGAAGGGGCGGGCCGCCGCCAAGCGATCCCCCCGGCGCTCCTGAGCGGCCCGGCCGCGGCGACGCGGCGGCTCAACCTTTCGCGGGCGATGCGCTATACTCTGCGTATGAACGCGACGATACGCTCCATCGCCATCGTAACGGCCCTCGCCTGCGCCGCGGCCTACGGGCGGGCCTCCTGCGACGAGTACTACTCCGAACGCGGCTTCTCGATAGACCTGCCCGAGGGCTTCGTCTTCCTGGGCGGCGACGGATCGAGCAAATTCTCGTTCGGGCTGCCGGACGGTTCGGTGGAGATCGACCTTATCGCCTACCCCGACGACCGCTTCGAGGAGGCCCGCGAAGGCGCCGAGGATACGGTCAGGCGCCTGTCGGGTCGCGGGTCGTTCGCGGCCTTCGATTACCAGGGCTGCGGCGCCGCGCTCGGCGAGCTGTCCTTCGGCTCGGGCCGGTCGGCGATGCGCGGCTACGGCCTCTTCGTGAACGACGTCGCGCCGCCCGCCGATTCCGGGGGCGAGCCGTACGACCTGGTCGTGCTGGCCTACGCGCCGGCCGACGGCTACGACGGCTACGCCGACTTCGTCGCGTCGGCGATCGACGGCTTCTCGATCGACTACGGCCGCAGGGCCGCCCCGGGGCCGCTCGGCGCAGCCTCCCGCGCGGCCGTCGGAACGGCGCGGCCGAGGCCGGTATCGCTGCGCTTCGGCGAGGCGGAGATACGGACCGAGTGGAACCCGGCGGAGGCCGCGCTGTCGCAGGAGCTGGTCGAGCGCGAGTACCGCGTGCTGACCGCCTACGGCCGGTCGCCCGACCTGATAGACGCCGCGATAGCCAGGTTCTACCGGATGGCGTTCCGCGACGCGGCGCCGTCGCTCGACCGCCTGGCCCTCGAGCTGTCGGCCGCGTGGGAATCCGGCGCCTGGGCCGGGAAAAAGCCCAAGGCGGTCGCGGCCGGCGCAGGGACGGCCGCGACCGCCTCCGGCGCCGCCGGAACGGCGAAGGCAGGGCCGCGTTTCGGCGCGACCGCCGAGCCTCGCGCCTACGCGGAGGCGCTGCTCGCCTGGGTCCAGGGCTTCGCCTACGAGCGCGACCCCGACGGCTCCGACGTGGTCAACCCGATATCGGCCGCCTTCGAGCGCCGCGGCGACTGCGATTCCAGGGCCCTCGTCATGGCCATACTCCTGCGCCGCGAGAACATACGCTCCATCATGATGGTATCGCTCGAGCACGAGCACGCCCTCGCCGCCGTCGACGCGCCCGGCCCCGGGGCGCGCTTCCCGTTCGACGACGGGGCCTGGCTGGTCGCCGAGACGACGGCCAAGGTCGGCATCGGGATGATAGACTCGACCCAGGCCGACCCGGCCGCGTGGATAGGCGTGGCCTTTCCGTTCTGATGGCTGATCGCGGGACAAACAGGCGCATTATGTCATAGTGCGGCGTTGACACCTGAACGACGCCGCAACTATACTTCCGGCAGCCCGAACATGGTCGCGGTCGCGACCGGAGGACCGTTATGGAACCGATAAGCGCTCGTTATAAAAATACGATCCTGCAGATGCTCGCGCATTCGAAGGGCGCGGGCAAGGTGACGATAGACAGCGTCTACCAGCCCGGCAATACCGAGATCACGCCCTTCATCGACAGCATGATAGAGGAGAACCTGTCCCCGGACAGCGCCATCGAGCCGTTCGAGCGCCTCGAACGGCTGGCCGAGCTGTCCAGGAACGGCGCCAAGTGCCTCCTGCTCGTCGAGCACTACAGCAACTTCGACCTGCCGGTCTTCCTGTACCTGCTGCGCAAGGCCGGCCCCGAGGGGCGGCGCATAGCCGACGACGTCGTCGCGATAGCCGGCATCAAGCTGTCGGAGACCAACCCCGTGGTCACCGCGTTCTCGGAGGCGTTCTCGCGCCTGGTGATCTACCCGAGCCGCTCGATCGACGAGCTGGCCGACAAGGTCAAGGACCCCGAGGCGCTCGCCTCGGAGACCAAGAAGGCCAACGCGATCAACCTGGCCTCGATGAAGAAGCTGGCGGAGCTGCGGACCCAGGGCAAGCTGGTGCTGGTCTTCCCCGCGGGCACCCGTTTCAGGCCCTGGGACCCGGCCTCCAAGCGCGGCGTGCGGGAGATAGACTCGTACATCCGATCGTTCGACTACATGTCGCTCGTGTCGATCAACGGCAGCATCCTGCGCATCAACCCGGAGGGGGAGATGCTCGAGGACCTGATCTGCCGCGACGCGGTCCGCTACGGCATAAGCGAGCCGAGGCGCTGCGACGAGTTCCGCGACGCGGTGAAGGCGTCCCTCGCCGAGGGACAGGACCGCAAGCAGGCCATCGTCGACGCGGTGATGGCGGAGCTCGACGCGATGCACGATACGGCCGAGCGCGCGGCGAGAGGCTAGACCGCCACAATAAGGGTACGTCGCGCGCGCGGCCCTCAGTACGCGCCGTACGAGACGATCTCGTCGACGCGGGCCAGCACCCGCGCGCTCGCGACCCAGCTGCCCTCGAGCAGCGACAGCCGCGGCGGCGCCGCCAGCGCGACCGTGCCGCGCACCTCGCGCGGCTTGTTATGCGTCACCTGCCGGAGATACTCCCTGAGCGCGGCCCGGACGGCGTCCTCTACGGCGAGGCGCCTGGCGCCCGGAACGAGGAACGGCGCCCGTCCCCTGCCCTGGGCGGCCGCGCTCGACGCCTTCCACGAAGCCAGCTCGGCGCGCTGCGACGCGTCCGGGTAGAATTCGACCGTCGCGTACAGCACGGTACCGTCGAGCCTGGCCGCGACCGCCCTCGGCATCATCGCGGCGGACGCCTCGGGAGCCAGCGGCGCCAGCTCGAAGCGCTCGTCTATCGAGCGCGCGCGGTCGCTCGGCGTATACGAGTACGAGAAGCCCCATATCATCCCGGAGAAGGTCCAGCGCGCCTCGGCGAGCAGGGCCGCGGCCGCCTCGCCGTCGGGTACCCTGGCTACGTAGCCGGGTTCGGCCACGTCCCGGAACGCCAGCGCCGACGGCGGAGACGCCAGGTCCACCGGGAATTCGGCCCGGAGGATCACGTCGCGGTCCTGGCCGGCGACGCTCGAGGCGGCCGATAGCAGGACGACGACGGCGACCGCGAAGCGGCGCGCCGCCCGCGAGGGCGGCGTGGCGTGCCGGCATATCGTCGTCCTCACGTGGACCTCAGCGCCCCGAGGCGAGGCGCTTGATCGGGTTGACGCCGTGCCTGATAGGGAAGTAGAGGGCGGCGAACGCGAAGCCGGCCAGGTGGGTCAGGTGGGCGACGCCGCCGCCGGAGCCGAACAGCTGGGACCACAGCTCGATGACCGTGTAGCCGGCCACGAGTATGGGGGCGGGCACCGGGACCACGCCCCAGATGAAGATCCTGGCCCGCGGGTTGATCACCGCGAACGCTAGCAGCACCGCGTACACCGCGCCCGACGCGCCGACCAGGCTGACGCCCATCGCTCCGCCGAGCGAGAAGGCGGCCAGCGAGAACAGCCCCGCGAGCGCGCCGGTCAGCAGGTAGAAGAACAGGAACTCCCTCGAGCCGAGCGATCGCTCGACCGAGGTGCCGAAGAAGAACAGGCCGAGCATGTTGAACAGGAGGTGCCTGAGATTGGCGTGGACGAACATGTAGGTGAAGGGCTGCCAGACCCAGCCGAGCTGGAGCACGGCGGCGGGTATCATGGCCAGGTAGACGTAGGCCTCGCGCGCGACGCTGGTCAGCGCGTAGACGAGCACGTTGACGCCGATCAGCACGAGCGTGACGTTGCCGTTGGTGAAGCGGAAGGGCTTCCTGATTCTCTGTAGGAAAGTCATACCGTTAATGTACGCAAAAAACGCCGCCTCTGTGTAGTGTCACGAACCTTATGCATGGACGGGGCGGCCTCGAGGCTCGGAACGGCGACGACGCGCGCCCTTGCCCGGCGGCCGCCGGGCCGCTACACTATCGTCATGCCGACCAACCCGCCGCGGGCGCCGAACTGCCTGCAATGCGTCCACTTCCGCGTGACCTGGGACCCGGCCTTCCCCCGCTCCTGCGACGTCTTCGACATCAAGACGCGCCGGATGCCGAGCGCGGAGGTCTACGCGGCGACCGGGCTCCACTGCCCGTCCTTCGAGCTGAAGCCCGGCCTCAAGTAGCTACAGCCGCTTGAGCAGCACCGCGGTCGCGTCGTCGGAGACCCTGGCCCCGCTGACGTGGAAGCGCCATTCCCTGACGATGAAGTCGAGCATCTGGGCCGCGTCGCCCTCGGGGGCCGAGGTCAGGGCCTCGAGCATGCCCGCCTCGCCGAACGGGGCGCCGTCGACGTTCTCGGCGCCGCCGAAGCCGTCCGTGTAGATCAGGATGACGTCGCCCGGCAACAGCTTGAAGCGCATCGAAGTATACGGGGCGTCGACGCCGCGCCGGCCGAGGGGCGGGCCCATGTAGTCGCCCTGGCCCTTGGGCCGCAGAGGCGCGGCGCGCACCCTGTCGGCCCCGAGGTACAGCGCTCCCGAGTGGTCGGCGCTCGAGTACTCGACGCCCCCTGACGGGTCGAGGCGCAGCAGGGCGGCCGATACGGCATGATCGGCCGCCGGCAGCTCGGCCATCAGCTCCTCGTTGATCGACTCGAGCATGGAGCCGAGGCTCCGCCCGCGCAGCTCGTGGAAGGCGCGGTGGAACAGGGAGCGCGCCAGCACCGTGATCAGGCCGGGGGCGATGCCGGAGCCGGTCACGTCGCCGACGACCAGCCCGTCGAGCCGGTCGCCCCGGCGGTAGAAGTCGTAGAAATCGCCGGAGATGCCGCCGGCCGGCAGGAACGCGAAGGCCGAGTCCCAGTCCTCGTTGCGGGGCGCGGCGCTCGGGAAGAAGCCCTGCTGGACCCTGGCCGCCACGCGCGTGTCCCGCGCCGATAGCTCCAAGCGCGCCTTGAGCCGCTCGCTGGCCTCGGACAGCCCGACGCTGAGCCCCTCCTGGGCTGCCAGCGTCGATTCGAGCTCCCTGGAGCGCGCCGCCACGCGGCGGGCCAGGTCGGCGCCGAGCGCCTCGCTGTCGTTGTGCGCCCTCACGAACTGCCCGGCCAACGTCGCGCCGATGCCGAACACGAGGAGCAGGTAGCCGTAGTCCATGAACGATACCGTGCCGGCCGAGCCGGCGAGGGCGTCGAGCAGGGCCGCGAGGCCGACGACGGCGATCGCGAGGAGCGGCTTCACGGCTCCGCCGCCGGCGACCGCGGCGGCCAGCCTCGCCGGCGAGCCCCGGCGCGCTGCGCCCGAGCCGGCCCGGAACGCGTCCGCCGTCGGCTTGACCACGTCGAAGGCCAGGGCGTACAGCGCCGGCAGCGCTATCGTATACCGCCACAGGGACAGGAGCTCGTCGCTCCAGGCGAACAGCCGCACGACGGCGGCCAGGGCGAAGACCGCCGCGTAGGCCTTGGCGAAGACGGATACCGGGCTGCCCCGCTCCGCGTCGAAGAAGGCCAGGATGGCCGGCGCGAGCAGGAACAGCGACGCGTACTCGAGCCCGGCTATCACGCGGGTGTCCAGGATGACGTCGTAGACGATATAGGTGCGGCAGAACAGGTAGACCGCCAGGAGGCCGGCGGCGATCGCGAAGTACAGGTACGAGCGCGCCTTGGGCCTCGAGGCGAACAGGATGGCGTGGTAGAGGCCGAAGAAGAAGTAGATGCCGATCAGCATCAGCTTGAGGCCCTCCCGGCGCGTCGACTCGAGCGTGCCGTAGTCGTCTATCAGGTAGGGTCCGCCCGCGGACAGGCCCGTCGCCGCGTTCCGCGGGTCGCCGGCTATCATGATGGACAGCTGGTTCCTGCCGCGGCGCAGGTAGCGCGCGTCCAGCTCGACCAGCGCGCCGCGCACCGACCGCTCGACCCGCATCGTGCCGTCGCCGGAGGTGAAGGCCTCGTCGCGCACGAGCGAGCCGTTCAGGTAGATCTGCCAGTTCTGGCCGACGCTCGCCAGGAAGAGCCCGACGCCGGTACGCGACGCGAGCAGCTCGTCGTCGGCGTCGAAGGGTATCATCACGGTGTAGCGGCTCGGCTTGAGGCGCTCGAGCGAGAAGGCCCTATGCGCAGGGGCGTCGGGCAGGCCCAGGTCGCGCATCGACAGCGGGCGGTCGCCGGGCGAGCCGGGCGCCTCCACCCAGGGCGCCTCGCCGGGCAGCGGCGCCTGGAAGACCCATTCGAGGGAGAAGCCGTTGCGGACGTAGGCCTCGTGGGCGCTCAAGTCTATCGGTTCCGCCCCGAGCCATGACGCGGCAAAGGCGAGAAGCGCGAGCATCGTCATTCGTCGTGACACATCGACCCCCGGGCCATTGTATCGCGAGTACGGCGTATCATGGAAGCGAAAAAGAGACGGATAGGGCCGCCCGGGCCTACGGCAGCTCCTTGAGACGGTCGCGGATGCGAGCGGCGCGCTCGTAATCCTCCGCCTCGATGGCGTTCTCGAGCTCGGCGTTGAGCACGGCCCGCTCGAATTCGGGGCTGCCCCGCCGCAGGACCGATACGTCCTCTATGCTCGGGGAGCCGTCGGCCTCGGGGACGGCGTCGAGGCCTCCCGAGCCGGGAGCCTCGTCGGGCGGGGACTCGCGTATCATATCGACGGGCACGCCGGCCATCTCGACGATGTCCTCGGAGACGAACACCTCCGCGGTCGTCCTGACCGCCAGGGCTATCGCGTCCGACGGCCTCGCGTCTATCGACACCTCGCCCTCGAGGCCGCGCAGCACCACGTTGGCGAAGAAGGTGCGGTCGCGCAGGTCGCGTATCTCTATCCTGACCAGGCTGGCCTCGAGCGTGGCGAGCATCGACAGTATCAGGTCGTGGGTCAGCGGGCGAGGCATCTCCACCCGGCCGAGGCCGATCAGGATGGCCTGCGTCTCCAGCTGGCCGATGAAGATCGGCACGACGAGGTCCGAGCCCTTGGGCCGGATGAGTACGACGTTGCCTTGGTCGGTCTGGGCCACGGTCCAGACCTCCGCTTGGACGAAGGTATTTGATCCCATACGCGCTTCCGGATATAGTATAGAACTTCCGCCGGCTGTATGTAAGCCTTAGCGGTCCACTATCGCTGGAGGTCTGCATGGCTACAGGGCATTACGATAAACCGGACTTCTGGGCCGAAAAGGCCAGGAAAGAAGGCTACCCGGCCCGTTCGGTCTACAAGCTCGACGAGCTGGACAGGAAATTCGGCATCCTGAGGCCCGGGCTGCGGGTGTTGGACATCGGCGCCGCGCCGGGCAGCTGGAGCCTCTGGGCGCTCAAGCGGCTGAACGGAAGCGGCTTCCTGTCCGCCGTCGACCTGCAGCCTCTCGGCATCAGCCCGAGCTACTCGAATTTCTACTTCATCCGCGGCGACCTCTACGACGACGCGGTCAAGGCGGCCCTAGCCGAGCGCGGCCCCTACGACCTCGTGCTGTCGGACGCCGCCCCGGCGACGAGCGGCAACCGGGGGCTCGATACCGACCGATCCGAGGCCATCGTCGAGGCGGTGCTCGGCTACGCCGACGACCTGCTCAAGCCGGGCGGATCGGTCGTCGCCAAGCTGTTCATAGGCGGCGGCCAGCGCGAGCTCCTGGATAGGATGAAGGCCTCGTACGCGGGCGCGCGCGCCTTCAAGCCGGAGGCGTGCCGCACGGTCAGCTTCGAGACCTACCTGATAGGGCTCGGCAGGAAATAGCGCCTCAGGCCTTGGCTTTCCGCCCGATCAGGGCGACGATATCCTCGATCGCCGCCCGCCGGCCTAGCGCCGCGTAGAATTCGGCGTCGCCGCACAGCTTAGCCAGGGCGGACAGGGTGACGAGGTGCTCGTTCCGCGAGGCCGATAGGATCAGGAACGCGGCCCTGACCGGCGCCCCGTCGGGAGCCTTCCAGTCCACCGGGTACCGGGAATAGGCGAGCGCGACCATCGCGCTATCCGCCTCGGCGATCAGCGGCGTACCGGGGTGAGGGAAGGCCAGGCCGCGCCCCATCGCGGTCGGCGAGCTGGCCTCGCGCCTGGCGCAGGCCATGGCCAGGTCGCCCGGCGACACGCCCGCGGGCAGCCTGAGCGTCGCGGCCAGGGCCTCGACGAATTCGGCCGGATCCTTGCCAGGAACGTTGTACCAGACCCCTCCCCGGGTAATTAGCGACGATAGATCCATTGCCTCTCCTGCCGGCGGCCGCCTGCGGCTCGACCGTTCGGCTTCAGTATACCGATGGACGGGGAAATTTAGAATACCGCGCGCCGGTCGCGGCCCCGACGGCCGGCGCGCGGTATCGCCGCTATCGCTCTACGCGCGCGTAGAGGGTCGCGGACATGCCCGGCATCGGGTAGCCCGTGTACTCGTAGTAGTCCTCGTCGAGCAGGTTGTCCAGGCGGATGCCGAAGAAGCAGCCTTCGAGGGCCTCGAGCTCGGCGGCCGCTCCGAGCAGCAGCAGGTCGGGCAGGGCCTCGGCTGCGGCGTCGACCCGGCCGGCCTTGAAGGAGGCGTCTACCGAGGCCCGAACGATACCCGCGCTATACGCGATCTCCGCCCCGACGGCGTGTGCCGGGACGAAGGCCAGCGCGGCCGCCTCGGCGAACGGCTCGCCGTCGGACAGGTCGCGGGCCAGCGTGAGAGAGTACGACGCCTCGGCCGACCAGGGGCCGCTGGCGACGCTCGCCGACATGTCGGCGCCGGCGTACGCGGCCGTATCGACGTTCGACGGCGAGTACTTGAAGGTCTCGGCGGAGTACGCCCAGGCTATCATGTCGCGCACGTAGCGGAAGAACGGGTACGCGCCGACGCTGAAGGCCTCGGTCGCGTACTCGGCGCCGAGCTCGGCGCTCCAGCCGCGCTCGGCCTTCAGGGCCGCGTTGCCGACCGTGAAGCCGTCGTCGGGCCAGTACAGGTCGTTGAACGACGGGGCCTTATACGCGCTGGCGCCGTTCGCCCGCAGGGCGAACGCGTCCCCGCGCCATGATACGCCGAGCCCGTAGCTGAGCCCGGCGGCGTAGTCGCTGTACAGGTCGTAGCGCAGGGACGGGGCGACGGTCACGTCGCCCAGCGCCAGCTCCGGCGCGGCGTACGCGCCGGCCGACAGCCGGGACCGCTCGCCTATCGCGCTGCTGGCGGCCGTCTCGACGCCGCCGGTCAGTCCCGCCCGTACGATCGCCGGCCCGACGGCCAGGACGGAGCGCAGGTTGGCGGCGCCGCCGAGCGAGTCGTGCGTATCGTCGGTGCCGGCCGGCCAGCCGTCCGGGTCGACGTAGTTCAGCCTAGACCACGAGGCGGAAACGTCGGCGTCGACGCTCGCGTCGCCGTCGGCCAGGGCGTCCGAGCCCCATCCCACGATACCCCTGGCCGCGTACTCCTTCTGGTAGGCGCTCGGGGACGCGTACGAGACGCTGCCGGGTACGCCCTTGTCGGAGACGGAGCCGCTCGCGGACGCCGTTATCGTTCCGCCGAGGAGCGGCGAGATCACGCCGAGGCCGGCGCGTC
>QKAK01000201.1 GCA_003247225.1 Spirochaetota bacterium | reverse complement strand
AGGCGAATACGAACATGATGGCAGGATAAGGACAGGATGGACAAGAGGAAGGAAGCTCTTGGCTTTGCCCTCGTCATGTTCATCCTTCTTCCATCCTGTCATCATGTTCTCATCTTCGCGTATGCCTCTTCCTCCGGGCCTCGGTAGCGGCTCGGTCAGCCCTTCGCCCAGAGCCGGATCAGCTCGAGGGTGGTGTCGACGGCGAGGACCATCTCGGAAGCGCTGGCCCATTCGTAGCGGCCGTGGAAGTTGTGCATGCCGGCGAAGACGTTCGGCGTGGGAATGCCCATCTCGGTCAGGCGGGCGCCGTCGGTGCCGCCGCGTATCGGCTTGGAGTAGGGCTCCGCGCCGGCCTTGCGGGCGGCCTCGTACAGGAGCTCGAGCACCTTCGGGCTCGCGTCGAGCTTCTTCTTCATGTTCAGGTACTGCTTGCGGATGTCGACCGCGACCTTGCCGCCGGGGAACTGGGCCTCGACCGCGGCGGCGAGCGCCTTGACGGTCGCCTGGCGCCTGGCCATGCCCTCGTCCGAGAAGTCGCGGAGCAGGACGTCGACGCTGGCCGACTCGAGGCCGCCGTGGATCTCGTGGGCGTAGTAGTAGCCGAACCAGCCGTCGGTCGACTCGGGGCTCTCGCTGCGCGGCAGCATCGCGACGAAGCTGGCCGCCATCGACACCGCGTTGGCCATGACGCCGCGGGCGTAGCCGGGATGCGACGACTTGCCGGAGAAGGCCAGCTTGGCCTCGTACGCGGTGAAGCACTCCGACTCTATCTCGCCGCCCTTGCCGCCGTCGAAGGTGTAGCAGGCGTCCATCCTCACCGTCCCGGCGGGGAAGCCGTCCATGCCCTTGCCGGTCTCCTCGTCGGGGGAGAAGACGAGGACGATAGGGCCGTGCGCGAACGAGCGGTCCTTGAGCACGGCCGCGATCGCGGTCATCACGACCGCGATGCCGCCCTTGTCGTCGGCCCCGAGCAGGGTGGTGCCGTCCGTAACGACGATGGTGTCGCCCGCGTAGTCCCTGAGCTCGGCGAACTCCTCCGGGTCGAGTACCCACCCGGGCGATAGCGTCAGGGCCTTGCCGTCGTAGCCCTCGACGACGCGAGGCTTGACGTCGGCGCCCGATACCTCGCTGGAGGTGTCGAGGTGGGCCATCAGGCCTATCGTCGGCTTCTGCTCATAGCCGGGCGTCGCCGGGATACGGGCTATGACGAAGCAGTGCTCGTCGACGCCGACGTCGGCGACGCCGAGCGCCTTGAGCTCGGCCTCGAGGAGCCTGGCGAGGTTCCACTGGGACGGGGTCGACGGGATGACGTCGACGTGGCGATCGCTCGTGGTCTCTACCTTGGCGTAGCGCACGAGCCGCTCGATGGTCTCGGCCGTATGGGGCCTGGCCAGTATGGCCGCGTAGTCTTTCATAACGAGATAGTATGCCTTCGGTCGCGGCCCTATGCAAGCCGGACCCGCGTTTCTCCCGGGGGCGGACGAGGCTCGCCTCGCCGGCTGCTAGGCGAGCAGTCGCGCGGCGAGGTCGCGGTCCCTGAAGGCGGTCGCGACTTGGGTCAGCGCGTCGAGATGCGCCTCGGGACCGGAGTCCGCCGGGGAGACGAGGGCCACGGCGACTCGGACCGGGGACGATAGGGCGATGATCGGCCAGCCGGCCCCCCGCGAGCCTATGGCCAGGGTCGGGAGCGCCACGCCGCCGGCGTGGGCGTGCAGTAGCAGTATGCCCGGCGCCAGCTCTATCGGCTCCTTGCGGGCGACGGCGGAGAACTGGGCGGCTAGCCTGCCCGACGCGACGCGGTCGAACGGGAAGACCGAGTCGGTCAGCCGCCGTATGGCGTCGACCAGAGAGTCCTCGTCCATGTCGACGAAGACCCTGCCTGCCGAGAAGGCGGCCTCGACGATGGGCGGTAGGCCGCCGTCGGGGCGGGTGGCGGCCTCGGACGGTATCGCCGCTTCCGCTTCAGCGTCGATCCCGCCCGCCTCGTCGTTTCCGGACGGCGGGAACCAGAGCATGGTCGGCGAATCGGGGAACGACGAGCCCATCACCACCGGCAGGCGTTCGTGGCCCGGGTTCCAGTCCTTGGTGCCTGGCCGGGACGACAGCACGACGAAGGCGGTATCGCCCTCGGACGGCGAGCCTATCGCGTCTGGTACGTCCCGCCACGAGGCGACAGACGAGATCCGGCCCGGCCGGAGCAGTCCGCCGGCCGCCTCGAGCATCGCGCCGGCCGGCGCTCCTATCATGACCGCCTCGAGGGCCTTGGAGCCGCCGGCCCAGGCTCGCGCGACGGCCTCGACGGCGCGGGCGAAGCCGGGAGACGCCTCGGCTCCGGAGACGGCCAGGATTACGAGGCGCTTGGCCGCCTTGAACGCCCCCGGCCGCTTGACCGCGGCCACGGCTCCCGGGAACGACGCTAGCAGCCCGTCGATCGTGCCGGACGTTTTCCGGTCCGCCTCTTCGTCCATGCCGACGAGCACGAGCTCGGCTCCGCGCTCGTCGGCTACGCGCGCCAATCCCGCGGCGACGCCGCGCGAGGCGACGAGGTTCGGTACGACGCGCAGGTCGGCCGCGGAGGCGGCGGCGACGCAGCGGACGAGCGTCTCCTCGGCCTGATCGACTCCGAGGCCGGGCGAGCCGTCGGGCGCGGCGACGCACGCGGCCATGACGGGACGGTCGCGCCCGTCGAGCGCGGCGGCCAGGGCCATGGCGCCGAGCCAGTCCCCGCCCGGGCGGACTCCGACTATGGTCCCGATCCGCCTCGCCGCGTCCTCGGCGGCTCGCCGGCCCGGCGCCTTAGGCGACAGCGGCGCCGCGACGAGGTAGGCTAGCGCGAGGCCGGCCATCGCCGCGTCGCTCGCCAGGCCGGCTTTCCTGGCGGCCAGCATCGCCGCGAAGGCGCCGGCGGCTATCGGCAGCCGCGCTCGCTTATCCTTGAGGAGGGCCGAGACCAGCGCCGTCGACGCGAGTACGGAGGCCGCGACGGCAGCCGCGGCCGGCAGCCTCGCCGCGGCCTCGGAGGCGGAGACGCCGTAGCCGGCGATGAACGCGAGCGCCATAGCGGCTTCGGACGCGAATCGTCCGGTTCCGTCGCCGGTACCGCCCTCGGGGCGCGATCGACGACGGGCCATGCCCGCCGCGACCCCGGCCGCGAGTCCCGAGGCCGGCCAACCCAGGCCTATGGCGGCGAGCGACCAGGCCAGCGCGACGGCCGCGACGACTCGGAAGGCCTCGCTCGCTCGCGACGGAGCGCTAACGGATCGAGCCGACGGCGCGGCGTCGCCAGAGGCGCCGCCGCCGACGACGGGCCCGGCCTTGACTATCGACGAGGCTACGGCGAGCGCGGCTATCGAGACGATGGCGGCGACGATAGGCTGGATAGGCGGCCAGGCTCCGGCGGGCGAGCCGAACGACGCTATCGCCAACGCGACGCCGGCTATCGCCGCCGCCGCCGGGCGGGCCTCGACGGTTAGCCATAGCGTCGCCGCGAAGGCTAGGGCCGCCCTTGCCGCTACCTGGACGTCGGCTCCGGGCGGTATGGCCGATACCGCCGCGACGGCGAGCCCCGCGCCGAGCGGCGCGACGAGCGCGAGGCCGCGCCTCCAGCCCGGCGCCGCCGATCGCGCCGGGTCCGACCCGGCGCCCAGCGTCGCCCCGAGGGCTCCCATGAAGGCCGCCGAGGCCGCGTCGGCCGCGAGCCAGTACGCGCCGGCGTCGAGCCGCCCTATCGCCGATACGGCCGGCAGCGCCGCCGACGCGATCGCGCCGAGCGCGGCCATCGTTCCGATCCGGCCGTACGGGTATCGCCTCCCTACGAGCAGCGCGAGCCAGCGCGCCGCCAGGAAGGCCAGGAGAGGCGCTAGGATGGTCGAGGCCGCGGGAAGGCTAAACATATCGTAGGACTAAAAATAGGCCATGGCGAGCCGCGGCGCAAGGGTCGATCGAGCGGGGTTCGGCCTCAGAAGTCGCCGAGCATCACCACCTCGGGCTCGAGCTCGACGCCGAACGCCGCCCTCGCCTCGGCTATCGCCATGGCGATCAGCGCGCGCATGTCGGCGGCGCTCGCGCGGCCCGCGTTCACGAAGATGTTCGCGTGCTTCGGGCTGACCATCGCGTCACCGACGCGTCGGCCCCTGAAGCCCAGTTCGTCGAGTATCCTGCCGGTCGGCCGGCCGAAGGAGCGGTCGTTCTTGAAGACGCTGCCGGCGCAGGGGTAATCGAAGTGGCCCTTCGTCGCCCTGTCGGCCTCGAGCTCCGCCGCCCTGGCCTCGAGCGCGGCTCGGTCCCCGGCGGCCAGCCCGAAGCGGGCTCCCAGTATCAGCGCGCCGGACAGCGCTCCGCCGGGCATGAAGGGCGTGCGCTTGTAGGCCCAGGCGCCGCGGTCGACGGCCGCGGTCGCGGGCCCGAGCGTACGCGGGTCGAGGTAGTCGACCCCGACGAGGGCGTCGGCGAACTCCCGGTCGTAGCAGCGGGCGTTCATGTACACGGCCCCGCCGACCGACCCGGGCAGGCCGGCGGCGAACTCGAGGCCGGCCCGTCCGTCGAGTATCGCGTGCCGCACCAGCTCGACCACGGGCAGGCCCGCCTCGGCGTACAGCGAGCCGTCGCCGCCCCGGCCCAGGCCCCGGAGCAGATCGGTCGACAGCACGATCCCGCGCACGCCCGAGTCCGCTACCAGCAGGTTCGCGCCGCCGCCTATCGCCGCGACCGGCACTCCGTCGTCGCGGGCGGCCGCCAGCAGCGCCGCCGCCGCCTCGGCCGTCCTCGGCCTGACCAGCGCGTCGGCCGGACCGCCTATGCGGAAGCTCGTATGACGGGCCATCGGCTCGTCGTAGGCTATTTCGGCGTCTATATTGCATTTCTCCAGGAATTTCCGTAGTGTACTCATGCTGTTCGTATGGTATCCCACCCTGCGAATAGTGTTAAGATCAAGATCTATACGTTTTACCACGGAGGCACGGAGACACGGAGGAGGGAAGAGAGAAAGAGTAGAGGATGGATGCCGTCCTATATGACTCATAAACTTTCTTAACCAATCTTCTTGTTCTTGTCCTCTCCGTGTCTCTGTGTCTCCGTGGTTCAAATGCCGTTTTATTGTATGAATTCTGTTCGACGCATATCTTGAAAGGAGGACCGCATGGGTCTGCGACTCTACAACACGCTCGGACGTTCCCTGCAGGAGTTCGAGCCGATACAGCCGGGGAAAGTAGGCTTCTACGGATGCGGCCCGACCGTCTATAACTACGCGCACATAGGCAACCTCAGGCCGTACGTCCTGCACGACGTCTTCACGCGGGCGCTGCGATGGATGGGCTACGAGGTGACGCACGTGATGAACATCACCGACGTCGGCCACCTGTCCGACGACGCGGACTCGGGCGAGGACAAGATGGTCAAGAGCGCCCAGGAGCGCGGTAAGACCGTCTGGGAGATCGCCCAGTTCTATACCGACGCGTTCTTCCGCGATACCGAGCGGATGCATATACGGAGGCCGACGGTCGTCTGCAAGGCGACCGAGCATATCGACGAGATGATAGCGCTGATCCGGCGGATCGAGGCCAACGGCTACACCTACTCGGCGGGCGGCAACCTGTACTTCGACGTGACGAAGTTCCCGAGCTACGGCGAGCTGGCGATGATCAAGCTCGACGATCTCAAGGCCGGCGCCCGCATCGACGTCGACCCGAACAAGCGCAACCCGGCCGACTTCGCGCTGTGGTTCACCAAGAGCAAGTTCGAGAACCAGGCGATGGTCTGGGACAGCCCCTGGGGCCGCGGCTATCCGGGCTGGCATATCGAGTGCTCCGCGATGAGCATGAAATACCTCGGCGAGCAGTTCGACGTACACGCCGGCGGCATCGACCATATTCCGATCCACCACACCAACGAGATAGCCCAGAGCGAGGCCGCCACCGGTAAGCGCTGGGTTAAGTACTGGCTACATAACGAGTTCATCGTCATGAACGCCGGCAAGATGAGCAAGTCTTCCGGCGGCTTCCTGACGCTCCAGAGTCTCGTCGACGCGGGCTACGACCCGCTCGACTATCGCTACTTCCTGCTCGGCGGCCATTACCGCTCCCAGCTGCAGTTCTCGTACGAGGCCCTCGACTCGGCCCGCGCCTCCAGGCGCGGCCTCTTCGACCGGACGCTCGTCCTGCGCGACAAGCTGCACGGCGGCGAGCCGACCCCGCTCGCCTCGCTGTGCCCGACCGCGGCCGCGAGGGTCGCGGCGTTCCGAGCCGCGATCGAGGACGACCTCTCGACGCCGAGGGCCCTCGCCGAGCTGTGGGGCGCACTCAAGGACCAGGGCGTGCCCGCCGCCGACGCGCTCGGCGCGGCCTTCGAGATGGACCTGGTGCTCGGCTTCGGGCTCGCCGAGCTGGAGCGCGAGGAGGCGGCGCCGGTCGACGCGGCCCTGGCCGCCGAGGTGGAGGCGCTGATCGCCGAGAGGGCCGCGGCCAAGAAGGCCAAGGACTTCGCCAAGGCCGACGGCATCCGCGACGCGCTCAAGGCCCGCGGCGTCGTACTCGAGGATGGCCCGGCCGGGACCGCCTGGAAGCTATCCGGCGCGACGCCGGGAAGCGTTCCCAGGGCGTAACGGACTGGAGGCTGGATTGTTTGACGATAGGGGCGGCGTAGACGACGCGGCCTTCAAGGCCTTGTACGACGAGACCTTCACGATGCTCTGGAGGGTGGCCCGGCGGATTACCAATTCCGACGAGGCCGCCGAGGACGTCGTGCACGACTCGTACATCAAGGCCGTCGAGCGTTGGTCCATCTTCCCTACCAGGGACGACGCTAAGTACTGGCTGATCCGCGTCGTCAAGAACAACGCCTTGAACTGGGCCAAGCGGAAGGGCCGGGAGCAGAAGGTCTACCAGCGCTATTTCAAGGAGACGGAGCGCGTCTCCGAGTCGCCCGAGGCGGAGGTCGTCAGGAACGAGTCGAAGGACGACATGAGGCGCTACCTCGACCGCCTGCCGGAGAAGTTCAGGGTCGTGCTCGTGCTCAAGGAGTACGGCCTCCTCAATTACAAAGAGATAGGCAAGTCCCTCGGCATCGCCGAGGGCAACGTGAAGGTGCGCGTATTCAGGGCGCGTGAGGCGCTCGCGAAGATGATGCGGGAGGATGGTAACGATGTGTCCAGACCGTGAACTCTTGTCAGCCTGGATCGATGGCGAGGTCCCTTCGCCATGGAGCGAGGCCATCGAGCGACACCTGGACGGCTGCGCCCCCTGCGCCGAGGCGGCCCGGTCGCTGCGGCTCGTCGGCGAGCGCCTGCGCGCCGACGAGGCCGCCATCGACGACGCTGCCCGTGCGGCGTCCGAGCGCGTCTACGGACGCGTCGCGCCGAGCCTCCGGCCGTCGGCCGTCCGCGCCGTCCCGAAGTCGTCGTCCGCCGTCTGGGCGCGCCGCCTCGCCGTGCCTATCCCCGCCGCCGCCGCCGCCGCCCTGGTCCTGGCCGCGATGGCCTTCGCGCTCGTGGCGAGCGGGCGCCGCAACGCCGAGATGCGCATGGCCATGCAGCGGGCCTACGAGGCGACGCCGGTAGCGGCCGCGGGCATCGAATCGGTCATCGACTTCCTGTCCCAGCAGAATTCGGCCGTCAATATCAATATCACCCTGCCTCCCGAGGCCTTCGGGGGGACGGCCGGCGAGCCGTTCATCGTGCGCGAGGCCGACTACCGCGGCGGGAGCGGCCGGTGAGCCGTCGGCTGATGGCCGTCCTGGCGGCGGCCGGCTTCGTCTCCTCGGCGTCGTGGGCTCAGGGCGGCGCCGTGCCGCCGGCTCCCGTCGCCGCCGTTACCGCACCGGAGTCGGGTTC
This sequence comes from Spirochaetota bacterium, assembly GCA_003247225.1. Taxonomy (GTDB): domain Bacteria; phylum Spirochaetota; class Spirochaetia; order Treponematales; family UBA12059; genus SZUA-370. The sequence continues at coordinate 2,126 of QKAK01000201.1, read as the reverse complement.
ACTGTCGTCGATACCGGAGGCGCTGCTCGGCGAGGCCCTGATCGTCTCCATAGTCGCTTCGATAGGCATGCCCTCTGAGGCCCCGGCCTGGCAGGCGAGCGACGTCAAGTACACCATCCCCGGCGGCGCCGTATCGGTCAAGATGATAGGCCGCGACACGGTCATCGTCATCACGGTCACGCCGTACAGGAGCAAGGACGGCGGACTCCTCCTCGTGGCGCAGGGCCAGGTCTGGTACAAGGAAGGCGACGCCGGCCTGCGCTACCGGACTACCGTGGACACGCTGTCGGTGCGCTTCGGCGAGCGGGTGCTGTTCTACCCCTTCGGCGCGCATCCGGAGATGGGCGCCCCGCTGCGCGTGGAGCTCGTGATGGACGAGTACGAACCGGGCGACGGGGCGGCCGCCGAGCCGAGGCCCGCCGGCGCGGCTCGGCCATCGGGCGCGCCCGCCCCGGCCCCCGGCCAGCCGGCCCAGCCTGGGCCGCCCGCCGGGCCCGCTCCGACGGTCGAGGGCAATCCTTGAGAGCCGGCTTCTCGCCTCCGCGCCCGGCCCGCGGCCGAGGCTCCGCCGTAATGATCGCCGCGGCCGTCGCCGTAGCCTTGGCCGCTATCGTCGTCGTGCCGGTCGCCAGGGCCAGGGCCTCGAGGCCCGCCGTGTCGTCGATACGGCCGGCCATAGGCGACCCGGGCGGGGTGCTGACCATCGAGGGCGACAACTTCGGCCGGCTCCGCGACGAGGGGAGGGTCGAATTCGACGGCACGGCGCCTACCGCGTCGTCGTACCTGTCGTGGAGCGAGGATCGCATCGAGGTTCGCGTGCCGCTCTACGCCGATTCGTGCCTGGTCCGCGTCGTCACGCCGTCCGGAAGGTCGAACGCCACGATGTTCATGAGCCGGGCCCTATTGCCGACCTCGCCGGCCGGCGGCGGCTCGACCTCGCTCGGCCCCATCATCGAGTCCCTGTCGTCCGAGTCCGGGGCTATCGGCTCGGCCCTGACCCTGAAGGGCCTCAACTTCGGCGTCAACCGCGGCGACTCGTCCGTCCTGTTCACCTGGATAGGCGAGACGGCCATCCAGGCCCCGAACGACGAGTCCGGGCGCGGCTACGTGAGCCCCCAGGACGCCTCGGGAGAGTACGAGCTATGGTCCGACAAGGAGATCCGCGTACGCGTGCCCGACGGCGCGGTGACCGGCGGCGTAGCGGTCAGGACCGCGAAGGGCGCGAGCGCCGTACGCTACTTCCAGGTAGTCGACGCGCCCGGCGAGAAGTCGTACCTGGGGCGCAGGACCTACGCGCTGTCCACCTTCGTGACCATATCGAGGGTTAAGTCCGACGGACCCAATTCGCTGTACCTCTGGCTGCCGTTCCCGGCCGATACGCCGTCGCAGCGGGGCGTGTCCGCGCTCGCGCGCAGCGCCGAGCCGCTATTGCCGGATTATCACGGCCTGTCGGCCTACCGGCTCGTCGACCTGGCGCCGGATAAGCTGACGACCGTAGGCCACGATCACCTGGTCCAGGTCTACGGGGTCGACACCGACGTGAACCCGGACCGCATCAAGCCGCCGCCGTCGCCGGCGCCGAGGCTGTACGAGACCCTCGTACGGCCGGACGCGCTCGTGCCGGCCGACGACCCGGCCGTCGTCGCGCTGGCGAAGAAGGCCGCCGGCCGGGAGAAGAACCCCTACCGCGTCGCGCTCGCGACCCTGCAGGCGCTCAACCAGGCTGTACGGTACGACTCGGGCGCGGTGTCCGAGTCGCCGGTCAAGGCGCTCGAGGGCAAGGTCGCCGACGCCTGGGACCTGGCGGTGCTCTACGCCGCGGCGCTCAGGGCCTCGGGCGTGCCGGCCCAGCCGGTCGCCGGCGTCGTCGTCGACGATACGCGCCGCGCCTGGAACCACGCCTGGGCCGAGTTCTACGTCTACGGCTTCGGCTGGGTGCCCGTGGACCCGGTGCTCGCGTCGGGCGGCGACGTCGGCCTGTTCTCGCCGCCGTTCGAGGATAGGTCGCGCTACTTCGGCGACATGGACGACCGGCATATCGCGTTCTCCCGGGGCCTGGCGATCGTAGACCGCGTCACGCCGGACGGCCGCACGGTCTCGGCGGCGAGGCGCTACTCGTTCCAGAA
>QKAK01000212.1 GCA_003247225.1 Spirochaetota bacterium | reverse complement strand
CTTCGCGTATACCGATTCCTCCGTGCCTTGACGCCAGCCGTGCCGGTTGCGGGTAGAGCTTAGGATCCGGTTTTCGTTTCGGTCGAAGCAATCATGGCGTCCGATTGCCGCGCATTATCATGTTTATCCTGTCCCCATTATTCGTATCGTACCCGCTTCAGTGATTCCGCGAGGCCTGGGTACGAGCAACCTTCTCGGGGCGGCGCGTCGTGCCGGGTAGCGGTAGTTTTCAAGCGCCTAGTTGACATTCGGTCGTAGCAGTATTGGATGCTGCTAGCGTTGTCTTATCCTGTAAATCATGTCCATATTCATCCCAAACGACACCCGCCTCCGCGCTACCACGAGGCCTGGGTACGAGCAACCTTCTCGGGGCGGGGCGCCGTAGATCAAGAATATGGACATGATGGACAAGATAAAGCCCGTCTATCGGTCGCAGCGCTTACGGCTACTGATAGCCTTGACTTATCATGTCTATCCTGTCTCCCTTCAGCGACTGAGCCTAGCGGCGGATTATCGAATATGAACATGACGACAAGATGAAAACATCGTGAACAGGGTAGACAAGACCTAAGCTTTCATCCTGGTCATCCGGCCCCATCGTGATCATCATGTTCTGTCTTCTTCGTGATCCTGGTGCCTTAGCGCCTTGACGTGACGGAGCCTAGAACGGCCTTCGCGCTTCGGGGCCTTTCATCGGCGATGTTTTTTACTATAATACGCGCATGGAACCCACGATGATGATGCATCCCGCGACGGGATTCGCGATAGGCGACCCGTATGTCGACCCGCTCGCTACACGGCCGACGCCCGAACTGGCGCGAGCCTTCTTCGATACGCTCATTCTGTCGGCCTCCGGCTGGCGCGGCGTGTTCGGATCGTCAGACGACGACCTGGGCGAGGCTATCGCGCCGGCGGCGGCCTACGCGGCGGCCAGGATGGCCGATACCTTCGCCGGCTTCCTGCTACGCTCGCGGACCGGCGCGAAGCCTCCAGTCGTCGCGCTCGGCGTCGACACGAGGCCGACGGGACCGGCCATCGCCGACGCCATGGCCCGCGTCTTCCTGGCCCGCGGCCTGTCGGTACGCTACGCGTTCATCTGCGCCGCGCCGGAGATCATGGCGTGGGCCAGGCGCGCCGGGGCCCTGCCGGAGGACCATCCCGAGCGGCTCGACGCGTTCTGCTACGTCTCCGCGAGCCACAACCCGCCGGGCCACAACGGCGTCAAGTTCGGCCTGTCCGACGGCGGCGTGCTGCCCGGCCCCGACGCCAAGGCCCTGATAGCGACGCTCAGGGACGGGGCCTGCGCGGCGGACGATATAGCCGCCATGGCGGCGCTGACCGCGGCGGCCGAGCCGAGGGCGGTGGCCGCGCTGTACTCCGGCTGCGCGGCGGCCAAGCGCCGCGCGGTCTCCGACTACACCCTGTTCGCCCGCGAGGTAGCCGGCGCCTCGCCGGAGCTGCCCGAGCAGGAGCGGGAGCTCGACGCGCTCGAGGCCGCGATCGCGGCCGGCGGCGCCGGCGTCGTCGCCGAGATGAACGGCTCGGCCCGCTCGCTGTCGATAGACGGCGACTACCTATCGTCGCTCGGCGTCGCGACGCTGCGCCTGAACGACGAGCCGCGCCGCTTCGCTCACCGCATCGTACCGGAGGGCGAGTCGCTCGAGCCGTGCCGGCTCGCGCTGGCCGAGGCCAGGCGGGCCGACCCGCGCTTCTCGCTCGGCTACGTGCCGGACTGCGACGGCGACCGCGGCAACATCGTCTACTGGGACGAGGCCGAGGGCGAGGCCAAGGCGCTCGAGGCCCAGGATACCTTCGCGCTGGCCGCGCTCGCCGAGCTGTCCCGCTCGGCCGCCCGCGCCTTCGCCGTCGGGGAGACGCCGAGGCTCGCGGTCGCCTGCAACGACGCGACCAGCCTCCGCGTCGAGGCGCTGGCCTCCGCCCTCGGCGCGCGGGTGTTCCGGGCCGAGACCGGCGAGGCGAACGTCGTAGGCCTGGCCCGCGCCCTGCGCGAGAGCGGCTACGAGGTCAGGATACTCGGCGAGGGCTCGAACGGCGGCGTCATCACCCACCCCGCCAGCGTGCGCGACCCGCTCAACACGATGACGGCCCTGCTCAAGCTGCTGTACCTGCGCGACGACGGCGACGCGCCCGGCCCCTTCAGGCTGTGGCTCGATCGATCCGGCCAAGGCGACGCCTACCGGGACGACTTCGGCCTAGCCGACGTGCTCGCCAGCCTTCCGCGCTTCGCGACGACGAGCGTCTTCGAGGACCGGGCCGCGCTGCGCGTGCGATCGCGCGATCACGCGGCCCTGAAGAACGCCTACGAGGCGATCTTCCGCCGCCGCTGGCCGACCATCGCCAAGGAGCTGGAGCCGCGGCTCGGGCCGCTTTCATGGAAGGCGCTCGCCAGCTCGGGCCAGTCGGAGCGCGAGCTATCGGGACGCTTCGGCGACTCGGGCTCGGGCGGCCTCAAGCTGCTGCTGTCGGGCGCCGACGGCCATGCGGCCGGCTTCCTGTGGATGCGCGGGTCGGGCACCGAACCGGTTTTCCGCGTAATGGCCGACGTACGCGGGGCGGACGCGTCGCTCGAGTCCCTGCTCCTCGGATACCATACGGAGATGGTGATCGAAGCGGACTCTATTGCATAAAACCGCATAAAGCGTTAAGATCCGCGAGTGTATTCATAGGGAGGGGATCGATGGGCCTTCGTGGAGAGCTCTTTTCAACGCGCATGGCGTGTGACGGCAGGACGTACTTCTTTAACGTCAAGGAAAACCGCATGGGCGACCTCTTCCTCTCGATCGTCGAGAGCAAGCCCACCGAGACCGGCGACTTCGACCGGCGATCGATCGTCGTGTTCCAGGACAACGCCGACGAATTCCTCAAGGCCTTCTCGAAGTCGCTCGAGGCGATGAACGATGCCGCCCCCTCCGAGCGCTCCAAGCCGCCCCGGACCAGGCGCGAGGCCATGGCCCCGCGCGACGACGGCAGGGACGCCGAGCGCCGCCTATCCGACGACGAGAAGCCCAGGCACTACATCGACACCGGCAAGAAGCGCGACAAGGCCGCCGCGGGCGACCGCGACTCCGTACGCCGCGACTCGGTACGCCGCGACATCGAGAAGGCTACCGGGCGCTCGGCGGTAGGCCCGAACGACGACCGCCGCGCCAGGACCACCGGACGCGTGCTGCGCGTCAAGAAGGCGGTCAAGCCCGCCCCCGCGGCCGCTACGCCCGAGAAGAAGCCGGCCGGCAAGCGCCTGACGGTCAAGAAGGTCCCGAAGCGGGACGAGTAGCCCCGAGAGCCAATCGCCGCGGGGCCGGGCCCCGCGATCATTCCCTCGAATAGTCGAAGCTCATCCTCTGCACCGGGGACGGCCCCAGGGCGCGGCACGCGGCCCGGTGCGCGGCCGTCGGGTAGCCCTTGTGGCGCGCGTAGCCGTATTCCGGGTACAGCCAATCGTAGCGCTCCATCAGCCGGTCCCTCGAGACCTTCGCGACTATAGACGCCGCCATAACGGCCGGCACGATAGCGTCGGCCTTGACCATCGGCCTGCACGCGCATGGCAGGCCGGGGTCCCGGTTGCCGTCGACGACGACCAGGTCGGGCGTCTCGCCGAGCCGGGCGAAGGCCCGCCGCATCGCCAGCATCGTCGCCCCGAGTATGTTCAGCTCGTCGATCTCCGCGGGCCAGGCCCACTCGTTGGCCCAGCGGGCCCGTTCGACTATCACGGCGTACGCCTCGTCGCGGGCCTTGGCCGACAGGGCCTTCGAGTCGTCGAGCAGGCGCAGCGGGAATCCGTCGGGCAGGATCACCGCCGCCGCCGACACGGGCCCGGCCAGCGGGCCTCGCCCCGCCTCGTCGATGCCGCAGACGACCCGGTAGGACGACAGGTCGGGCGGCCCGAACAGGTCGCCCTGCCCCGCTCTCCCGTTCACGACCGCTCCGAGTAGAACTTGGCTATCGACTCGAATTCGGCGAAGCGCTCGCCGAGCTCACGGAGCGACGCGCCGGCGGCCTGGGCGTCCCCGTCGGCGGCCGCCTTCTCGATGATCATCGCCGCGTCGCCGAGCGACCTGGCCGACAGGCTCCAGGCGGCGCCCTTTATGGAATGGGCTATCTCGCGCATCGTCTTGGCGTCGCCGGCGGCGGCCGCCGCCTCGAGGTCGGCGAGCTGCGACCGGGTCTTCGTAGAGAAGCGGGAGAGCAGCTCGATCACCTTGCCGCGCTGGCCGAGGAAGGTCTCGACGAGGCCGTCGAAGTCGAGCGCGGCGCTTTCCTGGCCGCCGACGCCCGATTCCGGCGCCGCGGCGTAGACCGGCGCCTCGGCCTCGCTGGCCTTCTCGGCCCAGAAGCCCAGGGTCGCCGCGAGGTCGGACTTCTTGAACGGCTTGACGAGCACGTCGTTCATCCCGACCTCGATGCACTTGTCGCGCTCGCCCTTGAGGGCGCTCGCGGTCACCGCGATGATCGGCTTGGCGTAGCCGCGCTCCCGCAGGGCCCGGGCCGCCTCGTAGCCGTTCATCCTCGGCATGAAGATGTCCATCAGCACCATGTCGTAGTCGCCGCGCGAGGCCAGCTCCAGCGCCTCGGCGCCGTCCGAGGCCAGCCCCACCTCGCAGCCGAGCTTGCGCAGCAGCGCCGCGAACAGCTCCTGGTTCACCGGATGGTCCTCGGCGAGCAGCACGGTCAGGTTCAGGCTGGCGCCCGCCGCCCGATCCGAGGCGGCCGCGTCGGCCGCGGGCGCGGCCTCGGCCGCCGGCTCGGCCTCTTCGGCCGACGGAAGGTCCACCTCGTCCGCCAGCGCGCGCTCGAGCACGCCGTAGAGCTCGTCGGGATTGATAGGCTTGACCGCGTAGCCGTTGAACCATTGCAGCAGCTTCATCTTGGCGTCCGGGCCTATGGCTCCCTCCGGCGCCAGCAGCACGAGGCGCGAGCCGTTTATCTGCCTATCCGCGGTAACCTCGGCGCCGAGCCGCCAGCCGTCCATGCCCGGCATGTTCTGGTCGACGAGGCAGACCGCGTACGGCTTCTTGGCGGCCGCCGCGTCCCGCATCGCCGCCAGCGCCTCGTCACCCGACGTCGCGCCGTCGGCCCGGAGCCCGAACGATACGGCCAGCCGCATCGCCTGCGCGAGGGCCATCGGGTGGTCGTCGACGACGAGCACGCGCGCCGGCTTGAGCCTGCCCCGCGGCGGCTTGGGCGGGCGCGGCGGCCAATCGGTCGGCTCGCCGAGCGGCAGCTCGACGCAGAAGCGAGACCCGCGCGGCTTGTTCGGCTCGAGCCAGATCCTGCCGCCCATCGCCTCGACCAGGTGGCGCGATATGGCGAGCCCGAGCCCCGTGCCGCCCCTGGTCTTGGAGCCGGCGCTCTCCTGCGTGAACGGCGTGAACAGCCTGCCCTTGACGGCTTCCGGTACGCCGGTCCCGCTGTCGGCCACCGACAGCGCCATCGAGGCGGGCCCGCCCTTGCGGGGGGCGCCCCTCGCGGCTACCACCACCTCGCCCGAATGCGTGAACTTGACCGCGTTCTTGAAGAGGTTGACGACGATCTGCCTGAGCCGGCCGGGGTCGCCGTGGACGACCTCGGGCAGCGCCTCGTCGATATCGACTATGACCTCGAGGCCCTTCGTGTGCGCCTCCAGGATGATCAGGTCGACGGCCTGCCTGAGCGTGGCGCGGAGGTCGAAGTCGGCGGCCTCGATATCGAGCTTACCGGCCTCGATCTTGGAGAAGTCGAGCACGTCGTTGATCAGGCCGAGCAGCACGTCGGCCGAGAACCGTACCGTGCGCACGTAGTCGGCCTGCTCCCGGTCCAGCGCCGTCTCGCCGAGCAGCTCGGTCATGCCGAGGATGGTCTGGATCGGCGTGCGTATCTCGTGGCTCATGTTGGCCAGGAACTGGCTCTTGGTCTGGGTGGCCTTCTCGGCCTCCTCCTTGGCCGAGACCAGCTCGCGCTCCTTGAGCTTCTGCTCGGTGACGTCCTGGAACGAGCACCATATCCAGCGCTCGCCGAGAGCCGGGTCGATGGGGCCGGGCCCGCGCGCGTCGCCGTCGATACGGAGCGGCGACAGCGTGGTACGCAGCCAGAGGCGGCGGCCGGTGGCGGTCCGCGCGCCGGCCTCGACGACGGCCTTGCCCATCCGGCCGTGCAGCACCTCGGTCACGTAATAGGAGAAGCCGAAGGATTCCCGCTCCTCGAGCCAGTCGAACAGCGGCACCGCCAGCCGCTCGGGCACGAAGCCGGCCAGCTCGGTGAACAGCTCCTCGAACGCGGCGTTCCAGACGGCCGGGATGCCCCGCTCGTCGAGCACGATCATCGCCTGCCTGGCCTGGGTGAACGAGGCGCGGAATATGTCGTCGGGCGCTGTCATGGTCGCTCCTGCCCCGCCGAGGGCGGCTCGCTAGAAATTGGCCTTGAGTATCTCCAGGGTCTTCCTGAGTATCTGCTCCGGCTTGAGCGGCTTGACCAGGTAGCTCTTGACGCCGGCCTTGAAGGCCCTGACCACCGACTCGCGCTGGGTGACGGCGGACAGCACGATGATCGGCATCTCGAGGTCCTGGGCGGACAGCTCGGCGAGCACCCCGAACCCGTCGACCTCGGGCATGCGCAGGTCGAGGAAGACGAGGTCGAACACCCTCGAGCGCACCGCGGTCAGGAATTCCCTGCCGTTCGGGAAGGTATGCACCTTCGCGTCTATCGCCTCGAAGGTGGTCTTGAGCAGCTCCTGGATGACGAAGTCGTCGTCGACCACGGCTATCGACAGGCCGTCGCCGAGGTGCCTGGCCGACTCGATCGACAGCCGCGGCGCCGAGCCGCGTTCCGCCTCGAAGCGCATCTCCACCGACTCGCCGCCGGAGGCCGAGCCCTGGGCGGACAGGATGCGGTCGGTGATGATGGCCGCCTTGTCGCCTGGCGCGTCGGCGGCCCTCGCCGCCTCGGCGACGAGCCCGTCGAGGGCGTACTCGAGGCTCGATACCACCTCGATGTCGGCGAAGCGCGGCTGGCCAGCCACGAATTCCTTGGCGAAGCCCGAGCGGCTCAGCACCTTGATGTGCCGCGGCTTCGCCCTCGACGCCTCGGAGACCGTCTCGAGCAGGGCCTCGAGGTTCGGCCCGTCGACGAAGCTCAGCTCCATGTCCGACAGCATCACGAGCACGCGCGGCTTCTGGATCGCGTACAGGTCGAGCAGCTCCCGGATCTTGAAGCGCAGCAGGTCGACCTTCTCGAGGTTGATGCCCTTGGCCAGCTCGACGAACACGATGTTATCGTTGACGTGGGCCTCGACGATGCACGGCGTCTTGTCGACCTCGAAGCGGGCGCCGGTGATCTCGGAGACTATCTGGTAGAAGCCGTCCATCTTGATCGGCTTCATGAACACCTTGCGTATGTTGTAGCGGACCAGCTCGAGGAGGCGGCTCTTGTCGATCTTGTGGGCGGTGAGCACGACGGGGATGCCCGCGGTGTTCGGGTTGCGGGCCTTCTCCTCGAGCACCTCCTGGCAGGTCTTGCGCGTCAGGTGGTAGTCCATGACGACGAGGTCGGGAGGGTCGTCGCGCATCTTCGAGATGCCGTCGAGGCCGTTGATCGCGGCCTCCGCCACGAGCCCGGCCCGGCCGAGCCTGGCCTTGAGGTAATCCCTGAACAGGTCGGACTCGTCGATGATCAGCACGCTGGCCTTGGCCACGTTACGCCTCCCGCGCGTTGCGCATCGAGACGGGCTGGCCGGTCGCGTCGATGGCGTCGCGGTACAGGCTGCCCTCGGGATCCACCTTGTTGCGCCGGGTCACGACGACGCCGGTGGGCAGGTGGACGAATTCGTTATTGACCATGCCGATCAGGACGCGGGTCTTGCCGGCCATCGCGGCGTGGACGGCGTTGTTGCCCAGGCGCTCGCAGTAGACAGAGTCGGTCGGGCAGGCCGGCGCGCTCCGTATCATGTAGCTCGGGTCGATGTACTTGAGGTTCAGCTCGACGCCGCGCGCCTTGAAATGGGCCGTTATCGCGTCCTTGAGCCACGCGCCGACGTCTCCGAGGCGCCGGTTGCCCGACGCGTCGGTCGCCGACGGATCGCTGACGATCGCGTCCTGGCCCGCTCCCTCCGCGACGACGATGACGGCGTGGTTCCTGGCCTGGAGCCTGCGCTCCAGGTGGGCGAGCAGGCCGTTCGGGCCGTCCAGGTCGAACGGCGCCTCGGGTATCAGCACGAAATTGGCCTCGTGGGTCGCGAGCGCCGTATGCACCGCGATGAAGCCCGAGTCGCGGCCCATCAGCTTGACGAGCCCGACGCCGTTGATCGACGAGTGGGCCTCGGCGTGGGCGGCCGTCACCGCGTCGCTGGCCCGTTCGACCGCCGTCTCGAAGCCGAAGCTGCGGTCGACGAACAGGAGGTCGTTGTCGATGGTCTTGGGTATGCCGACCACGGCGACCTTGAGCCTGCGCCGGTCGAGCTCGTCGGCTATCGCCATCGCGCCCTTCTGCGTGCCGTCGCCGCCTATGGCGAACAGCACGTTCAGGTTCATCCGCTCTATCGCGTCGACTATCTCGGCGGTACGCTCGCCGCCGCCGCGCGACGAGCCGAGTATCGTGCCGCCTATCTTGTGGATGTCGTCGACGACGTCGGGCGTCAGTTCCTTGACCGGCAGGCCGTACTCCGGCAGGAAGCCCTTGTAGCCGAAGCGTACGCCGGAGACGCGCCTGACGCCGTAGCGGTTCCAGAGGCAGCGCACCAGGGCGCGGATGACGTCGTTGAGGCCAGGGCAGAGCCCGCCGCAGGTCACGATGCCGGCGTGCACGTGGGCGGGATTGAAGTACAGCCGCTCCCTGGGCCCGGCCTTCTCGAGCAGGCTCGAGTCGGCGCAGCCGTCGCCGGAGGCCCGGGCGCTCGAATTCCAGCGTATCCGGTCGGCGTCGTCGACGTAGTTAGCGATCGAATCTCCGGAAGACAGCGAGAAGGCCAGCGGGGAGCGCACCGTGCGCGCCCCGAGATCCGGAACGGTGAAGTCTAGATCGTCGGACATGTTCCATCCTTGCCGGGCGATGCCTCGCCATGATAGAGGGGCGGCCCGGCATCGCGACGGCAAAGAGTATAGCGGATGCGGGCGCCTTTCTCAATCACAGGATTTTAAGCGATACGCCCAATTATGTGCTACAATTTTGTCGCATAAATATAGCGTATATCATATCGTTGGTACTGCCGATATTAGAGGCAGGCTAATCCGTTCGTTCCAGGGAGTCCGCCATGGGTAAGAGGGCATATCGCATACTCGTCGCGCTGTTCGCCTGCACGCTCTCCGCGCCGGCCATCGCGCAGGATGGCGGCGAGCCGGCCGGAAAGCCGGGGACGGACTACCAGAGCGCCGACGGGCTCGAGAACTGGACCACCGAATACGACGTATCGGGGCTGAAGCCAGGCTCGTACAACCTGCTCGCCAGGGCCGTAGACGCGGCCGGCAACGTCACGTTCGCCATTCCGTTCGACCTTATCGTCGACCCGGCCTCGGACCTGCCCATCGCCGGTATAGTCAACCCGCTACCCTTTTCCCGGGTCGGCGCCGACCTGAACATCGTCGGCACCTGCGTGGACGACGACGCCGTCGGCCACGTCGAGCTCCGGCTCGACGACGGCGAGTGGGTACGCGCCGTCGGCTCCGACTACTGGTCGTATTACCTGCCTACCGCGGGCGTCGCCGACGGCCTCCACACGATCTCGGCCCGCGGCGTCGACTCCAACGGCCTGGTCGGCGGCGAAAGCTCGGTCTCCTTCCACCTGGACCGTACCAAGCCGCTCCACGAGGTCTCCAAGCCGGCCTTCGGCGCGATAGCCTCGGGGCGGCTGACGGTGACCGGTACGGTCTACGACGCCAACGGCCTATCGTCGATATCCTACTCGGGCGACTCGGGCGAGACCTGGCAGCCGCTCCGCCATTCGTACGACAAGAAGACCAGGACGGCTTCCTTCTCGCTCGCCGTCGACACGAGGAAGCTCGACGACGGGCCCGCGGTGCTGTGGCTCAAGAGCGTAGACGCGGTCGGATCCGAGGGCGTCGCCGTTTTCCTGTACTTCGTCGACAATACCGCGCCGGAGCTGGTCGCGCTGTCGCCGGCCGACGGCGAGGCGGTCAACGGCCGCTTCGAGCTGAGGGGCCGGGTCTACGACACGGTGGGACTCCGGAGCCTGTCATGGGCCTACGGTAAGGAAACCGGCGAGGCGGAGCTCGTGCCCGGCAACCCGTATTTCTCGATTCCGTTCACCGCGCCAGCCAAGTCCGGCCCGATGACCGTCAAGCTGACGGCGACCGACGTCGCCGGGAACCAGGCCGTCGTCGGCGTGACCCGCCGCGTGGACCCGGCGGCCGACCTTCCGACCGTCGCCCTGGCCTATCCGGCGCCTGAATCGACGTTAGAGGGAACCGTGCGCGTCGTAGGCATGGCCAGGGACGACGACGGCGTCGCGTCGGTGGCCTGGAGCCTCGACGGCGGCCCGGAGACGCTCATACCGAGCGCCGGGGCGTTCTCGCTCGAGCTCGGCGCGGTGCCGAGCGGCCGGCGCGAGCTGTCGCTGCGGGCCGTCGACTCCAACGGGCTGGCCGGCCCCTGGCTCAGGCTGCCCTTCGTATACTCAGGCGCGGCGCCCTCGGTGGCTATCGAGCGCGCGAGCGACGCGACAGGCTCGATCGACTTCGCGCCGGGCGTCGCGGTATCGACGATAGACGGCAAGGCCTCGCTACAAGGCTCGGTACGGGCGGCGAACCCGCTCGTCGAGCTGTCATACGCGATAAACGGCGGCGCGCCGATGAAGCTGCCGTTCTCCAAGACGGCTGACGGCGCGAGCTTCTCGTTGCCCCTGTCCCCGTCGCTGCCCTACGGCGTGCTCGACCTGCGCGTCGAGGCCGTCGACTCGTTCGGCAAGCGCGGCGCCGCTAGGGCCCCGGTCCTGGCGACAGACTACTCGAGGGCGCGGGTAGGTCCGCTCCTGGACTTCGGGCTCGAGGCCGCGCCGTCCGCGGCGCCGTCCGGCTCGCCGCTCCGGGCCTCCGCCGACGTTCCGACGGTGACCCTGCGCGACGGCGCGCCCCTCGTCGGGGCCTTCGTCACGCCGTTCGACGGCGAGGCCCCGCGCTCGGTCAGGCTCGAGCCCGAGACCGGCCTCCTCCGCGCGTCGATCGACGGCACGTTCGTGCGCGTCGAGCGCGTCGCGGACGGCCGGACGGCTCCCACCGCGGTGATCGTCGAGACCGAGCGGGGCCACGTCTTCTCCGAAGGCCCGTTCACGTTCGAGACCGACGACGCTCCGCCGGCCGTAGCCGTCGTCGAGCCGGCCTTCGGCTCGTGGCTGCGCGGCCGCGTTACCGTGCGCGCCGAGGCGAGCGACGGCGACGGGGTCGCCTCGCTCGAGTACGCGATCGACGGCGGCGAATGGACTCCGCTCGCGGCCGACGGCGCGAAGGGGGGATCGTATTCCGGCGAGATCGACCTAGCGGGCCGTTCCGGCCCGGTACGCCTCGACCTGCGCGCTATCGACCCGTCGGGCAACGCCGCTACGGTATCCACCGCCTTCATGGCCGATTCGACGGCGCCTGCGCCGGTCAGGCTCCTGCCCAGGCCGGGCGACCGGCCCGCCGGACCGACCCTGTTCGCGTTCGAGGCCGGCGAGGGGCTCCAGTCGCTCGAGCGCGTGGAGCTGGACTCCGGCGGCGGCTACGAGCCCCTCGAACCGGCCGCGCTGATAACCTTCACGGCCGATCCCGCGGCGGGCCTACGGCTCAGGCTGACCGACCGCGCCGGCAACTCGACCGAGCTGGACCCGGCCGACGGACTCGAGCCGGCCGAAGCCCCGGCCGCCGCGCCGGCGCCGCTCGAGGCCGTCAAGACGAACGCGGCCGCCCTGCCGGCCGACCTGTCCGGCCCGGTCGCGGTATTCGCCGGATCCGACGCGACCGGAGCCTTGTCGTTCACCGCTCCCGTGGTCCGTGAGCCGGACGAGGCGGCCTTCCCCGACTACGCGGCCTCCCCGATCCGCGCCTCGGGCGCGGCGTCGCTGTCGATAAGCCTTTCGGGCGTCACGCCCGATCCGAAGAAGCCCGTGGCCTTCTGGGGCTACGGTCCCGGGGAGCTGACGCAGCCGCTCGCCCTCAAGAAGGGCGCCGCGCCGGACCAATGGACGGCGGCCGTCAAGCTGGCGCCTCGTCCCGACGGCCGGAGCGACGTATGGGTCGCCGTCACCGAGGCCTCCGGCGAGCTAGCCTACGCCAGGGCGGCCCTCGAGTACGACTCGACCCCGCCGGCGATCGAGATACTGGCGCCGGCCGCGGCCGACGGCAAGGCCTCCTCGCCGGGCGCCTTCACGCTGGTCGTCAGGGCCTCCGACGCGGCAGGGGTCGCCGCGCTGTCGTACGTCGCCGGCGACGAGTCGGGCGGCTTCGAGCTCGCGCCCGGCTCGGGAGACGCGGCCCGGCGATTCTCGTTCCCGCCCAAGGCGGGCTCCGTGACGATACGGGTCATCGCGGTCGACGGCTCGGGTAACCGGTCGCAGTCGACGCTCGCGGTGGCCTACGACGCCGAGGCGGACGCCCCGAAGGCGCGCTTCCTGGCGCCGGCCGACGGCGACGTCCTCGCGGACGGACCGGCGCTCGCCTTCGTCTACGCGTCCGACGACGACGCTCTGGCCGGGGCGACGCTGACCGTCGACGGCGTAGCCGTCGAGGCTAGCGGAGCCGGGCCACTCTACGCTATCGACCTCGGGGAGCCGAGGCTCGGCAAGCGGTCGGCCATGGCGCGCGCCGCCGACGCGACCGGAGTCTCGTCCGCTCCTGTTCCCGTATCCTTCGTCCAGCGCGGAGCCGCGCCTCGACTATCCTTTACCTCGGTCATGACGCCGGCCTCGGCCGGCCCGGCGCCCGAACCGGCCGCGTTCCGGTCCGGCTCGGCCCTGGTCTCGGACGGCAAGACGGTCATCGTCGCGTCGGCCGAGGCCCCGAACGGGCTGGCCAAGGCCGAGTGGGCCTTGAACGGCGGCGCTTGGTCGTCGCTGGCCGCCCCGAAGCCGGGCGCCGACGGCTCGTACGAGCTCAGGCTGCCTCTGCCGGCCGGCCTGGCGTACGAGCGTAACCTGGTACGCCTCAGGGTAACGGACGCCTTCGGCCAGGCGGCCGAGGCTACCGCGTCGTTCTATCGCGTCGCCCCGGACCGCGGCCTCGAGTCGACGGCCGCGGAGGGCGTCTACCTGTACGACGAGCGCGTCGCCGACGGCGCGGCCGTCGTCGCGCCGGGTACCGCGATAGGCTCGCTATGGTACGGCAGGCCTGTCGCCGAGCTGGCCATAGAGCCGCCGGTCGAGTACGCGGAGGCGACCTTCGACGGCCGGGCCCTGCGCCTGACCGGCCTGGCCGACGGCGGCGTCGGGGCCGAGCCGGTGACGCTGGTCGTCAGGACGGTCGACGGCGAGAGCTTCCGCTCCTCTCCGCTGCGCCTGGTCGTCGACTCGGGCCCGCCGGCGCTGACCATAGCCGAGCCTGCCTCCGGCGCGCCGACGACCGGCTCGTGGCGGCTGGCCGGCGAGGCCTCCGACGCGAACGGCCTGGCCGAGCTGGCCTGGTCGGCCGACGGCGGCCTGAGCTGGACGCCGATCGAGCCGGGAGACGGCCCGGCGTACTCGGCCGAGCTGTCGCCGGAGGCGGACGACGGACCGGTCGGACTGCTCGTGCGAGCGGTCGACGGGTCGGGGGCAGCGAGCTACGCGCTGACCGCCGTATCCCGCGATACCGCCGCTCCGGCCCTATCCTTCGAGACGCCGCGCGCCGTGGACACCGTCAACGGCACCGTGCTGCTATCGGGCTACGCCGAGGACGCTTCGCCGATCGTCGGCGTAGAGTACAGCCCCGACGGCGTCGCGTGGGAGGCGCTCGAAGGCGCGGCGCGCGGCGCGGCCCGCGGCGCCGAGGCCGGGCCGGCCGATACGCGCGGGCTATCGTTCAGCCGCCTCGTCGACCTGGGCTCCCTGCCGGAGGGAGGCCTGGCCATGGCGCTCCGCGCTACCGACGCGTCGGGCAACGTCACGACGATCCGCCCGCTCGATCCCGAGGGGCCGGCCTTCGCCGTCGACATCGAGGCGGACAAGCCGACCGTGCAGATCCAGATACCGGCCGAGAACGAGGTCATGCGCTCGGACTTCACCGTCTCCGGCATGGCCTTCGACGACGACGGCGTCTCGAAGGTCTTCTGGCGCCTCGACGGCTCCGACTGGACGCCGCTGGAAGTGTCGAACGGCTTCGCGGTGCCGTTCAGGCTGCTCGACCTGGCCGATAACGAGCACCGCTTCGAGGCCTACGCCGTCGACCTGAACGAGGTCGCGGGCGAGACGGTATCGCTCGGCTTCAGGGTGAGCCGCGAGGAGCCGGTAGGCAGGCTCGACGCGCCGGCCGTCGAGGTGACGAACCGCGGCGTCATAACGCTGTCGGGCGTCGCCTCCGACGCCAACGGCATCGAGTCGGTGCGCCTGTCGTTCGACAACGGCTCCACCTACGACGCCGCCGTCGGGACGACCGAGTGGAGCTATTCGCTCGACACGAGGATAGTGCCCGACGGCGTGCACGCCGTGTACCTGAGGCTGACGGACGGCTACGGCACGCCGGGCCTGGCCGCCGGCCTCCTATCGGTGGACAACAGCGCGCCGACCGTGTCGATAGACACGCCGGCCGACGGCGAGGAGGCTATCGGCTCGATCACCGTGGGCGGCCGCGTCGAGGACGGCATCGCGCTCAAGGGCCTCAGCCTTATCGTCACCAGGCTCGGCTCGGACGATCCCGAGCTGGTAGTGGAGTCGTCGGCCAGCGGCGTATTCAGGGAGGACGTGGACCTCGGCGCCCTGGCCCCGGGCTGGTACAACATACAGGCGCGGGCCGTCGACATGGCCGGCAACGAGGCCTACGACTCGAGGAACGTCGTCGTGCTCGAGTCGAGGAAGGCCGACTACGCCGAGCTCGCGTTCCCGGCCCACGGGGAGCCGGTAGCCGGTCGCTTCACGATAGACGGCCGGGTCGTCTCCGCCGAGCGCATCGAGCGCGCGGCTATCACCCTCGACGGCCAGCCCTTCGCGACCGTCGAGCTCGGCGCCGGAGGCTGGTTCAGCCTGGCCGTGGAGCCCGGCTCCGTGGCCGACGGCCGGCGCTCCTTCAGGGTCGAGGCCGTATCGCCGTCCGGAACGGCGTTCGCCTCCGAGCCGCGGGAGATAGAGTACCGCCTGGACGGCCCCTGGGTCGACATCGACTCCCTAGCCACGGGCGACTTCGTGATAGGCCGGCCGTACCTGGTCGGCTCGGCCGGCTGGGACACCCCGGCGCCCGAATCGGCGGACAAGGAAGCGCAGGCCGCGTACAAGAAGCTCGCGGCCGGCCGCAAGCCGGTACGGGTCGAGATCAGCCGCGACAACGGCAAGACCTGGCAGGACGCCTCGGGCGCCGCCGCCTTCAAGTACAGGCTCGAGACCCAGGAGTACCCGGACGGCGTCCTCAGGCTGACGGTCAGGGCCACCTTCTCGGGCGGCGACAGCGCCGTCCGCAAGCGCATGGTCGTGCTCGACACGAGGCCGCCGGCCATCGAGATCCTGAAGCCGGCCGAGAACGGCCGCTACAACGGGGTCGTATCGGTCGAGGGCGTCGCCTCCGACGCGAACGGCCTATCGGAGGTATCGGTGCTCCTGAGATCGGGCGACAAGTCGAAGTACGAGATCCCCGGCTTCATCCAGGGCTCCTACGCCGACCTGCACCTGCTCGGCGCGACCCGCTTCGAGGCGGGCCTCGGGCTGTCGTTCTTCGAGGACAACGTGCGCCTCCAGGTGGAGCTCGGCCGGGGCTTCGACGCCCAGCCGTCGTGGACCAACCTGCTCGGCTTCGCGACGGACGATACGCCCGCGTCGGAGCTGTCGCGCTTCGGCGGCTACGTGCTCGGCGCCAGGCTGCTGGCCAACGTGGCCTACCTGCCGTTCTCGTACTGGTTCGGCCCCGACTGGGACTTCTTCTCGATGTCGTTCACGCTCGGCGCGAGCTTCACCTACTTCAGCATGCGCGACGCGATCGGCCAGATATTCTCGCCGCCGGACGATCGCTACATGGTGCTGTCCGGCGTGGTCGGGCAGTGGGAATTCGCTAAATTCGCCTTCGACAGCCGCGTCCTCAAGTCGGTCGGGCTCTATTTCGAGGGCGGGCTGGTGTTCATACCGTCGGAGGCTTCGACGCGGCTGGAGGAATTCATCCGCCCGAACATCGCCTTCGGCGCCCGTATCGGTCTATTCTGACCAGGCGATCCGCGGAAGGCGCCAGCCTTCCGCGGACCGCCGCGCCGCTTAGGCGGCGCGGGCTTGACAGATTCCAATAGTCGAACTAGTTTTTTAAAACTGACAAATGTCAAATATAGTTAAAATTGTGCCTATTGAAGGAGTTCTCGGCCTATGCATAGAAGGATCAAGGTCCTTTTAGCGATTACCTCACCCGACGAAGCGTCGCTCGTAGAAGCCGCGTTGGCGGCCGCGGACTGCCTCTGCGGTCACGCCGACGACCTGCGCGCCGTCGAGCAGAGCATGGGCGACTCCGACGTGATCGTGACCGATACCGAATTCGCCGCGGGAGCCTTCGCCGACTGGCTCTCGCTCTGGCCCATCCCCGCAGTGCTCGTCACCGACCTGAGCGCCGACCCGGCCAAGCTGGCCGCCGACCTCGTCGACGAGTCCAGCTCCTTCATACGGCGAGACCCGGCCGGCCTGTGGGTCGGCTTCATCCCGATGCTCGTGCGCAAGGCGGCGGCCATACGCGAGAGCCTCGACCGCCAGAACAGCAACATCATCAGGGCCGAGAGCAGCTACATGAACCTGCTGCGCGCGGTACCGGACATCGTCTACGTGCTCGACGGCGACGGCTGCTTCGCCTACCTGAACGACGCCGTCTCGCAGCTCGGATGGAAGCCTTCGGAGCTGATAGGCAAGCATTTCGCCGAGCTGGTCCACCCGGACGACCTGCCGAACGTCTGCCGCAGCCTGGTGCTCGGGCGCTACGAGGGCGTAGCGACGGGCCCCGACGACGCCCCGAAGCTGTTCGACGAGCGCCGCGGAGGCGAGCGGATGACCCGCAACCTCGAGGTCCGGCTACGGCATCGCGGCTCGGGCGAATGGGCGGACACGTCCGTCGACTCGTGGGGCGAGGTTACGAGCCTCGGCGTGCGGCTCCCGGAATTCCAGGGCAGGGGCACCGGGACGATAGGCCTGATCCACGACGTCAGCGAGCGCCGCGAGCACGAGCGCAGGATGAGCAAGGAGCTCGACGCCAGGAACCTCCTGCTCAAGGAGATACACCACCGGGTCAAGAACAACCTGCAGGTAGTATCGAGCCTCCTGTCGCTCGAGAGCGACTGCGTCGAGGACGAGAGGGCCAAGGCCGTCTTCGTCGAGTGCCAGACGCAGGTGCAGTCGATGTCGCTGGTCCACGAGCAGATCTACCGCGGCTCGACGCTCGACGGGGTCGAGGCCAGCGCCTATTTCGAGAGGCTAGCCGAGTACCTGGCCGGGGTGCACGACGCCGGCAACCGCGGCATCCGGCTGCTGGTCGAGCCGACCGACGTCGTGCTCTCCATAGATACCGCGATGCCCCTGTCGATCATAGCGACCGAGCTCGTATCGAACTCGTTCAAGCACGGCTTCGCCGACGGGTCGGGCGGCCGGGTTAGCATAGCCATGGCCCGGGACGGCGACGAGTACGCGTTCACGGTGTCCGACGACGGCGCCGGCTTCAGGGCCGGGCAGCAGGGCCGAGGCGCCTCCGCGCCTGCCGGCAAGAGCAAGGGCATCGGCATGGACCTGGTCGAGGCGCTGGCCGCCCAGCTCGGCGGCCGCCTGGAGCGAAGCCGTCCGACGGCTGACGGCGAGGCCGCCCCGGGCCGCTCGGGCGCCGTCACGACGGTTAGGTTCCCCGTCAGGGACGCGGCCCAGGACCGATAGCCTGGACGGCCGCCTTCTCGTCGGCCAGCAGCGTCGCCTCCCCCGGGGCCAGGGCGAGGGCCGCCCTCACGGCCTCCAGGGCCTCGCCGTAGGCTCCCGCGTTATATAGCGCCGCGAAGCGGTTATGCTCCGACCTCGCCCAGTTGGTCCTGGCGGTCCGCTCCAGCGCGGCGACGGCCTCGTTGGCGGGGAAACGCTCGGCCGCCTCGGAGGCCAGGGCCCAGGCCCCGAGGTGGTCCCCGGCGGCCCGCAGGCGCTCGGCGAGCCCCGCGTAGGCGAAGGCGTACGCGCGCTCGAGCCAGGCCTCGTCGGCGACGCCGTCCGCGGCCGCCCTGTCCGCTATGGCGAGCGCCTCGTCGGCGTCGGCGACGCGCAGCGCCTCGGTCGCCGCGGCCAGCGCGGCGGCGCGGCGGATATCGTCCAGCCGCCGGTCCGGGCCGTACGCGGCCCGGGCGGCCTCCGCCAGGTCCAGGGCCTCGCCGTAGGCGCCCTTCCTCATGCGGTAGGCCGCCGCGTTATTGACCCTGCCGACGAGCGTAGAGAACGACGACGGATCGGGCGCGTAGGCGTACGCGTCTACCGCGAGCGCCAGCGCCGCGTCCCACAGCCCCGAGCGCTCGTACATCGTCGCGCGGTTGCGCAGGGCCAGGGCGACGACTCCCCTGGCCGACACGTCGGCGGCGCCGGCCGGCGGATCGCCCTTGCGGGCGTCGTAGCCGCCGGCCGCGGTGGTCTCCACGTCGACGCGGCCTCCGGCCGTCTCGAGGTAGCAGTAGGCGTGGTCGTCGAGCAGCACGCCCCGGACGCGCAGGCCCGCGGCGCTCGCGAGTATCGCGTACAGCGTCGACGAGCCGACGCAGTTATACCGCCCTTCTATGAGCGCGCGGTCCAGGCGCGACTCGGTCAGCCGATAGTCCGACAGCCGCGCGTGCATCGCCTCTAGCAGCGCCGCGCCGAGCCCGTACTCGCCGGAGGCCGAGGCGGCCAGGGCCTCGGCCTCCGCGATCGCCTCGAGCCCGACGGCCTCGGCGGCCGCGGCGCGCGCGGCGTCGGCGCCCGAGAACAGGATGGCAGCGGCGAGCAGCTCGGCGGCCGTCGGCGCCTCGGGTCCGGCGGCCAGCGCCAGGACCTCGGCGCGCGGCGCCGGCAGGACGGGGGCGGCGGCTATCGGAGGCGCGCCCGCGGCGGCCAGGGCGAGAGCCGCGGCGACGCCGAAGCCGCGAAGGGCATAGGCGATCCGGCCCGTCGTCGATCCATATCCTCGAGAGTGACAAATACCCATGGTATCGGTATTATAGAGCATCGCAAAATCACGTGCTACGCGAGCGGAGGTAACGCCGATGGAATCGTACGACCTTGTCATAGTTGGAGCCGGGGCCGCCGGGCTGGGAGCGGCGCAATACGGCGCCCGGGCCAACCTGAAGACCCTCGTCATCGAGGAGATGGCCCACGGCGGGCAGGCCTTGCTCATAGACAAGCTGGAGAACTACCCCGGCATACCCGAGCCGGTGGACGGCTATACCTGGTCGGAGACGATGCGGACGCAGGCCGTCGATTTCGGCGCGGCCGTCATGTCGTCCAGCGTCGCCTCGGTGCGCAAGGACGGCGAGCGCTTCGTCGTCGAGACCGGCGACGGCCCGATCGCGGCCAAGGCCGTCGTGATCGCGACCGGCGCCAAGCACCGCCACCTCGGCGCCAAGGGCGAGGAGGAATTCGCCGGCCGGGGCGTGTCGTACTGCGCCACCTGCGACGGCCCCTTCTTCCGGGGCAAGCGCATGATCGTGGTCGGCGGCGGCGACTCCGCCTGCGACGAGGCGATGTTCCTGTCGAAGCTGGCGGACAAGGTCGTGATGGTCCACCGCAAGGACCGCTTCCGCGCCCAGAAAGCCGTAGCGGCCCGGGTCCTGTCGAACCCGAAGATCGAGGTCCGGTTCGAGACCGTGCTCGACGAGATCAAGGGGACCAAGGCGGTCGAGGCGGCCGTGCTCAGGAACCTGCGTTCCGGCGAGGTCGAGGAGGTTCCGACCTCGGCGGTGTTCGTGTTCGTCGGCTCGATCCCGCAGGTCGACGCGCTGCCCCCCGAGGTGGCCAAGGACGATAGCGGCTCCATAGTGACGAACGACCGGATGGAGACGAGCGTGCCCGGCCTCTTCGCGGCCGGCGACGTCCGCGCGACGCCGTTCAGGCAGGTCGTCACCGCCGTCTCAGACGGCGCTATAGCCGCCCACTGCGCGGCCCAGTACATCGACGAGCTGGAGGGCAAGGCCTACCTGTAGGCCGAAGCGGCATGGCCACCGAACCGACCCGTTACGCTAGAGCCTGGCGCCTCGGCATCGCGGCCCTGGCCGTCGTCGCGGCGGTCGGCGCGGCCATCCCCTTCTCGTACTCGCTGACCCGCAACGAGCGGGTCGACGCCGAGGCGGCGCGCGCCGCCGTATCGGCCGAGGCGCTGCTGGCCGAGGAGCCGGCCGTCCCGGTCGACGCGTCGTCGTTCTGGTCGCTCGCCGGCGTCGACGAGGAGGCGGCCCTGGACGCGCTCCTGGCCCGGATGGGACCGGACGAGCGCCTCGGCCAGCTGTTCATGCTGTCCTACGGCGGCGAGGAGCCGACGCCGCTCCTGTACTCGTGGATACGCCGGCGAGGGCTCGGCGGCGTCAAGATCTTCGGCTGGAACGCCGACGACACGGGCAAGCTCGCCGACGCCATCGAGGACATCCAGAAGGCCGCCGAGAACGGCCCGCTCGACGTGCCGCCGTTCGTCGCCACCGACCAGGAGGGCGGCTGGATCAGGCACGTGCGCGGCTCGACCAGCGTGACGCCGGGCAACATGGCGATAGGCGCCTCGGGCTGGCCGAGCGACGCCTACCGCAGCGCCTACTACATAGGCGTCGAGCTGTCGGCGCTCGGCGTCACGATGAATTTCGCGCCGACGGTCGACCTGGCCACGCGCCCCGAATCGACCATCATCGGCCCGCGCGCCTTCTCGTCCGACCCTACCGAGACCGGCATCCTGGCCGCCGCCTGGGCGCGGGGCATGGCCGACGCCGGGGTGCTGGCGACCGCCAAGCACTATCCCGGCCACGGCGACACCGAGCTCGACTCCCACGGCATCCTGCCGGTCATCGACATCGACGAGGAGACGCTCTGGAACCGCGAGCTGGTGCCGTACCGCATGCTGGCGGCCGAGGGCGTGCCCGGCGTGATGAGCGGGCACCTGGCCTTCCCGAGGATCTCCGGATCGAACGAGCCGGCCTCGCTGTCCCGCCACTTCATCCAGGAGCTGCTGCGCGACAGGATGGGCTACGACGGCCTGGTGATCACCGACGACCTGATGATGAGCGGGGCGGCCAGCTCCGGCGGCCTATCGGAGACCTGCGAGCTGGCGATCCGCGCCGGCAACGACATACTCATGTTCAGCCGGACGCTCTCGCTCGACGACGCGGCCTGGGCGCGCCTGGCCAGGCTGTACCGGAGCGACCCGTCGTTCAGGTCGAGGGTCGACGAGTCGGCTAGGCGCGTGCTCCGCGCCAAGCTGCGCTGGCTACTGCCGCTCGGCCGCGACGGGGTCAGGCCCGACGCCGACCCGGAAGCCGCGATGCGCAGCGACGAGTCGCGAGAGTTCTTCGCCGAGCAGGCGGTGCGCAGCGCGACGGTCCTCGGCCGCGCCGAGCTGCCCCTGCCGGAGACGGGCCGGGTGCTGGTCGCCGGCCCCTTCGGCGATTTCGCGGCCGAGGCGGCGGCCAGAGTGCCCCGGGCGACGATCTACAGGTTCTCGTACCAGCCGAGCGCCGACGAGCTGGCCGCGGAGCTGGCGTCGTTCAAGGCGCGGCTCCCCGCGGCCGACGCGGTCGTCGTCTGCGTGGCAAACCCCGAGGGCGCGGCGTTCGCGCGGGCGGCCCGAAAGGCCGGCAAGCGGCTCTACGTCGTCTCGTCGCTCAACCCGGCGTACGCGATGGAATTCAAGGACGACGCCACGATCGTCGCGGTCTACTCCTACGCTCGCGAGTCGTTCAAGGCGGCCTTCGCGGTGCTGGCCGGCGACGTCGAGGCTATCGGGCGACTGCCGATAGAGGCCGGCTCCTGAGCCCCGAAGGCTGGCGGAGGGCCGCCGACGGCGACGCGCCCGCCCTCCGCGACTTCCTCGAGCCGCGCGAGGGCTACGCCACGGGATTCTCGCACAAGGCCTTCTCCGCCTCCGGCGACCTGACGCGCGTCCGCACCGAGCGGGGCGGCCTCTTCATACTGCCCGAGCCTAGCCGGGGCGGACGGCCGTCGATGGCGGTGCTGCTGCCGGCAGGAGGATCGGCCTTCCCGGTGCTCGGAGGGCGCTTCGAAGCAGGCGGGAGCGACGCGGCGGAGGCGCTCCGCGGGCTCGGCCGCTCGCGAGCGGTACGGGCCTACCGCCCGTCGGCCTGCGTCGGGGCGTCCGACCACGTGGCGGCCCTCGAGGCGGCCCTGGGCTGGAGGCCGGCGCTCGAGGTCGAGTACGACGCGATGCGGCTGCCGCCCGACGCCCGGCTAGCCGCCGGCCGCCGGCCTCCCGACGCGCGCTTCTCGTCCGGCCTGGCCGAGGTCAGGCGCGCCGGCCCGGAGGACCTGGACGCCCTCTACCCGATAGCCGCCGCCTACGAGAAGGCCGAGGTGATGACCGAGCTGCACGCCTTCGATCCCGGGGCCTGCCGCGCCGCCCAGGCCCGGAGCCTGTCGAGCCAGATCGTCTATATCGCGACCGTCGGGGGCAGGCCGGTAGCGCGAGCCCAGACCAACGCCCGGGGCATCGCGACCGACCAGATAGGCGGGGTCTTCGTGGAGCCGGCGCAGCGCGGGCTCGGGCTGGGCAGGCTCGTCATGGAGGCGCTAGTAGCCTCCATCCTGTCGGAAGGCCGCGCGGCCTCGCTGTTCGTGAAGAAGGCGAACGCCGTAGCCCGCTCGCTCTACCTGGCCATGGGCTTCGCCTACGTGCGGGACTACCGCGTCTCGTACTTCGCCTGAGCCGGCTACGCCTCCTCGGGCAGCCAGAATTCCCCCGATAGGCAATATTCAGGCGCCGCCGCCACGAAGACGGGCCCGCCCTCGGGCCACTGGACGACGAGACGGTCGCCGCCGACTACGACGACGGTCTCCCGGTCGGCGTAGTCGGCTACCACTGCGGCCGCCGTCGAGGCGGCCGCGGCCAGGATAGGGTCGGCCGAGCCGCGGCGGATCCGCAGCTCGTGCCTGGCGACGGCGATCGCGTCGACGCGGGCGGGCTCGCCGCGGGCGCGCCGAGCCCCGCCGCGCCGCGCGTCGCCGCGCGCGCTCCGGGGGCCGTCGTACAGCGCCACGTCCGCCCTCTCCCCGCCGACCCGCAGCGACATGGCCACGCCGGCGCCCGGGGCGGCCGCCAGGCCCAGCCCGCCCGAGCCGTAGCGCCTGTCCAGCGGCGAGCCGTCGTCGGTGGCGGGCAGGCCGACCGACAGGCCGAAGCTCCTCGAGTCGAGCACGAGTATCTCCGCGGCCCCGTCGCGGGTCAGCAGCCCTATGGTCTCGGCGTCGGCGCGGCCGGCGTCGAACAGCAGCCGCGACGCGCAGAGCAGCGCCGCCGGCGTCGGGGAGCGCTCCTCGCCGCCCGAGTCCCAGGTCCGTACGCCGAGCCGGCCGCCGTCGACCTCGATCACGGCCACGCCGACGGCGGCCGCGCCGCGATGGCGATCGCAGACGGCCCGGGCGACCGCCGGCCATGGCCGTTCGCCGTCGGACGACGGCGGCGCGGCCGTCGTCGTCGACCTGTCGAACACGATCCACGCGCAGTCGGCCACGCGCAGCTTCAGGAACGGTATGTTCATGACGACTACCCTAGCGCTCGCGGGCGAGGCGATCAAGGCCCGTCGGCTTGCCCGCGGCGGGCGCCGTCGTTACTATTATACGCTACACCTATACCGGCGAGGCTACATGAAAGACCTGACCCAGGGCGGCGAGACGCGGACCATCATCGCGTTCGCCCTACCGATGCTTATCGGCAACGTTTTCCAGCAGTTCTATAACATGGTCGACAGCATCGTGGTCGGCAACTTCGTCGGTACGACCGCGCTCGCCGCGGTCGGAACCTCGTTCCCGGTGATCTTCCTGATGATATCGCTGGTGATGGGGCTGACGATGGGGACGATGGTCCTCGTGTCCCAGTACTTCGGCGCGAAGGACCGCGCCAAGGTCCGCGCCGCCGTCGACACCGGCTACATCATCATGTTCTGGTCGGGCCTGGCCATGTCTATCATAGGCGTGCTATCGACGAACGCCATCCTGACCGTCCTCAAGGTGCCGGCCGACGTATTCGACGAGGCCGCGGCATACCTCCGGATCATCTTCGGCGGCATGCTCGCCACCTTCGGCTACAACGGCATCTCCGCGGTCCTGCGAGGCCTCGGCGACTCCAAGACGCCGCTGTACCTGCTCGTCGGCGCCAGCCTGCTCAACATAGCGCTCGACCTGCTGTTCGTGGTGGCCTTCGGCTGGGGCGTCGCCGGCGTGGCCTGGGCGACGATCATCTCGCAGGGCGCGTCGTTCCTAGGCGGCCTCGCCTACGTGGCCAAGAGGAATCCCCTGGTCAGCCTGAACCTGCGAGGCCTGCGCTTCGACCGCGACGTATTCAAGCACAGCATGCGCATCGGCCTGCCTACCGGCATCCAGCAGACGATGGTGGCGCTCGGCATGATGGCGCTGACCAGGCTGGTCAACGGCCAGGGCACCGCGACGATAGCCGCCTTCGCCGCGGCCTCCAGGCTGGACACCTTCGCGTCGATGCCGGCGATGAACCTGAGCCAGGCCGTATCCACCTTCACCGGCCAGAACATGGGCGCCGGCAAGACCGACCGGGTCAAGCGCGGCCACCTGTCGGCCATCCTGGTCGGCGCCGCGATCTCCGTGGCCGTGGGCGTCGCGGTCATCCTGTTCGGGCGCGGCCTGATGGGCATGTTCACCCGAGACGCCGAGGTGATGGCCATAGGCGCCCGCTACCTGGCCATAGTCGGCGCGACCTACCTGCTGTTCTCGACGATGTTCATCAACAACGGCGTGATGCGCGGCGCCGGCGACGCGTTCATACCGATGATCAACACGGTGCTCGCGCTCTGGGTAGTGCGTATCCCCTGCGCGGTGCTATTCTCCGGCCCGCTCGGCATGGGCTCGGACGGCATCTGGTGGAGCGTGCCGGCCGGCTGGCTGATGGGCGCGGCGTTCTCGACCTGGTACTACCTGGGCGGCCGCTGGAAGCGGAAGGCCGTGGTGCGGACGGGCCCCGAGGCGGCGGGGCGATAGCCTATACGCTCGCGACGCTCTATACTCTATCCATGGGAAACAAGCCCGCGGCCCCTTCGTCGCGACGCAGGAGAAGGACCAGGATCGAGCGCTACCGCTCGCGCTTCCTGGCCTTCAACGTGCTCAACTCGTTCTCGTTCATGCTGCTCTCGGGCAGCATACCGACGCTGTTCGCCCTGGACCTCGGCGCGTCCGGCACCTATATAGGCCTGCTCGGCTCGCTCAACTTCATCACGTACTTCTTCATGCCGCTCGGCAGGCGAGCGATACGCGGCAGGCCGATCATCAGGGTGTTCGGCTGGTCGTGGATGCTGCGATACTGGGGCATGGCGCCGGCCGTAGCCGCGCCGTTCGTGGCGATGGCCGGCTATCCGTCGTTGGGCCTCGCCCTGCTGCTGGCGGGCAGCCTGGTCTTCAATATCTTCAGGGGCGTCGGCCTGATCGGCAACAACCCGGTGCTCGGCCTGATGGCCGGCGATAGGGACCGGGGAGCCTTCCTGTCGAGCGTCCAGATCACGAACGGCCTGTCGGCCATAGCCACGAGCGCGCTGACCATGCTGGCGCTCGCGCTCTGGTCGGGCAGCCCGCTGTACGCCGGCATCCTGGCGCTCGGCGTGGCCTCCGGCTCCGTCGCCTCGTCGCTGCTCCTGTCGCTGCCGGAGCCGGAGGCCTACAGGCCGGAACCGGGATCGTCGTTCGCGGCCACCGTGCGCGAGGCCTGGGCGGACCAGCGGCTCAGGCGCTTCGTGGCGGTATTCGCGCCGCTATCGTTCGCCGGAGGCACCGCCCGCACCTTCGTCGTCACCCACGCCAGCGTGCTCTACGGCCAGAGCCCGGCCCTCGTCATGGCCTACTCGGTCGCCTTCAACCTCGGCAGCGTCGCGGTTGGCTACCTGTCGCGCAAGCTCATGGACCGGCTCGGCGCGAAGCCGCTGTACGTGCTCTTCGCCGTCGCGATGGCCCTGGCGATGGCGCCGGTAGCCTGGAGCCCCGCGACGCCCGACGCCCTGCGCGCCGCGGCCTACCTGGCCCTGATCAACTTCATAGTCGGCGCCGGCGTGGCGGGACAGGAGAACGCCGGCCAGACCTACTTCTTCTCCATCGTCAAGCCGAGCCACATGCTCGACCTCGGCGTCGTCTACTACGTGATCTTCGGCGTGGGCGGCGCGCTCGGGTCGACCGTGGGCGGCGTCTTCCTCGACGCGGCGAGCGCCGCGGGACTCGACACGGTCTCGTCGTACCGCTTCCTGTTCGCGATCCTGCTCGCCGTCACCGGGCTGTCGGCGATCGGCGCCCGTTCCTTAAGCGCCCCGGACTCGGCGTCGGTGCGCGAGTCGCTCGGCGTGCTGTTCTCGATGCGCGACCTCAAGGCGATCGGCCTCCTCGAGCGGCTAGAGCGAACCGGCTCGCCGGCCGACGAGATCCGCATCATCCGGGAGATCGGCGCGTACGGCACCTCGGTGGCCGAGCGCGAGCTGCTGGCCTACCTTTCCAGCCCGAGGCTCGACGTGCGCGTCGAGGCGCTCCTGGCCATGGAGAACCTGGCCAGGCTGTCGCCCAAGGCGCTCCGGGCGATGATACGCGAGGTGGAGCGCCACCCGTACACGACCGCCTATATCGCCGCCCGCGTCCTCGGCAGGCGCCGCTGCGTCGAGGCCCTGCCCGCCCTGCGCTCGGCGCTCGGGACCGACGACTACATGCTGCGCGGCGCCGCGGTCACGGCCCTCGCGGCGCTCCGCGACGAGGAGAGCCTGCCGGCCATCGAGGCGCTCGCCTGCGAGACCGACAACCCGCGCCTGATGGTCAGCGCGGCCTCCGCCATCGAGGCGTTCGGCCGGGTCTCGTCGGTACCGGCCCTCGTCTCCGTGCTCAAGCGCCGGGAGCCGCCGCCCTACGCGTTCGACGAGATCGTGCTGGCGCTGTCGGGCATACTCGGCGGCCTGAGCGGCTTCTACCGGCTCTACTACGACTTCGAGCAGGGCCCCGACGGCGCCGTGTCGGCGCTGCTCGAGCAGCTCGACGGCGCGGCCGCGACGGGCGGCCCGGCGCGGGACGATTTCTCCTCTTCGATCCGCGCCTTCGTCGGCCTCGGGGAGCGCGGCGAGGTCGTCGCCAGGGCCATCGCCGGCTCCGGCTTCCTGGACGAAGGCGCGGCCACGGTACTGGAGGAAGCCTGCCTCGACGACGAGCTGGCGGCTCACCGCGGCTTCAGGTTCTTCCTGGCCGCCTGTGCGGTCGAGGCGAGGATCGTATCGGGACAGTCGAAAGGATGACGATATGGGAAGGACGATAGGGTTCATAGGGGCGGGCAAGATCGTCGACATCATGCTCGGCGCGCTCTGCCCCGCCTTCGGCGACGACGAGCTATGGGTCTGGAACCGGACGGCCTCGCGGTCCGAGGCGCTGGCCGCGCGCTACCCGGTCCGCGTGTCGCCGAGCGTCAAGGACCTGGCCGAACGGTCGGACTGGCTCTTCGTCGCGGTCAAGCCGTACGCGGTGGCCAAGGTCCTGTCGGAGGCCTGCCTGAGCGTACGCGACGACGCCCTGGTCATATCGATGGCCGCCGGCGTGACCATCGACGCGATCAAGACGCACTTCGCGGCGCCCCCGGCCATCGTACGCATCATGCCGAACCTGCCGCTCAAGGCCGGCTGCGGAATGACCGCCATCTGCCCGGACGAGGCCGTCAGGCAGGCGGACGTCGACGCCCTGCTGGCGCTGTTCTCGTCGGTCGGCCGGGCCAGGCTCGTCGAGGAGCGGCTGTTCGACACGGTCACCGCGCTGTCCGGCTCGGGGCCGGCCTTCGCGTTCCTGTTCATCGAGTCGATGGCCGACGGCGCCGTGCTTAACGGCATGGACCGCGCCCAGGCCTACGAATTCGCGGCGCAGACCGTGATGGGCGCCGCCAAGATCATCCTCGAATCGGACCGCCACCCCGGCGAGCTCAAGGACATCGTCGCCTCGCCGGCCGGCACCACGATGGCCGGCATCCACAGCCTCGAGCGCAAGGCCTTCCGCGCCATCGTGATGGACGCCGTCGACGCGGCCGCCGCGCGCAGCCGGGAGCTGAACTCGTAAAAAAAACGCCCGGAACGGAAGCGAAGCTCCATTCCGGGCCGTTTAGCGGTCGCCGAGCGCCCGCGGGACGCGTCTCTCGACTACATCTCCATGCTCTGCGCGAAGGCCATGAGCTCGTCATCGGTATACGAGTAGTCCCCTACGACCTTGTTCGAGGCGTCGTAGACCTTCAGCGTTAGCTCCGCTTCAACCGCGGCGGTCGGGTCCGTATCGGTCGCGCTATACGAGTAGGAATTCGTGTACTTCAATCCGAGGACGTACTTGCCGCCCTTGCATACGCCCTCGATCTCGTCGATCGAGAAGCCCGCGAACGTGGCGAACGCAGCGTAGCCGGAAAGCGAGGTGAGGTCGCCGACGGCGTCGAACGCGATGTTCGCGTCGGCGTCGAGCTTGAGGTTAACGATCGCGCCGTTAAAGGCCGTGCCGGTGAAAGACTCCACCGTAGCGGACAGGTCGGCCTTGACCGAGCCTGATGCGGAGGTGCTGCCCTCGGTAGCGCCGGTGACGCTCAGCTCGATATCGCCGTCGACCGTAATGACGCCGTCGCTATCGAAATCCTCGGCGACGAGCTTGACGTCGAGCTCGCCGGCGCCGTCGGCCTCAACGTCGGCCTGGAACGCCGTGAACGCATCCGCGGGCGTGATCGTCCGGGCGAGCGACGCCGCGCCCGAGGCGAGCGCGTCGGAGCAGTTAGCGGCCGAGAGCAGCCTGGCGACGGTCTCGGGGACGGTGCCCGGAGCCTGGGTAATCGACTTCATGATGCCAGACGTCGCAGCGGCGGTCGAGAGGCCGATCACGGCGGACGCCAAAGCCTCGTCCTTCGTAGACGGGGTATCGCCGGTGAAAGTCGAGAGTTCCGAAGCCTTCACCTCGTCGGCGTTGAAGAAGAGCGCGTCCATGAGTTGGCAACCCATCATGGAAGCCACGATCGCGGCGACCGCGAATGCTGAGGCGATTCGTTTCATAGTTCCTCCATTTGGATAAATCATTATCGCTTTATCTTGCGATGGCAGTAGTATATCACACGGCCGGCGAAAAAATGCAATGCCGTAACGGAGACCTCGTGGCGCTACAAGGCCGGAGAGCGTGCCAGCGGGTCCGTCCCGGACGGAGCGGCGTACGGCGTTTTTCACGATATCATAGCCGCCTACCAGACGCCGCGGGAGATCGCTTCAGGCACGGCCGTCGGTTTCGCTCGATTCTTTATTATTCCTCCATAGTGCTATATACTCACTCCAATCGGGCCGATCCCGGCCGCCGGCACGTCCGGGCGGAATCGATAATGGGAGAAATAATGATGTTCGACCTTGGCAACCTCGTCGCCATAGGCATTACGCTGATCATCCTGCTCGCGTACCGTATCCTCGACCGGGACAACCGATCGCTCGAGAAGGTCAAGAAATACGCCGACAAGCTGCGCGAGGAGCTGTCCTCCCACGCCGACCAGCGCGCCGAGGACCTGAAGGCCTACGCGATAGACCTCGAGGTGCACCAGAAGGCCGCCAAGGAGGTCCTGCGCCGCGTACAGCTGGCCGAGGAGGCGCTGAGCGCGAAGGCCGACCAGATAGGCGGCATGGCCGCGCGCATCGCCGAGTACGACAAGGCGCTCGCCGAGCTCAAGGACATGAGCGCCAGGGTCGACGAGAACCTGTCCGTCATCCACGACGAGAGCGCCTTCGTCGACGGCGTCGCCAGGACGCTCAAGGCCGCCAAGCTCGAGATAGAAGCCCTGAAGTCGTCGATACCCGGCATACGGGAGGGCATCGCGGCCGACGCCAAGGACATGATGGACGACCTGCGCCGGACCTACTCCGACGAGCTGCGATCGGCGATGGACGACGCCCAGGCCCAGGTCGAGGCGCTCAGGGAGCGCGCCGAGCAGGGTACCGCCGAGGTGGCCGAGACCAACGCCGAGGCGGTCCGGGCCGCCGAGGAACGCTACCGCGCTATCGACGCGATGCTGGCCGACGCGTTCAAGCGCGCCCGCGAGGAAGGCGAGAGGCTCGAGGACGAGAGCTTCAAGCGGCTCGAGGCCCAGATCGACGCGCGCGGCGCCAAGCTCGGGGACGCGATAGAGGCCCGCTTCAACGCGCTGCGCGACCAGGCCAAGGAGAAGGTCG
This sequence comes from Spirochaetota bacterium, assembly GCA_003247225.1. Lineage (GTDB taxonomy): Bacteria > Spirochaetota > Spirochaetia > Treponematales > UBA12059 > SZUA-370. The sequence continues at coordinate 4,016 of QKAK01000212.1, read as the reverse complement.
CCGAGACGCAGGGCCTCCTCAAGTCGTTCAAGGCCGAGTGGCGCAAGGACGCCGACGAGCTGCTGGCCGGCGCCCGCGCCGAGGCCGAGGCGACCGTCGTCAAGGTGGACGCCCGCATGGAGGACGCCGAGGCCCGAGCCGCCAAGGCCGAGGCCAAGGCCCTGGAGACGGCCCAGGCCGTGCAGGCCAAGATCAAGGACCAGCTCAAGGCCTACCAGGAGGACCTCGCCGAGCGGCAGTCCGCCATCCGCGGCGCTATCAAGGACGGGCTCGCCGACACGAAGTCCTCCGCCGAGGGCGCGGTCAGGGAGATGGCCGAGGCCCTGTCGTCGTTCAAGTCCCGGATCGACGAGACGGCCGCGGAGCAGGCCGCCCGCATCGCCGCGATGGACGCGTCGCTCGGCGCCGCCGAGAAGCGCGCCAACGACGCGGTCGCGGCCCTGAGCGCCAAGTTCACCGATCGCGGCGCCGATCTCGAGAAGCGCGTGCTAGCCGGCTTCGAGGCACGCTCGGCCGAGCTGCGCGGCGTCGTCGAGCAGGGCCTTACGAGGCTCGAGGGCATCAGGCTGGACGCCGACCGCATGGAGTCGGCGCTGCGCGAGTCGATGGCCGGCGTCGAGCGCCGCGTCGAGGAGGACTTCGCGCTGTTCGGCAAGGACCTGGCGGCCAGGCAGGCGTCGTTCGAGGCCGAATTCAGGGACGACTCGGCCCGGGTCAAGTCGGCGGTCAAGGACCTCGAGAGCGACCTGAACGCGCTCAAGAGCAAGGCCTACGCCGACGTCTCGGAGAAGCTCAAGATATTCGAGGACGAGTTCTTCGCCGACCTGCGCCAGCGCAGCGACGACGCCAACGAGCGCTTCGCGGTCTGGCGCGCCGAGATGGACGAGCGGCTCGAGGCGTCGATACGCGAGGCCGACGCGGCCCGCGCCGAGACCGACCGCGCCTGGTCCGAGGAGGCGCGCGCCAGGCTGGCCGAGACCCAGGGCCGCGTCCAGGAACAGCTCGATAAGCTCGGCGCCCAGGTCGACGCCCACCGATCGGCGATCAGCGAGCGGGTCGGCGAGGCGGACGAGGCCCTGTCGTCGCTCAAGGCCTCCGTCAAGGCGGACCTCGACGACGCGCGCGCCGCGGCGAACGCGTTCATGAACGCGGAGCTGGACCGCTGGAAGCACGACGCCGGCGAGCGGCTCCGCGGCGCGGAGCGCCAGGCCATGGCCGACGGCAAGGCCCTCGCCGAGGCCGCCGATAAGGCCCGCGCCGCCTTCGACGAGGCCCGCGCCACCGTGCTCGCCCACGCCGAGGCCTGGAAGAAGGAATACGCCGAGTCGACGCGGACCGCCGAGGCCGAGCACGCGGCGGCGATAGCCGCCCTCGGCGAATCGTTCAAGGCCGACGTCGCCGCCATCTCCGACAACTGGGAGAAGGAGCGCCGCAAGGTCATCGACGCGGCCAAGCTCGAGCGCGACGCCCTCTCGAAGGACGTTCGCTCGCTGTCCGACGAGGTCGGCCGCTTCCGCCAGGAGCTGGCGCAGAAGACGGCCCAGGCCCTCGACGACTTCAACCGCTCCTACGACGGCATGGCCCAGGACGCGGCGCGCAAGGCCAGGGAATCGGTCGCGGCGATGGGCGCCGCCGTCGAGGACTACCGCCGCGAGTCCCGCCTGCTCCAGGAAGGCCTCGAGCAGGCCAAGGCCCAGATGGCCGGCTCGCTCGACGCCGAGCGCAAGAGCCGCGAGAAGGCCTTCGAGGAGATGGATAAGCAGGTCAAGGCGTTCCAGGCCCAGACGAAGCTGTTCGAGCGCGCGGACGAGCTCAAGGCGTCGCTCGGCGAGGCGGTCGAGGCGATGAAGGCCGACCTGGCCCGCGTCGAGTCGCGCCGGGCCGAGATGGCCGAGCTCGAGACCCAGTACAGCCGCGTCAAGCGGCTCGAGGACGAGCTCGGGCAGAAAATAGCCAGGTTCCTGGCCGAGAAGCGCCGCCTCGACGCGATGGAGGACGACTTCAAGCGCCTCCTCGCCCTGTCGCAGACGGTCGACCAGAAGCTGGCCTCGGTGACGTCGAACAACGACCAGCTGACCCAGCTCGAGGCCGAGTTCCGCCGCGTGGTCGACGCCGCGGACGAGGCGGCGGAGAAGTACGAGCGCGTCGAGAAGAAGTCGAACATACTGAACGCCACCGCCGACGCGATCGACAAGAACTTCCAGGCGATAGGCGAGCTCGAGCGCAACGTCAGGACGATGGACGCCGACATCCGGGAGATCCCCGACCGCGTCATCGACCTCAAGCGATCGCTCGACGAGGTCATGTCCTGGAAGCCCAAGCTGGACGCCACGGTGGTCAGGCTCGACGAGGTGGACGGCGTGCTGGCCGACGCGGAGAAGCGGGCGGCCGAGCTCCAGAAGGCCCGCGAATGGCTGGCCCGCGCGGAGACGCGCTTCGACGAGCTCAATAAGAAGACCCAGGATCACCTCAAGCTGCTCAACGACCTGCTCAAGGACGAGCCGAGCGCCGGGCGCAAGGACAAGGGCGCCCCGCCCCTATCGGTCCAGGAGACCGTGCGCAAGCTGTCCCACCAGGGCTGGAAGGTCGAGGAGATAGCCCGCGCGGTCAAGCTGTCGCGCGGCGAGGTGGAGCTGATACTGGAGCTGGGCGGCCAGGACTAGGGTATCGAGCGGAGCGCGGTCCTGCGCCGCAGGCTATGGGCGAGCGCCTCGAACCGCTCGTAGACCTCGACGCGGCGGTCCAGGAAGTCGGTGAAGACGACGAGGCGGCCGTCAGGAGACACGGCGAGGCCGGTCGGCTGGTTGCCGCCCCAGTGCCGCTCGACGATGGCCAGGCTGTCGGTATCGATGACCAGGAGCTCTCCGAAGGCCGGCCCCTTGCGCTCGTAGTCGACCGGGTTGTTCGGCCCCCGGGTCGAGACGTAGAGCCACCGGCCGTCGGGCGACAGGGCTATCGTGTTCGTCTTGGCGTTCGGCGCTATCGCTATCTCGGCCAGCTGCCGGTCTTCCGCCAGGTCGTACGCGAACACGCTCCCCCGCCCCATGTCCGAGGCGTACAGCCTGTTCCTGACCGGATCGACGACGAGGTGGCGCTTGGCCGAGCCGGCCCGCGGGGCGGCCGCCCGTCCGAACGGCGCCGGCAGCCGCGCATACGAGCGCGCGTCGAAGGCCTCGATCGAGCCGTTCCCGAAATTCGCCACGTACAGCGTCCCGCCGTCCGGCGACAGGGCCAGCCCGCGCGGCGTCGAGCCCGCGCGCATCGAGCCGAGCCGTTCGGCGCCGTCGGCGGACAGGACGCTGACGGTCTCGGACAGCCAGTTCGAGACGAACGCGCGGCCGTCAGGATGGGCCAGCAGTACCTTCGGGAACGAGCCTCCGCACGGGACGGAGCGCAGGTACGAGAAGTCGTCGAGAGAGAATACGTGCACGAGGTCGGTATACATCTGGCTGACCCAGAGCTCGCCGCGCCCGGGGGGGAAGGCCGTCTCGACGAAGCCCTGGCTCCTCGCCCACCGCTCCGGGGGCGCCATGCTGGCGACGAGCCGGCCGGTACGCGGGTCGATCAGCTCCACGGCATCGCCCGACAGCGGCGCGACGACGACGTAGCGGCCGTCCGGGGTGAACTCGACGCTCTTCGGGCGCCGGCCCGTCGCGATCACCCGCGCGAGCCTCAGGACGGACGAGGCCCGCTCGAGCTTGGCCTCGACGACGAGGGGCGTCCCGCCCGTTCCGTAGGGAACCGCGACCGTGACGCGAGCGGGCCTGTAGCCCTCGGCTATCAGCGTGATCTCGTGGGTTCCGGCCGGCAGCTCTGCGGCCCGGCCGCCGTTATCCGCGGCTCTCAGCCGCAGCGCCGTATCCAGGCCGGGCGCCGACGCGTCGAGCAGGGCCGCGTCGGGCGGCGCGGTCCTGAACACGACCGTCGCCTGGCCGTGGGCTAGCGCCGCGCCGCAGGCCAGCGCCGCGCAGGCCAGGGCGACGCGCGCGGCCGGCCGGCTCAAGCGCCCGCGGCCC
>QKAK01000018.1 GCA_003247225.1 Spirochaetota bacterium | reverse complement strand
CGTCGCCCGTTCATCTCGAAGCAGGTGCTAAGTAGTGACAACAGATGGATATGGCTGAAAAGCACTCCGACTCCTCTCAAGGATAGTGACGACTACCTGCCGAAGTACGCGGCTGGATAGTCGTCACAAGGTTCGAGGAACTAAATAAGTCAAGTTACGATCTCGATGACCCATCCGAACGGACGGTACGCCAGCCCAGGTTATACAGCTTCTCTGCGCCGATCGTCGAAGGGGGGCCGTGGCCCGGTAGCACGATGCAGTCGTCGTCCTGGTTGAGGACCTTCTTCGACAGCTGCTCCTTGAGGAGCCTGCTTCCGTACTGGCTGGCCGTCTTGCCGACCAGGCCGGCGTGCAGCGCGTCGCCGGTGAACAGCAGCTTCTCGATCCGGTAGACGATGGAATCGGGCGAATGTCCGGGCACGGACAAAGCCTCGATCTCCAACCCGCAGGCGCTGAAGACCTCGGCGTCCCTGACCGTCCTACACTGGATCTCGCCTATCATCGCGTTGCTCGAGTAGACTTCGGCGTCGTAGATGCGTAGCAGGGTGCGCAGCCCGTCGACGTGATGGGCGTGGCTATGGGTGACGAGCACGGCCTTGGGCGTATAGCCCTTGCCTTCGATGAAGTCGAGCAGGCCTATCGTGAAGGCGGCCGGGTCGACGATTATCGCTTCCTTCGTATCGTCGTTGCCGACTAGGTAGACGTTGGCGAAGCCGTACAGGGAATAGTGGAAGAAGACGGTCATGGTTGCTTCATCCTTCAATAATACTCATTCATGAGTATTTATAGGCATTATTAACACCCATACGGGGCAATTAGCCACATTCCAGCACTGGGCGTCATGGGTGTCATTTACACTTGGTCACACTATGGTCACAGCTATTTCTGGACATTTTAAGGCTTCCCGGCCAACTCCAGAGTCCGCGAAGCATCGGGCGTGCCGGATTCCCAAGTTGGAGCAATTGCCCTGGCGGCGTTAAATATACAGACGCCATACGACTCGGGATACGGCGCCATTTCTTTGATAAGCGACCTGGCCCATTGTGGTAGATGCGAATCCCGGGGGAGCTCCCCCATGAGGACCGGGAGCGGCTGGCCTATAGCTATGCTGATCTTGTAAGCATGGTCTAATTGCGGCCACCGATCGTACGCGAACCAATTGTTGATCGTACTAAGGCTTACTCCTGACACCTCAGAGAGCCATGGACGTCTTCGACCGAGCTTGACGAGTTCGATAGACACCGATTCGAGGAATTGATTCATCGCTGCATCTCCTTTTTCTCTATTAGCAACAACCGCCTTGCTTTGCTGTTGAGGACTTGCGCTTTATCTTGTCGAGATCCATGTCGGCGAGTGGGTCTGGCTCGATATATAGCAGGTAATTTCTTCGAGCCATATTGCGGTGAGCGTCGCCCACCGGGCGCCCCTCCTCAGCGAGTCTCGTGCAGCGCGGGCACTTATCCGTCCAGAACGGCTCGCTCCAAGCCCTGAGTGTCGGGGGAATTATCCCGCCAGCGGCCTGCATCCGCTTAAGCTCGGCCACGGCCCAGGTCGTGGCGGCCCCTTTCGTGGTCTGCCCCGATGACCTGGCGGACGATCGCGTTCCATCTGGCATCCTAAACCTGACGTAGTAGGCCCCGCCGCCTTTACCTTCGCGCTTGAATAATGTAAAAGGCTGGGTCATTTATCTCCCTCCGAGCACTTGGTCACAATCCTGGTCACAGTCATATTCGTGGTATGCTTATTTCTTTTATATCAAAGAAATAAGCAAACAGGCTAGAACCCGGTCATTCTTCTAGCCTGTCTACGCCGAGGATGGCTTCCTGCGTGTTCGATAGCCGCCACGACACGTCTATCTCCTTGGACGGAATGATGAAAGCCCGCTTCAGGTTGCAGTCGACGAAATCCGTCTTCTCGAATTCAGACTGGATGAACCTGGAGTTGTAGAGGTCGGAGTCGTTGAAGGTCGAGTCGCTGGTCCTGACGCCGTCGAAGTTGTTGTGGACGAGCTCGGAGTGCTCGAACGATATATTCAGGAACCTGGCGCCGGCGAAGGAGCAGAACTGGGCGTCTATCCCCGAGAAGTCGCAGGAGTCGGCCGAGCAGAAGTCGAAGAAGCACATCCTGAAGGTGCAGCCGGTGAACGCGACGTTCTTGAGCACGGTCCCGGAGAACGAGCACGCGTAGAACGACTTGCCGGAAAGGTCGAGCCCCTCGAAACGGAGGCCGGAGGCGTTGACGCTCCTGATCGACTTCGAGGATCGTATCAGGCCGGCGATCGAGGCGGCTACCGCCTCCGGGTCATGGCAGTGGTCGGCGCAACAGGAGAAGCCCGTCAGCGCGGTAGCGCGGCAATCGGGGGCTTCGCATCGCCTGAAATCGTACATCGACATAGCCTCCTAAAGGACGGCCTCGAGGCGCCGCGCCATGGGACCGAGGATAGCCTAAAACGATGACGCGCTCAAGCCGCGTTCGGTATAGTCGATCTGTAACTTGAATAATCCACGTCTCGGGCGTACACTGCGCTCATGTGCTCGTACTGCGGCTCTCCGCTACCACAAGGACCTATAGGCTTCCGCGACGTCTGCGCCGACTGCGGCCGGGAACTGCACGCTTGCAGGCACTGCGGCTTCTATAAGCCCGGCGCGTATCGCGATTGCGCCGAGACCGTCCCCGAGGCCGTAAAGGACAAGGAGCGGATGAACTTCTGCGAGTATTTCAGGCCGAACCCGGCCTCGGTCAAGGACGGGAAGGCCGCCGCGGCCTCGAAATCCGCCAAGGACGCGTTCGACGGTTTGTTCGGCCGGTGACCCCTCGCGACCAGGATTACCCGATGCACGCACTCGATAGCCCGATCGCCTTCTTCGACTCCGGCGTCGGAGGCCTGCCGTACCTCGAGGCCGCCAGGCGCCTCCTCCCTGCGGAGCGCTTCGTCTACCTGGCGGACAGGGCCGGCTTCCCGTACGGCACGAAGGCCGCGGAGGAGGTCCGGGCCCGCGCGGTCGGCGCCGTGCGGGCGCTCGTCGCGAAGACCGGCCCGAAGGCGGTCGTCATAGCCTGCAATACAGCCACCGAACTGGCCGTCGACGCCGTCCGCGACGATAACCCCGGGTTGATCGTCGTCGGCACCGTCCCGGCTATCAAGCCGGCCGCCGCGCTGTCGCGGGCCCGCAGGATAGGCGTCGTGGCCACCGAGGCCGCGGTCGCCGCCGACTACCTGACCGGCCTGGCCTCGGCCTGGGCGGCTGACTGCGAGCTGGTCAGGATCGGCGACGCGACGCTCGTCGAGTTCGTCGAGCGCAGGCTGCTCGGCTCGACCCGCGACGAGCGCCTGAGGGCCGTCGCTCCGAGCGTCGGAGCCATGCTGGAGCGCGGCGTCGACGCGATCGTGCTCGGCTGCACGCATTTCCTGCACTTGTCAGAGGAATTCGCCTCGGTCGCCGGGCCCGACGTGGCGATCGTCGACTCGAGGGACGGCGTTGCCGCCAGGCTGGCGTCGCGGCTAACCGAGGAGGGACTGCTTAGGACCTGCGACGGGCGCGGCGCCGGCGGATCCCCCGATCGCCTATTCCTGACGGGGCCGGGCGACCCAGGGCCGGTCTACGGCGGCTTCGCCGAGCGCTTCGGCCTATCGTGGGCGGGGTGCCTCCCTTGAACCTCGGAACGGTATTGTCCGGCGCGAATAATTCGTTCTCGGTACTATCCGAGGACGGCTCTATCCATTACTGCGCGCTCAAGGGCAAGAAGCTCAAGGGAGCGGAAGGCTTCTATAACCCTCTCGCCGCGGGCGACTTGGTCGAATGGGAACCGGCCTCGGCGGGCACCGGTATGATCCTGTCGCTCCGGCCTCGGAAGAGCCTGTTCTGGCGCTACAACGAGAAGGGCAAGGCCGTACAGGCGATCGCCGCCAATATGGACCTGGTCGTATGCGTCACGAGCGCCGGGCTGCCGCCGTTCAGGCCGAGGTTCATCGACCGCGTATCGCTCGAGCCGGCCTCGGAGGGCATCCCGCTTATCATAGCGCTGAACAAGTCGGACCTGGGCGTCGACGACGACATCGCCGAGCGAATGGACGACTACAGGCGCATCGGCTTCGAGACGATGGAGCTGAGCGCCGGCACCGGCGTCGGCGTCGAAGCCTTGCGGAAACGCGTCGCCGGCCTCACGAGCGTATTCGTCGGCCAGTCGGGCGTCGGCAAGAGCTCGATCCTGAACGCCATCGAATCGGGCCTCGGCCTCAGGGTCGGCGAGGTCTGCGAGAAATACGAGCGCGGCCGGCACACGACCGTCGCGGCGATACTGTCGACGCTCTCCGACGGGGTCACCCGCGTCATCGACACGCCCGGCTTCAGGCGCCTGGCGGTCAGGGGCATAGACCCGGCGACCCTCGGCGCCTGCTTCCCCGAGATACGCGCCGCCTCCGCGGGCTGCGCCCTCGGCAGCCGGTGCAAGCACCTCGACGAGCCGGGCTGCGCGGTCGCGGCGGCCCTCGAGACGGGAGAGGTCCACGAGGACCGCTACGAAAGCTACGCGCGCATCCTTGCGGAGCTCGAGGATACGCGCGGGTACGCCAAGAAGGCTGGCAGGCCCCGCCGCCGCCACGAGGACGATTACGAAGATGCATGATCACGCGCTATCGCTACTGGATTTCTACCGCATCCGCGACGACGTCGCCGGGTATTGCCTGAGCGAGGAGGGCGCCGCCGCCGTCAGGGCCGCCCTGCCGTCGGCGGACCCGGTCGAGGTCGCCGACGCCAAGGCTCGGGCCTCCGCGGTCCGCGAGCTGCTCCGCGACTCCCGGGAGGTCCCGTCCGGCTCGTTCATGCCGGTCGACGCGGCGTCGCGGATAATCTGCAAGCAGGGCTCGTGCCTGGCCGTGGAGGAGCTATGGGCCCTGGGCATGTGGGCCTCGGCCTACGGCGGCCTCGTTCGCTGGATGTCCGGCGTCAGGCACGACGGCCTGAGCGCCGAGCTAGAGTCATCGCCGGACCTATCGGCTGTGTCGGCCGCGGCCTTCAGGGTCGTCGGCCCGGACGGCGAGATCCGCGACCTGCCCGAGCTGCGCGACATCCGCTCGAGGATACGGGCTATCAACCTCGACATAGAGCGGGTGACGGCCTCCTTCTTCCAGGACGAGTCGACCCGCCAGATGCTGCAGAACGACGTACCGACCCAACGGGACGGGCGGACCGTGCTGGCGGTCAAGGCGGGTTCGCGCTCGAGGCTCAAGGGCATCGTCCACGAGGTGTCGTCGACCGGGCAGACCGTCTATATCGAGCCCGAGACGCTGGTCCAGCGCAACAACGAGCTGGTCGAGGAAGAGGCGCGCTACCTGCGGGAGCTGCAGCGCGTGCTTCGCGAGACGACGGCCAAGCTGTATAACTACTCGGAGGCCGTCGCGGCGGCCAGGGCCGCCTGCGCCGCTTTCGACGGCCTGTACGCCAAGGCCCGCTACTCCCACCTGAACGACGGCGTGTTCGCCGAGGATCGCGGCTCCGGCATCGACCTGATCAAGGCGCGGCACCCGATACTCGGGTCCAAGGCCGTCCCTATCGACCTGCGGATGCCCGAGGACGCGCGCACCCTGATCGTCACCGGACCGAACACCGGCGGCAAGACCGTGTCGCTCAAGACCGCCGGCCTCCTGGCCCTGATGAACCAGTTCGGGCTGGCCGTGCCGGCCGCCTACGGCACCGCGCTCCAGGTCTTCGACGGCGTCTGGGCCGATATAGGCGACGAGCAGTCGATGGACCAGTCGCTGTCCACCTTCTCGGGCCACATGCGCTCGATCTCGGCGATCGTGGCCGGCGCGACCGGCCGGAGCCTCGTGCTGCTCGACGAGCTCGGCTCGGGCACCGACCCCGAGGAGGGCTGCGCTATCGCGATGGCCCTCCTCGACCTGTTCATCGGCCGGGGAGCCCTTACGATCGTCACGACGCACCACGGCATCCTCAAGAATTTCGGCTACACGAAGGAAGGCGTGCTGAACGCGTCGGTCGACTTCGACAAGGACACGCTGTCGCCGACCTACCGCATCCTGATGGGCGTGCCGGGAGAGAGCCGCGCCCTCGACATAGCCGGCAAGAACGGCGTGTCGGCCGAGGTGGTCGAGGGAGCCAGGCGCTACCTGCGAGACGAGCGCACCGACGTGTCCGCGCTGATACGCGGCCTGTCCGACAAGCACCGCGAGCTCGACTCGATGCGCGAGGAGGAGAAGCGCAGGCTGCGCGACGCGATGGAGGAGCGGCGGAAGACCGACCTCAAGGAGCTCAAGCTCCGCCAGCGCGAGTCCGAGCTGCGCACCCAGGGCGTCGCCGAGCTCAAGACGCTGCTGCTCGATAGCCGCAGGACCCTCGAGAACCTAGTGCGCGAGCTGCGCGAGGGCGAGCTGACCCGAGAGAAGACCCAGGAGGTCAAGGAGTTCATCGCCGACCTCGAGCGTAAGGTCGAGGAAGCCGACGACAAGGCCCGCTCGAGCGAGCGCGAGCTCAAGGCCGCCTCCAGGCAGCCGGCCGAGATCGGCGAGGGCAGCCCGGTGCTGATCCTGCCGTCGCGGCGCAGGGGCAAGGTCCTGCGAGCCGTCAAGGGCGGCAGGTGGCTCGTCGAGACCGACGCGCTGCGCCTGACCGTCGACGAGGCCGACCTCGAGCCTACCTTCGAGCTCGAACGTAAGGCGCCGAGCGTATCGGTGGAGGCGAGCTCCAGCCGCTCGAACCGCGCCGTCATAGAGCTCGACCTGCGGGGCTACAGGCTGTCCGAGGCGATAGCCGCGCTCGAGCGCCAGCTGGACGCCGCGACGATGGAAGGCCTATCCGGCTTCTCCATCATCCACGGCACCGGCGAGGGGGTGCTGCAGCAGGGCGTCAGGGAGACGCTCGCCCGCTATCCCGGCGTCGCCGATTTCCATTACGCGAGGCCTGAGGACGGCGGACACGGCAAGACTATAGTCTCGTTCGCCTAGGGTCCGACCCAGGCCCCTCCGACGTCGGCCCATTCGAGGCCCTCGCCGTCGGGAACGTCCCGTGCGGCGGCGCGTCCCGTCACCACCGCCAGGAACCGCGGCTCGATGCCGGGCCTGAGCACCTTCTCGGTGCGCAGTATGGCCAGGTTCCCGTCGCCGAGCCTGTCGCCGGCTCGGATGCGCCCCATCGCGTGTATCGAGCGGTTCGTCCGCGCGTAGTTGGCCCGCTCGCTCGGAGCCAGCCGCTTGACGCCGTCTCCTAGCGCCGCGTCGACCCGAGCCCGTCCGTACTCGGCCCGCAGCCCGTCGAGGCTCGGACGGGCTCGTATCGCCGAGACCATCGCGGCGAAGTCGGCTGGCGGCAGCGCTATCGGATCGTCCAGGCCGTCGTCGTCGCGCGACAGGCAGAAGTGCTTCTCGACGATAGCGTGGCCGAGCGCGGCCGCTATCGCAGGTATCAGGATAGGGTCGGCCGAATGGTCCGATACGCCGACGGGTAGCCCGAACAGCGCGGACAGCGTCGGCGCCAGCCTGAGGTTGTAGTCGGCCTCGGGGGCGGGGTAGGCGGTCACGCAATGGAGCAGGGCGACCGGAACGCCCGTGAAGCGGCCGAGCGCGAACTCGACGTCGGCCAGCGTCGATACGCCGGAGGACAGGATGGTCGGCAGCCCGTACGAGGCCAGCTCGTCGAGCAGCGGCAGGTGATTGAGCTCCGGGCTGGCGACCTTCATCGCCCGTACGCCGAGCCCGCGCAGCTCGCGGGCGCTCCGCAGCCCGAACGGGGTGCACAGGAACCCGGCTCCGAGCGACTCGACGTAGTCCTTGACGCGCCCGACGAAGTCAGGGCCGGTCTCCACGGCCTTGAAGCGGTCGTACAGGCGCGTCGGACCGCCGGGCAGCGGTACGAGGCCCGTCTCGGGATGTATGATCTCGTCCGCGTAGACGTGCTGCAGCTTGACGCAGTCCGCCCCGGCCTCGATCGCGGCCGAGGCCAGCTCGCGGGCCTTGCCCTCGTCGCCGCCGTGGCCGGTGCCAAGCTCGGCTATAATGAAGGCCTCGCCGTCCGCCTTGAAGACGCGATCGAACCCGTTTCCGCTCATCCGCACTCCGTTCCAGCGCCAGAACGCTATTCCTCTCGACAATCGACTTGCTATACTATAGAATCGTCGGCATCGACAGCAATCGAGGAGAGTCAATATGAAGCACTTATTCTGCGATGTCTGCAAGAAAGAAGTAGTCGATCCCATCCCGACGAGGACGTTCTTCCACATACGCGAGTTCGATCTATGCGAGGCCTGCCACGACGACCTCGAGGCGGCTATCAAGTACACCGTACGCGGCAAGAAGCCGTTCGACTTCACCTGGTACGATAAGCTGCGCATCGAGCTCGTGCAGGACGGCGTCAAGAAGAACAAGATCGCCGCGTCGAAGCCTCAGCGCTGATCCGGCCCGCTTCGCCTACCGGCCTCCGTACGATACGGAGGCCGGTAAGCGCATCCATAGCGTTTCGTCTATGCGCTACCGTTTTTTACGTTATTGGCTCCTTTTACGCTATATAGTCCAATCGTTGACAGTAAATCCCGGCATGTGCTACTATTACGCTCGCAAAAAATGAACGGATCATCCCGTTTTCATAGGCTTACGAGCCTCGGAAGCGCGTATCGTCGATCGGTTCGCAACCGCGTATTCTACACGGCAAGGAGTCACAATGTCAGGACATAGTAAATGGGCGACGATCAAGCACAAGAAGGGCGCGGCCGACGCTAAGCGCGGCCAGATGTTCACCAAGCTGATCAAGGAAATCTCGATCGCGGCGCGCATGGGCGGCGGCGACCCGGATTCCAACGCCCGCCTCAGGACCGCCGTCCTCAAGGCTCGCGGCGCCAACATGCCTAAGGACAACATCGACCGGGCCATCAAGAAGGGCACCGGCGAGCTGGGCGCCGCCGTCTACGAGGAGCTCGTCTACGAGGCCTACGCCCCGGGCGGCATCGCCATCCTGATCGAGGTCCTGACCGATAATAAGAACCGCGCCGCCGCCGAGGTCCGCAACATCCTGACCCGTTCCGGCGGCCAGCTGGCCACCTCCAACGCCGTGCTCAGGCTCTTCGCGCGCAAGGGCGTCATATCGCTCGACGGCGAGAAGTACAGCGAGGACAAGATCATGGAGATCGCCCTCGAGGCCGGCGCCGACGACATCGTCAACGAGGGCGGCGAGATCGTAGTCTATACCGCCCCCGAGGCCTTCGAGGCCGTGCTGAACGCCGTGAACGCGGCCGGCATGGAGACCGACGGCGCCGAGATATCCATGGTGCCGGAAACCTACGTTACGCCCGAAGGCGACAACGGCGGCAAGATCCAGAAGCTGATCGACAAGCTCGAGGAATCCGACGACGTGCAGAACGTCTACCACAACGCGGAGCTCCCTGAGGAAGCCGAGGAATAAGCGGTGCCGAGCGGAACCGCTAGGCTCCGCGTCCTCGGCATAGACCCCGGCCTGGCGGCCGTGGGATGGGGCGTCGTCGACCTGGACGGCGCCCGCGTCGTATACAGGGGACACGGCTGCTTCGTAACCAAGCCCGAGGCCGGTATGGCCGGCCGCCTGGCGCTGATCCGGGATTCGCTGAAGGCGGTCATAGCCGAGTACGAGCCGTCCGAGGCCGCCATGGAGGCCCTGTACTTCTCGCGCAACGTGACGAGCGCGCTCGCCGTCGCGGAGGCCCGCGGCGTGATACGGCTCGCGTGCAGCGACGCCGGGCTACCGATGAGCGAGTACGGCCCGATGGACGTCAAGAAGGCCGCGACCGGCTCGGGGCGCTCGGCGAAGGAGGACGTCCAGTCCTTCGTCAGGCTGGTGCTGGGCCTGTCCGAAATCCCGAGGCCCGACCACGCGGCCGACGCGCTCGCGGTGGCGCTATGCCATTGCCAGGGAGCCGGCGTCCGCTCGGCCTTGGTTGATGCGTCGCGCTCGGGGCGACTATAATCCGGCTATGTTCAACGCTATACGCGGCACGCTCTGCCATAAGGGCGCCGATACGATCAGGATAGACAACAACGGGATAGAGTGGGAATTCTCGGTACCGGCCCGCTCGGTCGACGCCTTCGGGCGGCTCGGCGACGAGGCGCGAGTCCTGTGCTGGCTGCTCCACCG
>QKAK01000190.1 GCA_003247225.1 Spirochaetota bacterium | reverse complement strand
GGGCTCGGCAAGCTGATCAAGTTCATCCCCTATCCGGTGACCATAGGCTTTACCACCGGCATCGGCTTCATCATCGCCGGAGGCCAGATCAAGGACTTCTTCGGGCTGACCATTCCGGAGTACCCGGCCGAGTTCTTCGCCAGGGTCGGCGCGGCGATACGGCACTTCGACACGGTACGGTTTCCCGCGCTCGCTCTCGGCGCCGCGACTATAGCGATCATCCTCGTCATCAGGCGCTTCGCGCCGAGGATCCCGGGCGCGATCGTCGCGATAGCGCTGACCTCGGCGGCCGCCTACCTCCTCAAGCTGCCGGTCGAAACCATCGGCTCGCGCTACGGCGCCATCCCGAGGGGGCTGCCGGCCTTCGGCTCGCCGATTCCGGACTGGGCGACGATCAGGGCCGTGTTCCCGTCGGCCGTGACCATCGCGCTCCTCGGCTCGATAGAGTCGCTGCTGTCCGCCGTCGTCGCCGACGGCATGACCGGCGACAAGCACAGCGCCAACATGGAACTGGTCGCCCAGGGCGCCGGCAACATCCTGTCGTCGCTGTTCGGCGGCATACCGGCGACCGGCGCCATCGCGCGCACCGCCGCCAACATCAAGAACGGCTCGACCTCGCCGATATCCGGCATGGTGCACGCTCTCGTGCTGCTCGCCTTCACGCTCTTCCTATCCGGCCTCGCGTCGGCCATACCGCTGGCGGCGCTTTCGGCCATACTCCTGGTCGTCGCCTGGGACATGAGCGAGCTCAGGCACTTCCTCAGGATGCGCTACGCGCCGAAGAGCGACCTTATCGTCATGCTCGTCACCTTCGGCCTGACGGTCGCCATCGACCTGACCGTGGCCGTCGAGGTCGGCGTGCTGCTCGCCGTGTTCCTGTTCATCAGGCGCGTCACCGAGACGGCCTACGTGCGGCCGGTGGAGGACTGGCGGGACGCCGACGCGCCGTCCGCCGCCGCTGGCGCGCTAGACGGCGCGGGGAAGGCCGAGCCGCCGCTGGCGCTGCCGAGGGGCGTCGAGGCCTACGAGATCTACGGCCCGTTCTTCTTCGGCACCGCGGACCTGCTCCGCGACGCCCTCGAGCAGGTCGAGCGCTCGCCCAAGGCCTTCATCCTGAGGATGCGCCGGGTGCCGTCCATCGACGCCACCGGCATCAACGCGCTGGCGGCGTTCCGCGGCTCCTGCGCCAAGCGGGGCACGACGCTGATCCTGTCGGGCGTTAGGGAACAGCCGAGGAAGGCGATGGACGCCATCGGGATATCGGCCGAGATAGGCGAGGAAAATATCTTCGACAACATCGACGGAGCGCTCGCCCGCGCTGGCGCGATAGCCGCCCGAGCCTAGGCGGCGGATGGCCTAGGCCGACTCCTCTTCCGGCTCGGCGACCGGTAGGCGGCGACCGAGGCCGCCCTGTTCGCCGAGCCCTTCGCCGTACGACGGCATAGGCACGACCACCGGCACCCCGCGGACGGTCTCGACGGCGACAGGCACGCCATACACCGCCCGTACCGTCCCCTCGTCGACGACCTCGGGCCCGCCGTAGGCGTACACCGTCCTGTCCTTCATGAACAGGAAGCGGTCGCAGAAGCGCAGCGCCAGGTTCAGGTCGTGCATGACGACGATGACGCACATATTCGAGCGGGCGGCCTCGTCGCGCAGGATCGCCATCGTCTCGTACTGGTTGCGCAGGTCGAGGTTGCTCGTCGGCTCGTCGAGGAGCAGCGTCCTCGGCCGCTGGGCGAGGGCGCGGGCGAGGGCTACCTTCTGGGCCTCGCCGCCGGACAGCTCGTCCACGTAGCGCAGCGCCAGGCCGCCGAGCCCGAGCCGGTCTATGGCCGACGCGACGATGTCCAGGTCCTCGCGGCCCGGCTCGTAGCCCATGTGGGGCGTCCGCCCGAGCAGCACGCTGTCGAACACGGTCAGGCGGTCGTGCGATCCGCGCTGCGCGACGTAGGCCACGCGCCTGGCCAGCTCCCTGCGCCCGAGCGAGGCGGCGTCCTCGCCGTCGACGTATACGGATCCGGAGCCCGGCTCGAGTATCCGGGCCACGCACTTGACGAGGGTGCTCTTACCGGCGCCGTTGTTGCCGAGGACGGCGACGCAGCGCCCCGCCGCCGCGTCGAAGGCCACGCGGTCGAGGATCGCGGCGCCGGAGCCGTAGGAGAATCCCAATCCGTCCACTGAGATCATGACGTTCCCTTTCGCCTGAACAGCAGGTAGAGGAAGAGCGGCGCGCCGAGGAACGAGGTGATCGCGCCGATCGGCAGGATGACCGGGGCGACGACGAGCCTGGCCGCGGTATCCGCGAGCAGCAGGAGCAGCGCGCCCGTCAGCGCCGAGGCCGGCAGCAGGTAGCGGTAGTCGCCGCCGACGAAGCGCCTGGCGATGTGCGGCGCGACGAGGCCTATGAAGTTGATGATGCCCACGTACGAGACGACGACGGCCGCGGCCAGCGAGCTGACGAGCATGCCGACGAGGCGGCTCCGCTCGACGTTGACGCCGAGCCCCTTGGCCTGGTCCTCGCCGGACTGCAGCGCGTTGTAGCTCCAGCGGTTCGCGAGGTGGTACGCCAGGGACAGCGCGACGACGGCGGACATCACGGCTATCTCGCGCCAGCTCGTCCGCCCGAGGTCGCCGAACGACCAGAACACCACCGCGGCCACCTTCACGTCGGCGGCGAAGTACTGGAGCAGGGTCGTGCCGCCGGCGAACAGCGTGCTCAGGGCCACCCCGGACAGCACCATCGACTCCGGCGTCGCGCTGCGCAGCCTGGACAGCCCGAGCACGATGCCGGTGGACAGCATGGAGCAGGCGAACGCGCAGGCGGAGACCAGGTAGGGGTTCAGGATGGTCACGCCGTCGAGGCTCTGGTTCTGGAGCCCGGCGCCGAGCGCGACGATGGCGAACGACGCCCCGAACGCGGCGCCCTGGGATATGCCCAGGGTCGACGCCGAGGCGAGCGGGTTCTTGAGTATGCCCTGCATCGCCAGGCCGGCCGACGCGAGGCCGGCCCCGGCGACGACGGCCGTGACGACGCGGGGCAGCCTGATGTTGAACAGCACGACCGACGCCCGCCTGGACGCCCTGCCGGCCAGGGCCGCGACCAGGTCCCCGAGCCCGAGGCCGGACGATCCGGCGCAGAGCGCCGCGACCGCCGCCGCGACGGTCAGGGCCGCTAGCGCCGCCGCGAACAGCCGCTTGCGGCGTACGTGCCCTTCGTACGCCAGCCTCGTATCCATGGGCCTAGTCCCCGAGCGCGATCGGCCCGAATACCAGGCCGTCGGCCGCGAGGCGCCCGTAGAACGGGGCGCCGAGCATCGCGACGAAGATCTCGTCGGCCTTGGCCGCGATATCGACGTCGGCGAAGCGTTCGGGGTAGATGACCTTGCCGGCGTAATAGGCGTCGGCGACGGCTATCTCGATGTTCGTGTAGTTATAGTTATATGACAGCTGGGAATAGACGCGGCCGGCCTTGACCGCCGACAGGCCGTCGTAGAAGCCCCGGTTCTTGGCGTAGTCCTCGTCGACGAGGTACATATTCGTCGGGTTGAGGAAGATGACGTCCGGATCCCATTCCAGCACCTTCTCGGGGTCGACGAGGAACGCGCCCTTCTGGCCGGTCTCGTCCGCGACGTTCCTGGCGCCTATGGCCTCGAACGGCGGATAGTGCGCCATCGTGCCGTCGAAGCCGTGGGCCCCGCGGAAGCTGACGGCGCCGGTATAGACCGTCGGCTTCTCCGGCTCGGGCACGCCGCGGGTCCGGGCTTCCAAGTCGGCGGCCCACGACTCCAGGGCCGCTACGAGCTCGGCGCAGCGGGCCCCGCTCCCCGTGACCTCCCCTATCAGCGCCAGCGACGCGGCGAGCGAGCCGTCGAAGGGGCCGGTCACCGATAGCCCTATCGTCGGGATGCCGGTCTTCTCGGCCAGCTCGCGGACGCGCTCCTCGGACAGGCCGAAGATGACGTCGGGGGCGAGCCCGACGATGGCCTCGTCGTAGGTCGTGTCGTTGCTGCCGCCGCTGCCGACGGAAGGCAGGCCGGCGAAGCGCTCGGCGTTGACGACCGAGTACGGCATAGCCGACGACGGCTTCTTGTCCAGGTCGGTCACGCCTACGAGCATGTCCGCGCAGCCGGCGTAGGTCAGCAGGCGGGACGCGCCGCCGATAGCCGCCACGGTCTTGGCCTCGCCGGGCAGCTCGACCCGCCGTCCGAACGCGTCGGTTACGGCGCGGGTAGCCGGAACCTCCGCGGCCGGCTCTCCCTCGCGCGCGCAGGCTGACGCGGCGAGCGCGACGGCGACTACCGCCGACAGTATCAGTACGTTCTTCGCTCTCGAATGCATGGTACGCCCTTTCCGTATCGTCGCGGAGGCCTACCAGCCGCGCGTGTAATCCTTGAAGCAGTCGAGGCAGACCGGCTTCCCGTCATCGAGGCGCATCATGTGCTCGGGGGCCCCTTCGCCGCACTTCGAGCAGACGACCGTCCCGAAGAGCCGCGCGCGCTCGGGCAGGTCGAACGACGGCTCCGAGAAGGTGAACAACTCGTCGACCGGCGCGTCGAGTATGGCGCGCATGCGCTCCTCGCGGGTCGGCGCGGGCCTGGCTCCCGGCCTCAGGCAGACGCGAAGCTTCCTGCCGCTCGATCGCTCGAAGAACGAGAAGGCCTGCTTGCCGGTGCCCCGGTAGATCAGGTTACCCTTGCCGAAGGTGCAGGACAGGAGGGCCTGGACGGCGTCGACGCCGCAGGCGTCGTTCTCGGTCACGCAGACGATCTCCTCGTCGGGCGAGGCGCCGAGCCCCAGCCTCGAACGGGCGGCCTCGCAGGCCTTGAAGCCTATCGCCAGCCCGGGGCACTCGTGGCCATGGAAGGCCGCGGCCTTGTTCCACAATTCTCTATCCATGATCGGACCTCCGCGTTCGTCTCGGTCGAGTCGTAGGCCGTCGCGGCCGCCGAGGCTATACGCCGAAGCGAGCTACGCGAGGCCGAGTGAAAGCTAGCAAGGAGGACGAGGGCTTCATGCCCCGGCGGGGGTGGCTTCATGCCACGGAGGCAGTATACACGATGCGTTAAAAAAAGCGCAATACCGACATGACCGTCGGTATTATGTATACAAAGGCTTGTTCATATCTCCTATCAGCTCCATCGTGACGACCGTACCGCGTACGGCGGCCGAGCCCAGCGCGGCCCGCCCTTTGACAGCGCCGCCGCCCGGGGCTAGTATCGCCGCATGGATAGCAGCGGCATTGCGATAGTCACCGGCGCGTCGTCCGGGCTCGGGGAGGCCTTCGCCAGGGAGCTGGCCGGAGCCGCGGCAGGGACCGCGCGCTACGGGGGCCTCCCGGCCTTCGACGAACTGTGGCTCGTGGCGAGGCGGGCCGACCGCCTGGACTCGCTCGCGGCGGAGCTGTGCCGCGCGGCGCCCGGGCTGACGGTGCGCGCGGTCGCGACCGACCTGGTGGCCGCGGGGGCCATCGAGTCGCTCGCGGCCAAGGCCGCCGAGACCGGGAAGCCGCTGCGGGTCGTCGTCAACAACGCCGGCTACGGCACCTACGGGAACCTCGACGAGACTGATACTGATAGGCTGCTCGGCCAGGTGGACCTGAACTGCAGGGCCCTGACCGAGTGCTGCGCCCGCTTCTCGCCCCTGCTGGCGAGCGGCTCGGTCGTGATCAACGTGGCGAGCCTGGCGGCCTTCGCCCCGCTCGGCGGCTTCGCGGCCTACGCCGCGAGCAAGGCCTACGCGCTGAGCCTATCGGTAGGGCTCTCCGCCGAGTGGAAGGCGCGTGGCGTATCGGTCTGCGCGCTGTGCCCCGGACCGGTGGCCACGGAATTCTCCCTCGTCGCGTCGGGAGGGGCCAGGAAAGAGGTCAAGCACGGCTGGCCGGCCGAGAAGACGGCGCGGGCCTGCCTGCGGGACGCGATCGCCGGGGCCTGGATATCGATGCCGCGGCCGGTCTGGCGGCTCAGGCGGCTGGCCGGCTGGCTGGCCGGCCCGGAGCTGTCGGCGTCGTTCGCCTACCGCTTCATGAAACGGCCGAGCGCGCCCTCGGGAACGGCGGCCGGCGACGAGCGCGAGGGAGCGGAGCGTTAGCCCGGAGCGGCGTACCCGCCGCGAGGACTTTAAGCGGAGCGCCCGGTCGCCGCGGAGCGGCGGCGCGCCCAGATAAGAAGAACGTCCTCGCGCCGCCGGGATAGGCTCAACGCTCCCCGAATAACGGCCGCAGCCGTTCGACCGCGGCTCGGAGACCGTCGTCGACCTCTCCGCCCGCCTCGGCGTCGGATAGGAGGCTGGCCTCGGCCGCCTTCCATAGCGCGGCTATATCGTCGCGCTGGGCGAACAGGAGCATCCCTATATCCTGCCTCGGCCCGTTCCGCCTCGTATGGCTCGGCTCCGCGGCCAGCCTATCGGACAGCTGGTCGTAGAGGCTCCTCAAGGCCGGCCTCCGTCGTCGAAATAGCGGTACTCGTAGCGCGTCTCGGAGGAGAAGGAGCCGGGCGGCATGTCGTCCTCGCGGGCGACAGCGTCGTAGCTCGCGCCGTCGTCGGGGACCTGGTACGAGGCCTGCCTGGATAGGTCGCCGTTCGCGTCGTAGTAGTAGAATTCGACGCCCTCGAGCCAGGAGCCGGCCTGGTAATGGTACGTACGCGCCCGCTTACCGTCCTCGTAGGCGTGGGAGACGCGCAGCAGGACCCGGCCGCTATCCGGGTCCAGGTAGGTCTCGTCGAGCAGCTCGCCCGACGGGCCGTACGCGAAGGCGGTCTCGGTCGAGCGGATCTCGCCGTCGGAATAGTAGGTCTCGGTCCGGCGGCCGGCGACGCGGCCCCGGTCGTCGTAGCGGTCCTCGATGAAGCCGGTCAGGCCCCCGTCGGCGTCGTAGTATTCCCGCCTATACCGGCGGCCCGCGTCGTCGTAGCGGTAGACCAGGCGCTGCTCGAGCGCCCCGCTAGGCGATCGGCTCGCCGAACCGGACGGCCTGCCGTCCGCGTCGCGCTCGTAGACGACGAGCGAGGTCAGCCGGTTCCCCGAGTCGAACGAGCGCTCGTCGGCGACGAAGCCGTCGCGGCCGAAGACGGTTATCGAGTACATCCACAACGTGAGCGAGGCCGGATCGCGCGACGGGACGCTCCCGTAGGCCTGGGACGGCATATAGAGCCGCGTCGTCGCCTGCCTGACGCCGTCGGACAGCCCGCGCTCGGCCCGGTCGCTGACGACCGCCGGCGCCCCGGGCGCGCAGGACAGGAGCGTCGCCGCGACGGCGGCGGCCAGTAACGGTATCGCTCGCATCGTCGCCTCCTCGATACGACGAGTATATAGAAAAGGCGTCCCGGAGCAAGGAGGATAGCCCCGGGACGCCCGGTTTTTCCTATGCGGCGGCGCGACGGCCCTAGCCGGCCGAGGCGCCGGCGGTTTCCGGTACGGCCGCCCCCGCCGCGAGCGGCCGGATCTCGGCCATCACGGCGGCCGCGTCGGCCTTGTGGATGGTCTTGCCGCCGACGTGCACGGTCGGGCCCTTGTCGCAGCGCTCGGAGCAGAACGTGGCGCTGACGTCGACGAGGTCCTGCAGCCCGGAGCGCTCGACCTCGGCGAGCACGTCGCGCAGCACGGCCTGGCTGCCGCGCAGGAAGCAGCTCGTGCCGACGCAGACCTTGACCGATACCTTCTCGGCGGCGCCGCCGCGGACCAGCGGGATGCTGGTGTCCTGGATGCGCTTCTTGCTCGAGTAGCGCGTATGCAGGAGCTCGCGCGCCCTGCGGGACCCCGGGGCGCCGCCGATCGCGTCGGCGTAGAAGCGCGACAGGAAGGGATTGGCGCCCGAGGCGCGCAGCTCCCGGCCGCCGTCCGCGTCGGCGAGCCCGAGCCGCCGCTCGGCGACGGCGCCGGGCTTGAAGCCTATGGGCTGGCCGGCGCCGCCGACGCAGCCGCCGGGGCAGGCCATCACCTCGACGATGTCGGCCTTGCGCGTGCCGTCGAGCACGCCGCGGGCGACCGCCTTGGCGTTCGCCAGGCCCTGCACCGACACGACGGTCAGCTCGCGGCCGCCCGCGGAGAGCGTCGCGGACCGGATGCCGCCGCCGGGCGCCTCGTCGGCGAACTCGAGCGCGGCGCCGGTCAGCGGCGACATCGGCGAGCCGACGTAGCGCGCCACGGCCTCGGCCACGCCCCCGGCGTTGCCGAACGCCACGCCGGCGCCGGTGGCGAAGCCGAAGGGCAGGTCCATCGCGCCCGGGCGCAGGTCGGCGAAACGGATGCCCGCCTCTTCCAGCATGGACGCGAATTCAGCCGTCGTCAGCGCGTAGTCGACGAGCGGCCCGCCGTCCCGCGACAGCTCCGGCCTGGACACCTCGTACTTCTTGGCGACGCAGGGCATGATCGACACGACGACGACGCGCTTGGCGGCGCCGCCCCTGGCGCGCGCGGCCTCGGCGCCGGCGCCGAGCGCGCCCGAGGCCGCCGAGCTCGGCAGCGCGGCGGGAGCCGCGGCCCTGCGGGCCTCGTCGTCGCGGATGATAGAGCCCATCATCGCCTGCGGCGACATGCACGAGCTGAGGTTCGGCAGCAGCTCGGGATAGAACTGCTCGGCGTACTTGACCCACGCGGGGCAGCACGAGGTGAACAGCGGGAGGCGCTCGCCGCGCTCGAGCCTGCCGAGCAGCTCGCCGGCCTCCTCGAGGACGGTCAGGTCGGCGCCGAACGCGGTGTCGTAGACGCGGTCGAAGCCGAGCATGCGGAGGGCGGTCGCCAGCTTGCCGGTCGCGTCGGCTCCGGCGGGCAGGCCGAAGCGCTCGCCTATCGCGACGCGGACCGCCGGCGCCACCTGGGCCACGACGATCGCGTCCGGGTCGTCGAGCGCCTTCCAGACCGACTCGGCCGGCGATCGCGGCACGATGGCGCCGGTCGGGCAGACGGCGGCGCACTGGCCGCAGTTGACGCAGTCGACCGAGCCGAGCGACTTGCCGAAGGCCGGGCTGACGACCACGTCGGAGCCGCGGAACGCGAAGTCTATCGCCCCGACGCCCTGGATCTCGGAGCAGTAGCGGACGCAGTCGCCGCAGAGTATGCACTTGTTCGGATCCCGCACCAGCGCGACCGAGCCGTCGTCCTTGGGCCTATCGTCGCGCAGGCGCTTGAAACGCACGTCGCGTATGCCCATCTTGGCCGACAGGTCGCGCAGCTTGCAGCTCGCGGAGCGGTCGCAGGTCGGGCAATCCTGCTTGTGGTTGGCCAGCAGCAGCTCCAGGTTCATCCGCCGCATCGAGCGTATCCTGGCCGTATTCGTACGGATGGCCATGCCGTCCTTAGGCGGCACGACGCAGCTCGCGTCGATGTCCTTGCCGTTGATCTCGACCAGGCATAGCCTGCAGGCGCCGTAGGTCGACAGCTCGCTGTGGTAGCAGAAGGTCGGGATGTCGATGTTGGCCTTCCTGCACAGCGCCAGCAGGTTCGGCTCGCCCTCGATGGGTACCTTGATGCCGTCTATGGTCACGAAGCCGCTCATGCCGCCCCCTTCTTGATAGCGTCGAATTTGCAGGCCGCGATGCACGCGCCGCACTTGATGCACTTCTCCGGGTCTATCGAGTGCGCCCGCTTGGGCGCGCCGGCGATGGCCCCGACCGGGCACTTCCTGGCGCAGGCCGTACAGCCCTTGCACAGCGCCGGGTCGACGCGGAGCGGCGACAGGGCCGCGCACTGGCCGGTCGGGCAGCGCTTCTCGACCACGTGGGCCTCGTACTCGGCGCGGAACTGCCTGAGCATCGACAGCACCGGCGCCGGGGCCGACGCGCCGAGCCCGCACAGCGAGCTGGCCGCGACGTTCTCGCACAGCTCCTCGAGCAGGTCGAGGGTCTCGAGCGAGCCGTTCCCGGCGATGATGTCGTCGAGCAGGGCCAGGATCTGCTGGGTGCCCTCGCGGCACGGTACGCACTTGCCGCAGGACTCGCGCTGGGTGAACTGCATGAAGAAGCGGGCCATCTGCACCATGCAGGTGGAGTCGTTCATCACGACGAGGCCGCCCGAGCCGACCATCGCGCCTATCTCGCCGAGCGAGTCGAAGTCCATCGGCACGTCCAGGTGCTCGGCGGTCAGGCAGCCGCCCGAGGGACCGCCTATCTGCACGGCCTTGAACGCGCCGTTGTCCGGCTTGCCGTCC
>QKAK01000008.1 GCA_003247225.1 Spirochaetota bacterium | reverse complement strand
CCGAGCAGCCACGCCATGTAGCCGCGCAGGTCGCCCTCGCCGTACAGCGCCGCGTACGACAGCGCGGCGTGACCGACGTTCCGCCCGTATTGCCTGGTCTCGGCGTAGGACAGCGCCTCGAGCAGCAGGTCTATCGGCAACGAGCCGTACTCGGCTTCCCAGCGCCTGAAGCGGGTAGGGCCGCCGTTGTACGAGAAGACGGCCGGCAGGACCCTGCCGTCCAGCCGATCGACCAGCCTGGCGAAGTAGGACGAGCCTATCGCCACGTTGTCGACCGGATCGGTCAGCTCGTAGTCGTCCAGGCCGAGGCGCTCGGCGGTCTCCGCGGCGGTCGCCGGCATCAGCTGTATGAGGCCGACGGCGCCCGACTTGGACACGGCCTTCGGGTCGAAGGCGCTCTCGGATCGCGCGAGCCCGTAGAGCAGGTGCGGGTCGAGGCCGGTCGCCTCGATAGCGGGCCCGAAGGCCTCGGGGTAGGGCCGCGGCCAATACAGCTCGGCGTCGCCGCGGGTCGGCTCGAAGCCGGCTCTCCAGAACAGGGTCGCTATCAGCCGGTAGGCCTGGTCGTGGCGGCCGGCCGCGGCTAGCCCGGCGGCTATCGTCCTGACGACGTCCTCGGACACGGAGCGGTACTCGTCGCCCAGCTCGGCCCTGACGCGATAGCCGAGCCCGAAGCGCGACAGGGCGAGCGCGTACTCGTCCGGGCTGACGGGGCGGCTCCCGCTATCGCCTTCGGGGGCGGGCGAGTCGTCCGCGGCGGGGGGCGGCTCGGTCCCGGCCTCCGTATCGACGCCCGGTACGGCGAGCGGCTCGACGAGCGGCTCGCCGAGCCTGTAGGCTGCGACGAGGCGGTACCATGGATCGTCCCGCTGGCCGTAGGCCTCGCGCAGCCTCGCGTCGACGTAGCTATCGATATCGGCGAAGGCGCCGCCGAAGGCCGAGGCGACGTGGCCCGCGCGTATCACGCCTATCTGGGCGGCGCGGGCGCAGAGGTAGGACAGCCTGGCCCTGTCCTTCGGCGCGGCCCGGGCGGTCGCGGCGTCGAGCCCGGCCAGCGTCGAACCGTCCCTGGCCGCGAGCGCCTGCCGCGATATCGGCTCGACGAGGTCCGAGTAGTAGCCGGGGTTGGCGGAGCCTTCCAGGGCCGCGCCGAGCAGCCCGACCGTCGCCGCCGCCGACCGCTTCGAGGCTGCCTCGATCTCGTACCAGCGAGCGGCGTCCAGGTCCCAGCGGTTCGCCGCCAGCGCGGCTGCCTTCGAGAACCATCGTTCGGCCTCGGCCCAACGCTCGCCGGCCCGCAGGAAGCGCCCGCGCCAGAACGCGTCGAAATAGTCGCGGGCCGGATCGGCGCCGCGGTCGGCGCTCGTCTCGACGACGTACCTGAAGCCCTCGCCGCCCTCGTCCGCGGCCGCCGCTATGTAGGCCTTGGCCGCGTCGGACGCCGAGGCGCGCGGCAGGGTCAGGAACAGGTTGGCGGCCGCCTTCGGCGACAGCGGGATCGACGGCGTCGCCTCGGCGTCGGGCGACGGCGAGCCCGTTACCCTGGCCGCCGCGCCGGCCGCGTCCTCCTCGTCGTCGGCGTAGCGCCTGAACGCGACGACGGCCGGCCCGTAGTCCCGCGAGCCGGTCAGCGCGCGGGCCTCGGCCAGCTGGAAGGCCCTGACCCCGACGGCCCGTATCGCGGCCTCCGCCTCGGCTCGGCCCGCCTGCGCCACCAGGCTCACGGCCTCGGCGAGCGCCCCGTAGACGGCCGCCGAGCCGTCCATCGCGGTTATAGCTATGAACTCGTTCACCCAGCGGCCCTTGCCGGAACGGTAGCCCGCCTCGAGGGCCATCGACGCTATCGCCGCCGCGTCCCGCGATGATTCGGCCGGGAAGGCCGAGCGCAGCGCGTCGATCGCGGCCAGGGTACGGGCGTGCGAGCCGGAGACGGCGTATCCGACGGCTTCCAGGAAGGCCCTTCGGTACGGCTCGAGCTCCGAGCCCAGCTCGGAACGGCACAGCTCCGCCAGCGCCTCCCCGTCGCCGGTCGATACCAGCGTCTCGGCGAGCGACGCGACGGCCCGGGTCCGGTAACGGCCGGTCTCTCGGGAGGCGGCGTCCCTGAACAGCTCGACGGCGAGCGCGTCGTCGCCGGCCTCGCGGGCCCGCATGCCGACGAACAGCGCGGCTCCCGGCCCGAGCCTGGCTATGGCGTCGTAGTCGACGCGGTCGCCGTGGGCGATCGGCAGGGGGTCGCCGTTGGCCAGGAGCTCGAACCAGCCCGCTTCGTCGAGGCCGTGGATGGAGCCGCCGGCGCACGACTGGACGGACAGTATCAGGGCTACGGCGGCGACGCGGACGAATGATCGCATGGACTCTCCTGGCGAGGCGATGATGGCCCGCCTGGGCGAGCCTCGCCTCTACTATTCCACGAAAGCGGCCGAGGGCCAAGCTCCGGGCGAAAAAAAACGGCGGCGCGCGAGCGACCGCCGTTCTCGTTCCGAATATCCGCGCCTAGCGCGGCGGTATATAGATCCAGGTGCCCGAGATGATCAGGTCGGGGTTCTTGATCTTGTTGGCCTTGGCTATCGTCATATACAGCCACGGGGTCCGGTAGTAGGTGATCGATATGTCCCAGAGCGTGTCGCCCCACTTGATCTTATGCCAGGTGCCCTCTTTTTTTGCCGGGGCGG
>QKAK01000182.1 GCA_003247225.1 Spirochaetota bacterium | reverse complement strand
TGGTCGCGCCGCCGGTGCGGGCCGCCTCGAGGGCGCCGGCCAGGCCGTAGCAGAGGCCGGCTATCGTATAGGCGATGAGCAGGTTCTTCGTCACGTTGACGCCGGACACCTTGGCCGCCTCGGGATTGCCGCCTATAGCGTAGATGTTCTTGCCGAAGGTCGTCTTGTTGTGCAGTACCCAGACGACGAGCGCGATGCCGAGGGCGATCAGCACGATGAAGGGTATCGAGTAGGTGCCGTCGAACCCTATGTAGCCGGAGCCGAGGTTCGTGAAGCGGCGGTCCAACCCGCCTATCGGCTGGGCGCCGTAGGGCGGACGGTCGAAGTACAGCGACGTGGCGCCGTAGACGGCGACCATCGTGCCGAGGGTCGCGATGAACGGCGGCACGCGCAGCTTCGATACGACCAGGCCGTTGAGGAGGCCTATCAGCCCGCAGACGACCATCGCCGCCAGGATCGGCACGATCAGCGGCAGCTCGCCGAGCTGCGGGTACATGCGCCTGGGATAGTCGAGCGCCTGCAGCATCGAGCTCGAGATGACCGCCGCGAGCCCGACCTGGCGGCCCGCCGACAGGTCGGTGCCGCCGGTGATCAGGATGCCGCCGACGCCCATCGCTATGATGATGCGGGTGGCCGACATCGACAGGATGTTCCTGAAATTCTCGATCGACATGAACGACGGTTCCTTGACCGTGATCGCGATGATCAGGATCACGAATACGAAATAGATCGCGTACTTCAGCATGAAGTCGTTGACGGCCCGCCTGTTCAGCCGTTCGCCGAGCGCCGTGGGTTCTTGTGTTGCCATCGAGTTCTCCCTTATTCGAACAGCGCCGCCAGGCGCATGATTTCTTCCTGAGTCGCGGTCTTGCCGTCGAGCTCGCCGGTCTTCCTGCCGGCGCACATGACCATGATCCTGTCCGACATGCCTATCAGCTCCGGCATCTCCGAGCTGATCATGATGATGCTCTTGCCGCTGGCCGCCAGCTCCGCGATGATCGTGTAGATCTCGTACTTGGCGCCGACGTCGATGCCCCGGGTAGGCTCGTCGAGTATCAGTATCTCGGGCTCCGTCAGCAGCCACTTGGCGAACAGGACCTTCTGCTGGTTGCCGCCGGACAGGTCCTTGATCAGGGTCCTGTGGCTCGGCGTCTTGATGCGCAGGTCCGCTATCTTCTTCTTGACGTCGTCGACGCCGCGCTTCTCGTTTATCAGGCCGGTCCTGCCGACGTAGCGGCGCAGGTTGGCGAGCAGCATGTTCTCCTTGACGCCGAGCATCGGCACGATGCCGGTGGCCCGCCGCTCCTCGGTCAGCAGCGAGAACCCGTCCTGCATCGCCTGGACCGGCGACTTGATCTTTATCTCCCTGCCGCGCAGCGCGATGACGCCTGATTCGACGAAGCGGAGGCCGAAGATCGACTCGACGAGCTCGGTGCGCTTGGCTCCGACGAGGCCGCCGATGCCGAGGATCTCGCCCTTGCGCAGCTCGAAGCTGACGTCCTTGAACGAATTGCGCTCGGCGGACGTGAAATTCTCGACCTTGAGCACGACCTCGCCGGGCACGTTGGACCGGGGAGGGAAGCGGTGCGTCAGGTCGCGCCCCACCATGCGCTTGATGATGACGTCGGTGGTCAGCTCGGAGGCCGGCCAGGTACCGACGTGCCTGCCGTCGCGCATGATCGATACCTCGTCGGCTATCTCGAGGATCTCTTCCATCTTGTGGGATATATAGACTATCGCGGCCCCCTCGGAGCGGAGCCGGCGGATTATACCGAATAGGTGGGCGACCTCGTGCTCCGTCAGGGAGCTCGTCGGCTCGTCCATGATGATGACCTTGGCGCTGTACGAAACGGCCTTGGCTATCTCTACCGACTGGACCTTCGAGACGGACAGCCGGCTGACCCATACCGCGGGGTCTATGTCCATATTGAGGTTCTTGAACAGCGCCTTGGTGTCGGCGCGCATCTTCCTATGGTCGACCAGCTTGAACGGGCCGATGCCCCTCAGCGGGTAGCGGCCGAGCCAGAGGTTCTCCTCCACGCTTCGGTTCGGCACGGACAGCAGCTCCTGGTGGATCATCGATACGCCGCCGTCGAGGGCCTGCCTCGAATTCTGGAACTTGACCGGCTTGCCGTCGAGCAGGATCTCGCCCTCGTCCGGGCTGTAGATGCCGAAGATGCATTTCATCAGCGTCGACTTACCGGCGCCGTTCTCTCCCATCAACGCGTGCACCGATCCCGGTCGGACCTGTATCGACACGTCGTCCAGGGCCTTCACTCCCGGGAAGCTCTTGGACATGTGTCGCAACTCTAATACGTATTCGGCGCTCATGGGCACTCCAGGTAAATTAGTCGGAAACTAGCGCGAAAGATCCGCGAAGAGAATAAGAGGACAAGAGACTAGAAAGAGGTACGAGGAAGGAGGCCGAGGACTCGGAGGGGAGCCGAACAGCGCCTTCTCCATTATCCCGCGGCCTCTCTTTCTTTCCTCTTCTAGCTCTTATCCTCTTCCATCGCCTTATGCGTTACACCCTCGGCCTCGCGGCTTACTTGAACTGGGTGTAGTTGTCCTTGGTGACCTTCTGGTACGGGACCCAGACGTACTTGCCGTCGGAGATGGTCCAGCCGGCCTGGGCGGGATCCTTGCCGGTCGCCAGCGCGTAGGCGATGTCGAAGGTGGCCTTGCCCTGGTTCTTCGCGTCGTTGAGGACGGTGCCGAGCAGGGTGCCCTGCTCGAGGGCCTGGAGGGCCGGGGCGGTGGCGTCGACGCCGACTACCGGGAGGTACTTGTCGCCGGAGAAGAAGCCTTCCTGGCGAAGGGCCTCGATGGCGCCGAGGGCCATGTCGTCGTTGTTGCAGAGCACGACCTCGATGCGGTCGCCGAACTTGGCGTAGAAGGCCTTCATCTTCTCGACGGCCTTCGGGCGGTCCCAGTACGCGGTGTCCTCGGCCAGCTTCTCGACCTTCATGCCGGCGGCGGTGATCGCCTTGATCGAGTACTCGGTGCGGAGCTCGGCGTCCTGGTGGCCCGGCTCGCCCTTCAGCATGATGTACTGGATGACGCCGTCGCCGTTCTTATCGGCCTTGGGGTTGGCCTTGAAGTAGTCGACGACGATCTCGCCCTGCATCGAGCCGGACTGCTCGGCCTTGGCGCCTACGTAGTAGACCTTGTCCCACTTCTTCATGTCCTCGGGGAGGGGCTCGCGGTTGAAGAACACGACCGGGGTCGAGCGGCCCTTGGCCTTGTCGATGATCGCGGCGGCGGCGGTGCGGTCGACGGGGTTGATCGCTATGACCTTGGCCTTCTTGGACAGGAACGCGTCGACCTGGTCGTTCTGGGTCGGCTGGGCGTTCTGGGAGTCTACCATCTCGATGGTGGCCTTGCCGGTGGCGTTGGCCTCGATGGCGTTGCGGACGTAGGACATGAACGTGTCGTCGAACTTGTAGATGGCTACGCCGATCTTGGGCGTGCCGCCGGCGTCGGCCGAGCCGCCGCAGGACGCGAGGAGCGCGCCGAGGACGACGAGGGTAGCCAGGATCGCGAATGACTTCTTCACGATAAGTACCTCCTATGATAGTGCCGGGCCGTACGGCCCGTGACTATCAGCGTATATCGTCGATGTAAATCGCGAAACAGGACAGTTTTTATTTCTGCTGGATAAACTGGTTCCGATCGAGGCGTTACTATATATAGATAGCACTGTCGCGACCGGGATCGTAGGAATAATCCAGCTAGCGATCGAGCACGTTCCGGTACACGTCCTCCTCGAGATGGAAGCCGTCCTTGACGACGGTGTCCATCAGCTCCGCGGCCGTGACCGATACCGGCTCCAGCTCGTAGAAGGGTATACGGTACGAGCCGTCCCAGATCGCGTTGTGCACGGTCACCCGGTCGCCCCTGGCCAGGTAGACGGCGAGCTCGGCGGCCTTGGCCGCTATCTGGTCTATCGGCTTGTAGACCGTCATGCTCTGCGTGCCCTCGGCGATACGCTGGCAAGCCGCCAGGTCGGCGTCCGCGCCCGCCACGAAGACCGACCCGGCCAGCCGCCTGACCGACAGCGCGCGGATGATGGCCTCGGCGGCCATGTCGTCGACCGCGAGCACCGCGTCGAAGGTCGTGCCGGCCTCGAGCATCGAGTCGACGAACTGGTAGGCTTCCTCGCTCCTCCGCTCCGCCGACTCGTAGTCGGCGACCACGATGACCCGCCCCGAGTCGACGCCGGGCCGCAGGGTGTTCTGGACGCCGGTCCGCATGGCCGCGGCGTTCGGGTCGGACTGGCGCCCGTTGTACAGCGCGACGCGCCCGCCGCCCTGCGACGCCAGGAAGGCTTCCGCCTGCAGCTCCCCGGATCGCTCGGCGTCGAAGGCTAGGAACAGGTCGACGTTGCCGTTCAGTATCAGCCTGTCGTAGGCGAGGATAGGGACGCCCCTGCGCTTGGCCTCCGCCACGGCCCGGCCCAGGCCGGCCGGGTCGCTCGGTATGACGACCAGGACGTCGACGCCGGAGTCGAGCAGGAACAGTATCTGCTCCTCCTGGATGGCGGGGTCCTCCTCGCCGATCTGCACGTTGACCGTCGCCCCGAGGTCGCGGGCCATGGCGACGAAGACGTCGCGGTCGCGGGCCCGGCGCTCCTCGACGAACGAGTCCATCGAGAACCCTATCGATACGCCGGCTCCGTCCGGCTTCGGCTCCCTGGCGCGCCGCGCGGCTCCCCGGCCCCAGGCCAGGCCGAGCGCGACGGCCAGCGCGGCCAGGGTCGCGACTACTATCGCGCCCTTGGCGCGGCCGCTCACGCGTCCCCCCGTCCGGCCGACTTGGCGTACTCGGACGGCGTCGCGCCCGTGACTCGCTTGAAGGCCCGGCTGAAGTAGTTCGGGTCTAGGTAGCCTACCGCGGCCCCGACCTCCTTGACGCTCATGCGTCCCGACGCCAGCTCCGCCTTGGCCCTGGCTATCCTGATATCGGAAAGGTGCTCGATGAACGACTTGCCGGTCTCGTTCGACAGCACCCTGGACAGGTGGGCGGCCGAGAGCCCGACCTGGGTCGCCACGTCCTCGAGCGATATCTGCTCGGCGTAGCGCTCCTCGATGCAGCGCAGCGCGTCCGCCACGCGGCCGGTCGCTCCGTACCCCGAGCCCGGCTTGCCCGGGTTGAAGGCGGCCCTCGGCATCGCGCCGTCCGATACGGCGGCGGCGGCCTCCACGACGGCCTCCGGGTCGCGGCGGAGCGACCACGCGATGGCCCCGGCCGCGGCGGCCCTCAGCACGCGGTCGTCCGGCAGCGAGGCCCACGAGGCCGCGGCGGCGGCCGCGTCGCCGACGGACGCCGCCTCGAGGGCCGCCTGGAGCGGCGTCCTGGAACGCGGCGCGGGCGCGCCGGCGCCGCCGCCGGGGCGGGAGCGCGATACCGAGCCGTCGGCCGCGCGGGCCAGGCCGGCGAGCGCCTCGCGCCAGGCCTCGGCGAGCCGGTCGCTCGGGCGGCTCGGCCCGATGTGGGCGGTCAGGCCGCGCAGCTCCGGTTCCTGGAGGGCGGCGAGCAGGGCGCCCTCGATCGAGCCGGCTTCCGACTCGGGATAGAACACCGGCAGCGTCCCGCAGACGGGCGCGCCCACCGCGCAGGCCGCGTGGTAGCCGAGCGACCTCCGCAGGGCGCGCTCGTCGTCGTCGGCCGGCCGCCGGTCGGAGGCCGCCCTCCTGGCCGCGACGAAGCCGCCGCCGTCGGGCCCGAAGCCGAGCGCGGCGATATAGCCTCGTATCCTGTCCCCGCCGGCGTCGCCGGACAGCGCCGCGTAGACGAGGCCTTCCTCGAGGAGGGGGCGCCTCGACTCGAGCGCCGCGATCGCGTTCCTGGCGCGCGCGGCCTCGGCCTTCCTCGCGGCGGCGGCGTCGAGGGCGCCGCGGATGGCCTCGACGAGCAGGTCCTGGTCGACCGGCTTGACCAGGTAGTCGTAGACGCCGAGGCCGAAGGCCTCCTTGGCGACGTCGAAGCGCTCGTAGGCGGTGAGCAGGATCGGCACCGTCTCGGGGGCCGACGAGCGCAGCTCCCGCAGGGCCTCGAGGCCGTTCATTCCGGGCATGCGCACGTCCATCAGGATCACGTCGGGGCGCTCCCTGACGGCGCCGTCCACCGCGTCGCGCCCGGTGCCCGCGGTGCCGCAGATGGCCGCGTCGGGCAGGCGTTTCCTGATGGCGGCCGCGACGCCCTCGATGACCGGGCGCTCGTCGTCCGCTATGAATATCTTGGCCGTCATCAGAACGCCTCCTTGAACGGTACGCGGACGACTACCCTGGCGCCGGGCCCCGCGTCCATGAACTCGATCACGTCCCGCCTGCCCGCGAACAGCCTGAGCCGCGATATCACGTTGGCCATGCCGAGCCCGCCCTCGGCCGAGCCGAGCTCGGTGCCGGCGTCGGCGGCCGCGACGATCTCCGCGGCCCTGCCGGGCGCGATGCCCGACCCGTTGTCCTCGACCGAGACGACCAGGTCGCCGCCCTCGAGGCCGGCCCGCACGCGCACGGCGCCGCCGAGCGGCTTGTCGGAGAAGCCGTGGCGTATGGAGTTCTCCACGAGCGGCTGGATGATCATCTTCGGCAGGGCCGCCGCCTCCGCCCCCGGTTCGGCCGAGATATCGAAGTCGATCGACTCGGGGAAGCGTATGGTCATCAGGTAGGCGTAGTCGCGCAGGCAGGCCAGCTCGTCGCGGAGCGCGACCGGCGCGTCCAGGTCGCGGAAACTGTAGCGCATCAGCCCGGCCAGGCGCTCGAGGAACACGCGCGTCCTGTCCGCGTCCTCGACGGTGGCCAGCTGGATGCCGGCGTTCAGGGTGTTGAACAGGAAGTGAGGGTTGATCCTCGACTGCAGCGCCTTGAGCTCGGCGCTGCGCAGGTGGCCCTGCATCTCGAGGTTCTTGAGGCGCTCCTCCATCAGCGACGACTCGACCGCGGCCTTGTTCCGGATCTCGTCGATGTAGGCGGCGATGCTCGCCTGCATCACGTTGAAGGCGCGGGCCGTCTGGCCTATCTCGTCGTCGGACGGGGCCGCGAGCGGCCCGCCGGAGAAGTCGCCGGTCGATATCCTGCCGGCGGCGGCGGCCAGCGCGTCGAGGGGCTCGGTCAGCTTGAGCGAGTAGCTCAGGACGATGGCGGCGGCGAAGGCTATGGCCGAGGCGAGCATGGCGCCGAGCAGGGTCGCGGCCCGGCCGCTCTCCTCGGCCAGGGCCTCGAACGCGTCCAGGTTGAGCCCGAGCCGCTCCAGCGACAGCGCGTCGGCCCGGTCGCGGATGAACGAGGCGAGCATCCTCACGTCCTGGTACTTCGCCTCGTACTCGGGTATGTTGCGGCCGCGCTTGGCGCGTATCGCCGCCTCGCTCTCCTCGATGAGGCGGCGCAGCAGCACCGCGAGGTTGCGCTCGATGATGGCGTCCTCTTCGTACGATAGCCCTCCGGCCAGCACTCCGGCCTTGGCCGACAGCAGCTTCGAGTGGTGCATGCAGGCGCGCAGCGCGTCGGAGTTCTTCGTGTCTATGTAGACGGCCAGGTTCGCGACGACGGCGTCGACGCTGGTCAGCGCCTCCTCGACGAACAGGTCGAGCGAGAACAGGTTGGCCACCCTCGAGAGGTTGGCCGACGACACGGCCAGGTTGAAGGTCGCCGCGGCGCCCATCAGGATGATGGGCGCCAGGCTCGCGGTGATCATCCGCGAGCGGAACGACGAGAGGAGCCGCCGCCTCATCGCTCCCCGTCCCTGCGGCGTATGACGGTCAGGCCGGGGTCGATGTAGGCGCTGACCCGGCCGCCCTTGGCGAGCGTCATGATCGCCTCGACCGCTACCTCTCCCGAGCGCTCGGGCGAGCGGGCGATCGACGCGGCTACGACCCCGAGGTGGACGAGCTCGAGCAGGGCGGGGTCGTCGTCGAAGCCGATGATGGCCAGCTCGCCGACCCTGTCGTACTCGATCAGGGCCCGGGCCGCGCCCTCGGAGTCCCTGGCGCCGATGAACACGGCCACGTCGATCGACGCGTGCTCGGCCAGCAGCTCCCGTACGATCGCCTCGCTCGCCGACGGGCCTTCCCTGGCCGTCCTGGTCATCGCCAGCCTGACGCCGCTCGAGTCCCTGGCGCCGTACACGAAGCCGGCCGCTATCGTCGCGCCCCTGGCGCTGCCGTCGGCGTAGTCCCTGGAAAGCACGAGCGCGACGTCGGCGCCGCCGGGGAAATCCTCGGCCACGGCCTGGGCCGCGAGCACGCCGACGGAGTACGGGTTCGTGCCGATGAAGGCCGCGCGCTCCGAGCCGGGCAGGTCGGTCTCGAGCGCGACCACCGGCACGCCCCGCTCCGAGAGGGCGTCGACCGCCTCGGTCACCAGCGGGTCGAGCGGCGCGCTGACGACGACGCCGTCGGGCTCCAGCTCGGCCGCGAGGCGCAGCTGCCTGGCTATCGCGCTCGGCGCGTCGCCCTGGTCGTACTCGAGCGTCTGCAGCACGGCGTCGCGCTTCCTGGCCGCCCTGGTCATCGCCTCGACCGCCCTGGAATAGTAGCGCTCGGCGTCCGACGACGGCACCACGGCGAGTATATGGAAGAGGGCCTGGCCGCCCTGCCTGCCGTCGGGCGAGCGTATGCCGTCGCGCATCCGCGAGGCGACGGCTATCGAGGCGGCCAGCGTGACCACTAAGGCGACGCCGGAGATGACTATGACGACCTTGAGGAACCTGCGCACCGCGTCAGCATACCCTCGTTATCGACTTCCGTCAAAGAAGCGCGCTTGACCATCCGTCACCCGATGATGATAATGACAATCAATATCGGCTCGGAGTAGCCGCTCTACCTTTGAAGGAAGCATCCGATGCAGCTTTCCCTAGTCAGGCCCCATGAACCGTTCATCATCCGCTCAGTCAACGTCGGCCGCGAGGTTGGCCGCAGGCTCGCCGACATGGGCTGTACCGAGGGCACCGAAGGCGTCATCGTCAGGCGCGGCGGCTTCGGCGGGCCGATGCAGGTGCGCATCCACGGCTACGACCTGCTAATCCGCAGGGACGAGGCGGCCAAGATCGACGTCGAGCCGGTCGGGCCCGCGCGCCGTCCCGGCCGGGGGCCGGGCAGGGGACGAGGCGCCCGCGGAGGGCGTTGGTTCGCGAGGTCCGGCGAGGCCGAGGACCTGGGCTGAGCCGCCGGGCTAGGGGCGCTCGGCCGCCGCGGCCTCGCGGAAGACGAGGCTGAATTCGGTCCAGCCGCCCGAACGGCTGAAGGCGGCCTCGCCGCTGAGCTGGGACGTCATCAGGTCGAGCAGGGTCAGGCCGAGGCTGCCCGGGAAACGCATCACCGCCTCCTCGACCGCGAGCCGCTGCCCCTCGTCGACGCCAGGCAAGCCTATACCGTCGTCCCGCACCGATAGCGAGCATTTGTCGCCGTCGGCGCCCAGCCGTATCTCCATCGTCAGCGCCCGGCCTCGGCTCGGCCGGCCGTGCTTGATCGAGTTCGTCACGAGCTCGTTGACGATCAGGCCGAGCGGCACCGCGACGTCCATGCTGGCGTCGCGCCTGGACAGGTCGAACGCGACGGTCGGGCCGACGTCGGATCCGCCGGCCGCCATCACCACCGCGTTGACCAGGTCCCTCAGGTAATCGTCGAGCGCTATAGCCGACAGCTCCGCGGTGCGGTACAGCCGCTCGTGGACGAACGATATCGACATGATCCTGCCGGTCAGCATCGCCGCGGCGTCCTTGAAGGCCGGGTCGTTCGAACGCCTGGCCTGGAGGCCTATGATGCTCTTGATCAGGTTCAGGTTGTTCTTGACCCGGTGGTGCACCTCGCGGAACAGCGCCTCGCGGTCGCGGAGGGCGCGCCTGAGCTCGCTCTCGGTCTCCTTGCGCAGGTAGCGCTCGACGTCGAGCTTGCGATGGTAGTCCGACAGGTAGCCGAGCACGGTGCCGACCAGCACGCCCGACAGCTCGGCCATCGCCTTCGAGGCCGGCGCGAACTCGGGATGGCCCAGGACGCGATAGAGCAGCAGGTTGAACGGCAGGGCGGCTATCCCCGCGACCACGCCGGCGAACAGGCCGTAGCCCATCGAGGCGCCGATGACGGGGATCAGCACGAAGTAGTTGGTGGAGACGCCGAGCGACGCCCCGGTCGATAGCACCGCGCCGGCGTAGATCAGGACGGAGGCCACGACGGTGACCAGCCTGCGGCGGCCGAACAGCCGTTCGTGGAGCGAACCGAGCGCGCGATCGAACGGGGAGAACAGCTGCTCCGGATCCAGGCGCGGCCGCCTGGCGTTG
>QKAK01000031.1 GCA_003247225.1 Spirochaetota bacterium | reverse complement strand
GGAACCGATGAAGACCCACGCCGAGGTGGCGGGCATCGATGCTGGGCGGATCGCTTCTGGACTCGGTTGGATCTATCTCCGTCGCCCGTTCATCTCGAAGCAGGTGCTAAGTAGTGACAACAGAAGGATATGGCTGAAAAGCACGCCGACTCCTCTCAAGGATAGTGGCGACTACCTGCCGAAGTACGCGGCTGGATAGTCGTCACAAGGTTCGAGGAACTATAATATCATCAACATATTATTGCTTTATCGAACAGCCAGAGCAGCCGGCGCAGCTCGCGCAGCGGGGGCGCGGCGAACCGTCGGCGGGCTCCGGGCCGCCTGAACCGCAGCATGAGGGGCGCTTGCCTCTGATCGCCCGGATGGCGTTCCGTACGACGTAGGCGGCGGCCGCCCCTACGATCAGCACGACCGCCGCGCCCTGTACGAAGGCGCTCACGCGAGCCCCGCCAGCGAGCCGATCTGGAAGACGGCCGTACCGAGCGCCCAGCCCACGGCGAGCATGAACGCGAACGCGAAGCCGAGCCATTTCCAACCCAGTTCGGCCTTGATGGCCGCGAGCGCTGCGAAGCAAGGCGGGATCGTCAGGGTAAAGAGCATCATCACGAAAGCGAGGAGCGGCGTCCAGTTCGGGTCGTTCCGCAGCGCTTCCCTGAGGCCCTCGCTCTCTTCGCTCTCCTCGGTGCCGACGCTGTACAGCACGCCCAGGGTCGAGACGACGACCTCCTTGGCCGCGAAGCCGGTAACCGTGGCGACGCCGAGCTTCCAGTCGAAGCCGAGCGGCCTGAACGCCGGCTCTATGAAGCGGCCGAAGGTTCCGGCCGCGCTGTTCGCCAGGGACAGCTCGGCCGTGACGGTCTCGAGCCTGGCCGCGACCTCGTCGTCGCTAGCGCCCGGATTGGCGGCTAGGAAGGTCGCCTCGGCGCTGGCGAGCTCGGACTCGGTCGGTTCGTAGGCGGGGAAGGTCGTGATCGCCCAGATCAGGACCGACGAGGCCAGGATGATGGTGCCGGCCTTCTGGATATAGTGCCAGGTCTTCTCCCAGACGTGCCATAGCACGCCGCGCACGGTCGGGGCCCGGTACGGAGGCAGTTCCATCACGAAGGGCGTCGCCTCGCCGCGCAGCACCGTCTTCTTGAGCAGCCAGGCCGAGCCGAGCGCCAGCAGCACGCCGATGGCGTATATCAGCATGACCATGTTGCCGGCGTTATTCGGGAAGAAGGCGGCGGCGAGCAGCACGTGCACCGGCAGCTTGGCGCCGCAGCTCATGAACGGGATCACGAGTATCGTGACGATGCGGTCGCGCGGGCTCTTGAGCGTGCGGGCGGCCATGATCGCCGGTACCGAGCAGCCGAAGCCGAGCATCATCGGGAAGACCGACTGGCCGTGCAGCCCGAAAGTATGGAGGATCTTGTCGGTCGCGAACGCGGCCCTGGACATGTAGCCGATGTCCTCGAGCAGGGATAACAGGAAGAATAGGATGACGATGAGGGGCACGAACGAGAAGACGCCGCCGACGCCGCCTATGACGCCGTCGACCACGAGCGACCGGAGGAAGCCTTCGGGGATGACCGCCGAGGCCGCGTTCCCGAGCCAGCCGAACAGCGACTCGAACCAGGCCATGGGGTACTCGCCGAGCGCGAAGGTGATCTGGAATACGGACCAGAGCACGCCGACGAAGATCGGCAGGGCTAGGAAGCGGTTCATGACGACCTTGTCTATAGCCTCGGTCAGCGAGAAGTCCGGTTTCTTCTCGACGGTGATGGCCTCCTTGACGGCGCCGCGTATGTAGCCGTAGCGCTGCTCGGACATCACGATCTCGGCGTCCTTGCCGAAGTGCCCGTCAATCCAGGCGCTCGCCTCCTTGGCCTGGGCGGCTATCTTGGCGCCGTCGGGATGGCCCTCGAGCTTCTCGAAGGCGTGCTCGTCCTTCTCGAGCAGCTTGACCGCTAGCCAGCGCGCGGGGAATTTAGACGCGAAGGCGCGGTCGGAGGCCACGGCGGCCTCGAGGCCGGCGAGCTTCTCCTCGATCTCTGCGCCGTACCGCACCGTCTTCATGACCCGGCCGTCGCGCTCGTCCGCCGTGCGGTCTATCGCGTCGAGCAGCGCGTCCATTCCGGAGCCCCTGGGGCCGACCGTCTTGATCATCGGGATGCCGAGCACCTCTCCCAGGGCCTTCTCGTCGATCTTGATGCCCTTGGCCTCGGCCTCGTCGCTCATGTTCAGCGCGCCGATCACCGGTATGCCGAGCTCCTGGAACTGCAGGCAGAGGTAGAGGTGCCTGGACAGGTTCGTCGAGTCCATCACGTTGACGATGATGTCCGGCCTGTGGTCGAGCAGGAAGTCGCGCGCCACGACCTCGTCGATGGAGTAGGCGGTCAGGCTATAGACGCCGGGCAGGTCGGTGAAGTCGTAGCGCCGGCCGTCGCGCGTCCTCGAGCCCTCGCGTTTCTCTACGGTGACGCCCGGATAGTTGCCCACCTTGTGATGGGCGCCGGTCAGGGCGTTGAATATCGTCGTCTTGCCTGCGTTCGGATTGCCGGCGAGCGCTACCTTCAGGTCGCGCCTCGCTACGGTCCTTGCGGTCTCTCTCATCGCGTTCGCTCCTCGTTCGCTCATCGGCCGTTCGCTCGCCGTCCGCCATGGCCCCTGCCGCCGCGGCCCCTGCCTCGTCCGCTTCCGACGACCTGCTCGATGGTCACGCCGTCGGCCTCGGACGCGCGGATCATGATGTCGCAGTCGCCGAGCCGCACCTGGAGCGGGCCGCCCAGGAAG
>QKAK01000065.1 GCA_003247225.1 Spirochaetota bacterium | reverse complement strand
GACCGGCTGGCCAGCACCGACGGCCTGACGGGCCTGCCGAACCGCCGCAGCCTCGAGAAGACCATGGACGAATTCAGGCGCAGGCACGCCGCCGGCCAGCTCGGCGTCGACGGCCGCTCGTCCGCGAAGCGCGGGACGATAGCCTGCGGCATGATAGACGTCGACTTCTTCAAGAACTACAACGACCTCTACGGCCACGCCGGCGGCGACGCGACGCTCAGGGCGATCGGGCTGGTGATCCGGGAATGCGTCAAGCGACCTGACGACCTGCCGAGCCGCTACGGCGGCGAGGAGTTCGCGGTGATCCTCCCGGACACCGACGAGGCCGGCGCGGTCGCGGTGCTCGAGCGGATCAGGGCGGCCATAGAGGCGCTCGAGCTGCCGCACGCCGGCTCGAGCGCGTCGGGCGTGGTCACGGTCAGCTGCGGCGCGGCGGCGCTGCGGCCCGAGGGGCCCCGCGTCGACCTGGACCAGGTCATGGCGATGGCCGACAAGGCGCTGTACGCGGCTAAGGCGGCCGGGCGCAACCGCGTCATAGGCTATTCGTCGCTAGGACCCGAGGCTCGCTGACTCGACCCGCTCGATCTGGTCGACCAGGTCGACCGCCCGCTCCATCCAGTAGGCCTTCGAGCCCCAATCGCCCCAGCGCTCGGCGAAGCCGCGGTCGGAGCGCTGCCTGGCCTGCCACGCTATGAAGTGGACCATCCTGAGCAGCCTGAGCGGCTCGACGAGGGCCAGCGCGCGCCGGTCGAACGGCATGAAGCCCTCGTAGCCCTCGACGATCAGCCCGAGCTCACGGCGGCACTCGGCGGCCGGTCCGGGCAACAGCAGCCATAGGTCCTGGACGGCGGGCCCGTACGAGGCGTCGTCGAAGTCTATCGCGAGGAGGCCCCCGTCGGCTCGGTCGAGCACGTTGCCGCGGTGGAAGTCGCCGTGGAGCCGTATCGGGGCGGGCGCCCGCGCGAGCGCCTCGTCGACCAGGGCGGCCGAGCGCCGGAGGAGCGGCGCGACGCGGTCGACCGCGTCGGGGGCGAGGGCGCCGCCGTCGACTATCTCGTCGGCGTAGCGGCCGGCCAGCCCGGGGCCGATGCCGACGCGCAGCGAGAACGGGCGCGCCGCGCCGACCGCGTGGACGCGGCCCGCGAGGGCGCCGAGCCGGAGCCAGTCCTCGTCGCGCTCCGCGTCGAAGAGGCGGCCGCCCCGCTTGGGGAACAGCGCGAACGGGTATTCGGTCTCTCCGGCGGCGCCCTCGACGGCCAGTACGGGCAGCGTGTCGCCGTCGGCCGAGGCTATAGGCGCGACGACCGGTATCTCGGCGGCCGCCAGCTCCGCCACGAACGCGTGCTCCTCGAGTATCGCCTCCGGCGTCCAGCGGCCGGGGCGGTAGAATTTGGCGACGTACTCGGTCCCGTCGTCGTCCCGCAGCCCGTAGACCCGGTTGGCGTAGCTCGGGTACGCGAAGAACGAGCCGTCCGGCTCTATCCCGAAGGCCTCGCCGACCGCCGATAGGGCCAGTTCCGGAGACAGGTCGCTGAAGTCCGCGCGACGGGCGGCCGGGTCGATAGGGTGGCTCATCGGCCGAGTATAGCACGGAGCGGTCCGCTTCGTCGGCTCCGGCCGCGTCGGCTCCGGCCGGGAGTCCGGGCCGGCGACTCGGTGCCCGGCGGCGAGGTGACACTGTCGGCCTAAACGGGCTATAGTCCGCCTTACGCATGAATATCCTATCCCTCGACGGCGTCTCGAAGACGCTCATCGGCACCCCGCTGTTCAAGGACGTCTCCCTCGGCATCGAGGAGGGCGAGCGCATCGGCCTCGTCGGCCGCAACGGCGCCGGCAAGTCCACCTTCCTGCGCGTGCTGTCCGGGGCCCTCGAGCCGGACGAGGGCTCGATAGCCCGCAGGCGCGGCCTCCGGGTATCCGTACTGCCCCAGCGGCCGGTCGCCGCGCCCGGCACGATACTGTCCGAATTCCTGTACGAGGGCGACTCGGAGCTGGTGCGGCTGGTACGCGACTACGAGGCGGCCGTATCCGGCAAGTCCGGCGCCGCGGACCGCGCCCTGGAGGCGCTGCACGCCAGGATGGAGGCCGAGGGCGGCTTCCTCCTCGAGCGGCGCTACGCGTCGCTGTGCTCCGAGTTCGGCCTGCCCGACGTCGGCGCCCCGATGGACGGCATGTCCGGCGGCATGGTCAAGAAGGCCGCGCTGGCCCGGACGCTGGCCGACTCGTCCGACCTGGTCCTGCTCGACGAGCCGACGAACCACCTGGACCTCGACGCGATCGAGCTGCTCGAGCGCAAGCTCGGCTCGGCCGCGTTCGCGTTCGTCGTCGTCACCCACGACCGCGCCTTCCTCGACGCCGTCGCCGGCCGCATCCTGGAGATAGACCGATCGTCGGTGTTCTCGTACCCGGGCGACTACTCGGCCTTCGTCGAGATGAAGGCCGAGCGCTGGAACGCGCTCGAGAAGGCCGACGCGAGGCGCGAGACCATCCTGAAGATCGAGATGAAGTGGCTGATGCGCGGCGCCAGGGCCCGCGCGACCAAGAGCGAGCGGCGCAAGGAGCTGATCCGCGATATGCAGGGCTCGGCGCTCGAGCGCCCGACGCCGATGGGGGCCTTCTCGTCCAAGGCCCGGCGGCTCGGCAAAAAGGTGCTCGAGCTCAAGGGCGCGGCCAAGCGCTACGGGGGCCGCCTCGTCTTCGAGCCGTTCTCGTACGAATTCGTCAAGGGCGACCGCATCGGCGTGGTCGGCCCGAACGGCTCCGGCAAGACGACGCTGCTCGGCATGATAGCCGGCAGGCTGGCGCCCGACGAGGGCTCGGTGGAGCGCGGCGTCAACACGGTCTGCTCGTACTACGGCCAGACCGCGGACGGACTCCCCGAGGACGCCAGGATGATCGACTTCATACGCTCCCGCGCCGAGCTGACCGCGATGGGCGACGGCAGCCTGCTCGATCCCGAGCGCCTGCTCGAGCGCTTCCTGTTCGACCGCTCGATGCACGACCAGCGCCTGTCGACGCTGTCCGGCGGCGAGCTCAGGCGGCTCCAGCTGGTGTCGGTCCTGGCCGAGCACCCGAACCTGCTGATCCTGGACGAGCCGACCAACGACCTCGACATCGACACGATAGAGCTGCTCGAGGACTACGTCGAGTCGTTCGACGGCTGCGTCATCGTCGTGTCCCACGACAGGGCCTTCCTGGACGGGGTCACGTCGACGACGATAGCGATCGACGGCTCGGGCGGCGCGTCGCTGTACCCGTACCCCTACGGGGCCTACCGCGAGTACATGGAGGCCGAGGCGGAGGCGAGGGCCGGGGCCGAGGCCGAGCGGGCCGCCGCCGACCGGGGCCGGGCCGGCGGCCAGTCGCGGGGCAGGGACCGGCGCGCCGGGGAGCCGAGGAAGGCTACCTGGGCCGAGCGCAAGGAATACGACGGCATACTCGACGAGATCCAGGCGCTCGAGGACGAGAAGGCC
This sequence comes from Spirochaetota bacterium, assembly GCA_003247225.1. Lineage (GTDB taxonomy): Bacteria > Spirochaetota > Spirochaetia > Treponematales > UBA12059 > SZUA-370. The sequence goes on along the minus strand of QKAK01000065.1, from coordinate 7,037 downwards.
TCGCTCGAGGCGCTGTTCTCGTCCGGGGCCTCCGGCGACGAGCTGGAGCGGGCGGGCCGGCGCTACGCCGAGCTATGCCCGCTGATCGAGTCGCGGACCGCCCGCTGGGAGGAGCTGGCGGCCCTGATAGACTGAGGGCCCGCCGGCGCCTAGAACGCGGCTCGGTAGCTCAGGCCGAGGTCGATCTGGAAGACGCTGAATATGGCGACGATCGCCGCGCCTATGCCCTCGCCGATCGCCTCGCCGACCGTCTCGGCCGTGCTCTCCGTGTACGAGTCGGCGACCATCAGCCTGGCGCCCAGGCCTACGGCGACCGGCCCGATCGGCACCGCCAGGCCCGCCCGTACGAACGGCGACGGCTGGTCGGCGCTCGCCTCGATGTAGCCGGCGGGTTCCGGCGCGTCGTAGACCTTGAAGGTGGCGCCGCCGGTCAGCTCGAACCAGCCGAGGCGGAGGCCGGCGCTCGGGATAAGGTAGACGTCCGGCCGCGTCAGGTACGCGTCGGCCCTGACTCCGGCGACGAGGCCGAAGAAGCCTGGCTGCCAGGCGAACTGGGCCTGGACCCCGGCGAAGGCGCCGGACACGCTGACGGCGAGCTCGGGGCCGACCGAGATGGACATGGCCGGCTTGCCGCCCTCGGCCGTTCCCTCGTCGATATCCTGGGCGTAGGCCGCGGAGATGGCTACGAGCGCGGACAGCGCTACTACTATCGCTTTCTTCATGAAACTGCTCCTTGCGCCGGTCGTGTCTTGCTCGCCGTCGAGGCGCGGTCCGCGGCGCGGACGGACGGGATGCCGATACCGTATACTATACACCATATCCCGCCGGGTTCTGGGCGACCCAGGCTCGGCGGCCGGAGGACGACGATGGACCAGGACAGGATAGAGGCCATAGAGACGAAGCTCGCGTACCTCGAGGGCTCGGTCGGCGATATAGACGCGCTCGTCTACGAGTACGGCCGCCGTACCGAGCGGCTCGAGGAGGCAGTGCGCGAGCTGGCCAAGCGGCTCGGCGAGCTGGGCGACGAGAAGGCCGGTACCCCGCCGGCCTCCGAACGGCCGCCGCACTACTGAACCGGGCCCGGCCGGTTTTAAAACCGCCCCTCGCCCGTAAGGGCGAGGGGCATTAAAAGAAGGCGGCCGGGAGGGCGGCCGCCTCCGTTCTTACAGCGTGAACGACAGCCCGTCCACCAGGATGCCCGGCAGCAGGCTGCCGCCGACCTGCCTGCGCTCGTAGGTCTCGGAGGCCACGAGCAGGTGGCGTTCCTTGGTCACCGCCTCGAGCTTGGCGCCGAGCATGTTGTACAGCGACTCGTCCCAGCGCATGTCCTTGATCGGCCCGACGATCCGGCCGTCCTCGACCCAGAGGCAGGCGAAGCGCGTCATGCCGGTGACCCGGGCGGCCTGGACGTCGCTCCAGTTCAGGTAGTGGAAGTTCGAGACGTAGACGCCGGTGCCGATGGCCTTGAGGGCGTCGGCCTCGGCCAGGTCGCCCGCGTCCATCGAGATCGAGCGCACGCCCTCGTCCTCGCCGGCGCCGTTGGCCGGTACGCCGTACTGCTTGGCGGTCCTCGAGCAGACGAGCGTATTCGCGATCCTGCCGCCGGACACGATCTCGAGCCGCTCCGGGGCCAGCTCGCCGTCGTCGTTGAAGGCCGGCTCGACGCCGAGCGAGAAGTCCTGGCTGAAGCCGAATTTGGGCGACATGCTCTCGCGGCCCTCGCGCAGCGCGATGTAGGCGCTCTCGCCCTGCCTGATTCCGCGCTCGCCGAAGCCGTTCCACGAGAAGAACGTGACCACCTCGGCGAGGGCGTCGGCGGTGATGAAGGCGCGGTACTTGCCCGGCTCGAGGGCTATCTGCTCGACGCCGAGGTTCTCGAGCGAGCGCTTGGTGGCGGCGATGCGCTTGGCGTACTCGGCGTCGCTCCACTCGCGGCCGGCGTACGACGACTTGACGGCGCGGCCGTTCGGCAGCCACGCGGAGTAGTCGACGAGGAAGGTCTCGGTCTGGAACCAGTGCCTGGCGCCGGCCGAGTTAGCCGCGCCGCGGCAGACGAGGCCCTGCGAGTAGACGCCGGTGAAGTCGAGGCCGGCCGCCGGCCCGAGCACGCGGGCGGGTATCTCCGCCTCGGGCAGCAGGGAGCCGGAATAGCGCGCGTCGGAGGATCCGGCGGCCTCGGGCACGGCCTGGTAGGGGTCGTCCGGCAGGAGCGGCATCAGCGCGCGCGCCTTGCCGACGGCCTCGGCGACGCGCTCGTCGTCCTCCGCCTCGTCGCCCGACAGGGCCAGCATGAACGAGTAGGTCTTGGCGCCCTTCCAGAGCTTGATCGACAGGTCCGCCTGCTCGACGGAGCCGGACTGCCTGACCTTGCCGCCGTTGAAGCGCATGAAGGCGCTCAGCTCGGCCGAGTAGCTTATGGCGCCGCGCTCGCCCGGCAGCAGCTCGCCGAGGGCCCTGGCGGCCACGGCGTCGAAACGCTTCTTGAAGTCCTTGGTCATTTTCCGCCTCCGAATACCTCGACGTCGGCGAACGCGCAGACGGGGCTGGCGTGGCCGACGAACATCACCTGGTTCGGCTCGCCCTTGCCGCAGTTCGGGGTGCCGAACGCGGCGAAGGTGCCCGCGTCGCCGACGGCGCACAGGTTGCGCCAGAACGTGCTCGAGATGCCGCGGTAGTTCGGGTCGCGGACGGTCCTGGTCAGCTTGCCGTCCTCGATCAGCGTGCCGTACTCGCAGCCGAACTGGAACTTGTTACGGTAGTCGTCGATCGACCAGGAGCGGTTGGTGCGCATCAGCACGCCCTTCTCGATCGAGGCGATCATCGCGTCGAACGAGGTGTCGCCGGGCTCCAGGTTCAGGTTGGCCATGCGGTCGATAGGCGGGCGGTTCCACGAGCTGGCGCGCTGGTTCGCGACGCCCGGGACGCCGGCGCGGGCCTGGCTCTCGAGGCCGCCGAGCGCGCGCACGAGCGTGCCGTTCTCTATGAGCAGGCGCTTCTCGGCCAGGTCGCCGATCTCGTCGGCGCCGTACGAGGCGAGCTCGCCGGCCACGGTCGGGTCGTAGCTGATGTTCATCAGCTTGGAGCCGTACTGGAAGCTGCCGATGTCGGAGACCTTGACGAAGCTGCCGCCGGCGTAGTTGCGCTCGTCGCCGATGATGCGGTCTATCTCGAGCGGGTGGCCGACGCTCTCGTGGATCTGGAGCATCATCTGGTCGGGCATCAGCACCAGGGTGCGGCGGTCGCTCGGGCAGGTCTCCGCGCCGAGCAGCTCTATGGCCTCGGCGCCTACCCGGCGGGCGTCTTCCGTCAGCTTCGCGGCGTCGAGCAGCTCCCAGCCGCCCTGCCTGGTCAGGCCGCGCGGGCCGTTGGCGGTGCGCAGCTGGACCACGTCGCCGCGGCGCGCGACGGCCTGGAGGCTCGTGCCCATATAGTGCAGCGACTGCTCGACGTCGGCGCCGTTCGTCGACGCGATCTCGTAGTCGTAGCGGCCTATCTCGACCATCGAGGTCGTCTGGATGATCTCGTCGCCGGCCTTGAGCGCGCCGCACGCGTCGATCAGGAAGGAGAACACGCCGTCCGGGGCGATCGGGGCCTTGCGGATCCGAGGCGTCTCGTACGAGACGCGCGCAGCCGGCCTCACGGACCGGTCGAAGCGGTGGACGCCCCTGCCGGCCGCGGCCTTCGCCGCTACCAGGGCCGACTCGGCCGCCCTGGCCACGCCCTCGGGCGACAGGTCCGGGGTCGCGCCGTAGGCGAACTGGCCGTCGTATAGCACCTCGACCATTACGCCGTCGTCGACGCCGGCTATGGCCTGGTCGAAGGCGCCGTCGCGGGCCATATAATACGACGCGCTCGTGCGCCGCCGCCTGAGCCCGATCCATTCGGCTTCCTTCGCGGCCGCGGCGGCCGAGTCCAGGAGCCGGCGAATATCGTTCTGCATGGCTCTCTCCTTGATTGGGATCTGCGTAACTGAAGCGTCGTCAGTGTAACGTTCAAATAAATTGAACGTCAAGGAGAAAGCTCAAATAAAACTTTATTCGCGGCGCGCGCCGCCCGCTCCTCAGCGCGCCGCGTGCTTCCTGACGTACATGCGGTGGTCGGCTATCGCGAGCACCGCCTCGACGTCGGTGCCGTCGTCGGGATAGAGCGCGCCGCCTATGCTCGCCGACGAGGTCCGCTTGACCGAGCCGAGGTCGAACGGCTCGGCGAAGCAGCTCTTTATCCGGCTCGTCACCTCGTCGACGCCTCCGGGGGCGTCGACCTGCGCGATCACCGCGAATTCGTCGCCGCCGAGCCGAGCGACCGTGTCGCTCTTGCGCAGCGCGGCGCTCATCCTAGCCGCCGCCTGCTCGAGGAGCCGGTCGCCCGACTCGTGCCCGAGGTCGTCGTTGACCGCCTTGAAGCCGTCGAGGTCTACCATGCAGACGCAGACGCGCTGGCCGTCCCGCTCGGCGCGGGCCGCCTCGACGTGGAGCCTGTCCCAGAACAGGGTCCGGTTCGGCAGGTTGGTCAGCTGGTCGTGGTACGCCAGTTCCTTGAGGGCCCCGCGGGTCGTGATCAGGCTATAGAGCGCGAAGCCCGAGAATATCCCGATCAGGGCCCCTATCCACGCGATGCCGAAGGCCAGCCAACCGAAGGTCTTCCAGCCCCCCTTGGGCGCCGCGGCGAGGGTCCAGGCGGCGCCAGGCAGCTTGATCTCGAGTATGACGGGGTCCTGGCCGAGGATGGCCCGGTCTCCGAAGATCGGGACGGCGACGCTATCCCGCTCGGCGTTCGAGCGGAGCATGAAGGCCAGCGAATCGTGGTCCGCGACGCCGGAGCGCCTGAGTATCTCGTTGACGTCGACGACGACGCTGGCCTGGCCCCAGTACTCGGGGCCGCTCGGCCCCGTCGGGAAGATGCCCATGCGGCTGATGACGCCGTAGCCGCCCTGCACGAGCTCGTGGGGGCCGGATACTATCGGGTTCCTCGTCGACATGGCCCGGACGATCGCCGAGGCCTGGTCCGGCACCGCCGCGAGGTCCTTGCCGACGGCGTTCACGTTGGGCTCGTACGGATACACGAATTTGACGACGGTGCCCTCGAGCACGGCCAGGTTGATGATGATCGGATCGTCCATGACGAGGGCGCGGGCGTAGCGGGAGTACGCCTCGGCGTCGAGCCCCGGGTTCGAGGCGACGAAGGCGACGATGCCCCGCTCGAGGTTGATATGCTCGTTCAGGCTGCCCTCGATGGCCACCCTGACGGTCGAGGCGCCGAGCAGCGCGGCGCTGCGCTCGTATTGCTTGAGCCTTCCGGTCTGCGACAGGCCGGCCAGCAGGAAGAGCGTGAAGATCCCGACGAACGCGGAGACTCCGGCGATGACGGCTCTCGTCGGCTTGCGTGGCGCGAACGGCCCGTGCTGCGTACTCGATCGATGCATGGGACAAGCGTATATCGGGCTCTCGCCCGTTGCAAGCTACATTTATTAAGAAATAACTCTGTATATAGAAACGCTTCGCTCGGTTGACTGAATCCCTCCAGGGGAATAGATAGTATGGCGTACTTTCGAGAGGGCGCCTGGGGGTTCCTCCCGTCCCGAGCGGGGCGGGGACGAGACCGAGCGGCGCCGGCGGCCGCGTGACGGCCGCGACACCCACGGGATAAAAGCCCGAGGACGGAGTCTCGTTAGAATTCGGGGTCCGTCCGTCCGCCCTTCCGTAGCCTCGGCGTCGTACGGCCCCGCACTAGCGGAGGCTTCCCCATGCCAGCGATCGTAGCCCGCGACCTATCCAAGACCTTCACGACCAAGGTCCGCCCGTCGGGGCGGCTAGGGGCGCTCAGGTCCCTCGTCAAGCCCGAGTACCGCGACGTGCGCGCGGTCAAGGGCGTATCGTTCGAGATCGACGACGGCGAGCTCGTCGCCTTCCTCGGGCCGAACGGCGCCGGCAAGTCCACGACCATCAAGATGCTCATGGGCATACTCAGGCCGACGGGCGGCTCGGCGACGGTGCTCGGGCTCGACCCGGTCAAGGACCGCGTCGAGCTGTCGCGCTATATCGGCGCGGTGTTCGGACAGAAGAGCCAGCTATGGTTCCACCTGCCGCCGTCCGACTCGTTCAGGCTGCTCGGATCCATCTACGAGATAGACGACGACGACCGCAGGTGGCGCGAGGGCGAGCTGATCGAGCGCTTCGGGCTGGCGCCCTATTGGGACGTACCGGTCCGCAAGCTGTCGCTCGGCGAGCGCATACGCTGCGAGATAGCCGCGAGCCTGCTGCCGTCGCCGGTCGCGCTGTTCCTGGACGAGCCGACCATAGGCCTCGACGTGGTGGCCAAGCGCGAGATACGGCAGCTGCTCGCCGAGGCGGCCAGGGTCGACGACACGACGATCTTCATGACCAGCCACGACATGGGTGACATCGAGAAGGTCTGCAAGCGGGCCATCATCATCCACCACGGCGAGGTCGTCGTCGACGAGTCGATGAAGGCGCTGAAGCACCGCTCCCTGTCGCGCAAGTACGTCGGCGTGCGCTACGCCTCGCCGGTCGACCTCGAGCTGCCGGGACTGTCGCCGGTCAAGCGGACGCCGAGGGCGGCCAGCTTCGAGGTGGACACGAGCAGGCACTCCCTGGCCGAGGTGGTCCGGGCCCTCGCCGCCCGCGGCGACCTGGAGGACATCACGGTCGAGGACGAGCCGCTCGAGAGCGTGATCGCGGCTATCTACGAGACGCGCAGCGGAGCCGAGGCCCAGGCGCTCGGCCTCGGCGCCCCGAGGGGCGGGGCCGGCGCGGCTCAGGCAGGGGAGGCCGCCTATGCGTAGCCGAGCCTTCGCGCCGGCGCGAGGGACTTCGCGGCGATGCTACGCCATAGCCGCGTCCACCTCGATGCGCGAGCGCGCCGCCTATCCGGGGAACTTCATCGGCTCGATGTTCACCTACGCGCTGTTCGTCTTCATATTCTCGAGGGTCTGGGCCGGCGCCTACGCCGGGGCCTCGGAGATAGCCGGCTATACGATGCGCATGGCCGTCTGGTACTTCATCGTCGCGGAGGTGCCG
>QKAK01000218.1 GCA_003247225.1 Spirochaetota bacterium | reverse complement strand
GAATGCGATACAACTTTTGTAATAACAAGCGTCCCAATAATGCTAACAACTGCAACTATTAAATCACTCCAATCCATTTTTGCCCTCCTATTGTCCGTATGTCTGTATCAACATCGTCAATATAGATTGCTCGGCTGTCGTCAATGGTTGGCTGTCTATTGCCCTATCTAAAATCTCAAACCATGCGTCTACGTCGCCAAGCGACTTGCCGTCTACTTTTGCAGCAACATCCGCTTTCGCCAACGCTTCGATAGTTCGGGCAATCGGCAAGGTAGTTTCCCTTGTCATCTTTGCCTCGGCTATCCGGTTTTCTTTTCGTTCTGCCCTAAAATCCTTTTTAAGTTCCTGATAGTCTGACTTGTCTATCCGCCCGTCGATTAGTTCGGTTGTTATGATACCATCGTTTATGGTGGCTGTCTTTACTATTTGTTTAAGCATCCGCATTTTATCCGGCTCGTCTGCCCCAAGATAAAGTTGCACGTTATCGGCAGAAAAAGCCGCGACGATAGACGATAGCTTTTTCTCTTCGGCGGCTATGTTGGCGGACAAACTATCCAACTTGGCTTGCAGTTCCTTTTTTTCCTGCCGTCGTTGCCGTAGCCTGTCGCCTAAGTCCTCGTCATCATCCTTTTCGATAGCATTTATTAACCGTTTTATTTTTTTATCTACGTCTGATATTTGCGTCTTTAAGTTTTCTATAGCCGCCGATAGTTCGTCCCGTTCGCTATCAACATCGGCTTTTAGCCTTGCGTATATATCTTTAACATCCTCCAACATCGCCCATAGATAGATATTGTCAAAGTGCCAGTTGATAACCTGATATGATAGCGTCTTGTTTTTTTGCCGCTCGCAATCTTTACTATTGTTGTGGTAGTACGCATGTCCATTTGGCGGCTTGTTTGCGTGGAAAAAATAACCTGTCCCGCACTGCCCGCACTTTAACAAGCCGCTTGCAAGATGACTTACAGGACGCCCGACAGTAAAAGATTTATCACTCGTTTGCGGCTTCCAACGCTTTTGCACTTCGTCATAATCTTCAAGCGATATAATCGGCAAAGTATATATTTTTGATGGTATCCGTTCGCCCGCTTTGTTGAGCGTATAACCGGTATAAACGATTTGATGCAAAATATGATAAACGGATAGATGCAAAAAATATCCGCCATTCTTTGCTCGATATCCTGCATCGTTTAATCGATTGCATATTCGTTTAACTGGCATTTTATCAACAAGATACCAATGATATATTTTTTTGATTGCTTCAACCTCGGTATCGACAGGGAACCAACGCCGCTTTGGTCGTCCGCGTTCGGCTCCTATGACTTCGCAATCATATCCGTATATCTGCCTGTAGGTATTGCGTCCATCATTGATGACTACGGCTTTTGTTTCTCGCGTTTTTCGGATTATTTTTCGTCTGTCGCTTTCGGATATAAGAGACGCAAAGCCATATTGCAAAAAATCCGAATCGTTGTTGAAGTCTACCTCGTCCTTACCAACAAACAAGCGGCATTCGCTTGATTGGCACAAGTCCCAAAAGGTAGCCGCTTCGCGTAGATTACGCCCGAGCCGGTCATTTTCGTTTGCCCAAACGACCGAAACTTTTTTATTTTCGATATCATTTTTTAACCTTGTCCAAGCGGAACGGGTAGCCTTGCCGCCCGATTCAACATCCTCGTATAGTTTGATAGTGCATCCAAGCCGCTTTGCTATATCCGCCGCCCTTGCCCTTTGATTGGCTACCGAGTCGTTTTCCGACTGCAAGGTAGACGATACGCGGATATACGCCCCGAGTGTTTCCATACGAGACAGTATAATCTATGTAGAAAATAAATCAAATAAAATCGTCGCCGAGCACGTGGAATTCAAGCCGGTGTTCAAGCGCGACGACGAGGACGGCCCGGCGAAGCCGGCGGCCATGGTCGCGGAGGACGCGGAGGCCGAGGCGGTCTTCTAGCCCGCGGGGAGCGGCCGGCGCGCGAGGCCGGCCGCCGGCCTAGGCCCCCGCCGCCTCCGCCAGCCTGACGGCGTCGGTCCTGCAGGCCGCGAAGCAGCGGCCGCAGGCGACGCAGCGCAACGGGTCGACGACGCAGGCGTCGCCGTCGACCGATATGGCGCCCTCGGGGCAGGCCGCGACGCATCGGCGGCAGGCGACGCACCTAGCCCGCTCGATGCGGGCCGGGATCACTCGTAGGTTTCCGAGCCGGGCCTATGCCAGTCGGTGCTCTTGAAGCCGCCGCGGGCGGGGCTGAATAGCTGCGGTCCCTCGTCGCCGACGCCTCCGCCCAGGTCCTCCTGCAGCGTCATCACCGCCCAGCGGAGCGACGCGAGTATTTCCTCCTGGGCCTGGAGCATCCTGCCCGACGGCCCCGAGATGCTGATGGCGCCGGAGAAGCCGTAGCGCGGCAGGTCGAGCGGCATGGCGTAGCAGATGAGGCCGGACTCGAGCTCCTCGTCGTCTATCGCCCAGCCGCGGCGTATGGTCCGCTCGATATCCTCGGCCAGCTTCTCCGGATCGACGATGGTCTTGGGCGCGACGGCCGACAGGTGCGTCTCGGCCAGGTACTGCGCGCGCAGCGGGACCGAGAAGCGGGACAGGATGCACTTGCCCGCCGCCGTGCAATAGAGGGGCATGCGGTCGCCCGGATTGGACCTGAGCCGGAGCGCGCGGCCGCCGTCGGCCTTGGCGAGGTACATCAGCTCGGAGCCGGTCAGCGCGGACAGGTTCGCGGTCTCGCCGGTGGCCTTGGCCAGCTCGTTCAGCACCGGCTTGACGCGGCTGGCGATATTCTCGGTAACGGGAACCCGGCTGGCCAGCTCGAGCAGGGCCAGGCCGAGGGTCCAGTCGCCCTCCCTGCGCTCGACGACGCCGCGCTTCTCCATCGCGGTCAGGTACCGTAGCGCGGTCGCCTTATCCCAGCCGGTCTCGCGGGACAGTCTCGCCAGCGACGAACTACCAGCCCGTGATAGATGAAATAATAAATCGAAAGCCTTGATCGCTGATTCGCTCATATCCCCACGTTTCTAAGGACGAAATAGAATAGATTAAAAATGAAACGGCAACTTATAACGTACCTATAGAAACAGGATATTGTCAATAGACACTATTCTCAATCGATCCTTGTTTCTTTTTGTAGAATTCTCTTGATAAAATATTTGACAACGGATATATCTGTTCCTACGATGTAGGCACGCTCGAGCCGTCAAGGCCCCGCCGCTCATCTGTTCAAGGAGGAATACGTATGAAGAAAGCGATTCTGGTCATCGTCGCGATCGCGATCGTCGCGTCAGTCGTCGGCTGCTCCAAGGCAGAGACGAAGACGGACGCGAACGTCGTGAAGTTCGGCGTCTTCGAGCCCCTCACCGGCGCTAACGCGGCCGGAGGAGCCGAGGAGCTCGACGGCATCAGGCTGGCCCAGGAGCTCTATCCGACGGTCACCGTAGGCGGCAAGGAATATAAGATCGAGCTGGCGATAGCCGATAACAAGTCCGACAAGGTCGAGGCCGCGAACGCCGGCCAGCGCCTGGTCGACAGCGACAAGGTCCAGGTCGTGCTCGGCTCGTGGGGCTCCGGCCTCTCGATGGCCGCCGGCCCGGTCTTCAAGGACGCGCAGATACCGGCCATCGGCCTGTCGTGCACCAACCCCCTCGTCACGAAGGACAATCCGTTCTACTTCCGCGTCTGCTTCCTCGACCCGTTCCAGGGTACCGTCATGGCCAACTACGCCTATAAGGACGTCGGCGCCCGTAAGGCGGTCATCATCCGCGAGGTCTCGAACGACTATTCGGTCGGCCTGGCGAAATTCTTCGCCGACAGCTTCAAGGCGCTTACCGGCGACCAGGGCTCGATACTCGCCGAGCTTAACTACAATACCAACGACCAGGACTTCTCGGCCCAGCTGACCCAGGTCAAGAGCCTCAAGCCGGACGTGATCTTCGCCCCCGGCAACTACACCGAGAGCGCGCTGATCATCAAGCAGGCCCGCGAGCTCGGCATCGCCGCGCCCTTCCTCGGCGGGGATACCTGGGAGATCGCCGAATTCATCAACGTCGGCAAGCAGGCCGTGGAAGGCGCCGTCATGTCGGCGTTCTTCGACAACGACGCGCCGCTTACCCCGCTGTCCAAGGTCTTCGTCGAGTCGTACCAGAAGAAGTACGGCAAGCTGCCCTCGGGCACCGCGGTGCTCGGCTTCGACGGCTACCTGCTCGCGATCGACGCGATCAAGCGGGCCGACAGCGTCGATCCGCTCAAGATCCGCGACGCCGTCGCCGCCACCAAGGACTTCGCCGGCGCCGCCGGCTACGTGACGCTCGACGCCAACGGGGACCCGATCAAGAGCGCCGTCATCAAGGAAGTGAAGGGCGGCAAGTTCGTGTTCAAGACGACCGTAGCCCCTTGACGGCCGCCATCCATCGATAGCGCGTCCCGGTCGCCGCCCGCGGCGGCCCGGGGAGCGCGGCGGGCGCCGCCGTCCAAGCAGACGGGGGCGCCCGTCCTCGTTTAAAGCCGCGACCGCGGCGCCCGAGGACCCGAACCAATGGAACTATCGACATTCTTCCAGCAATTGACCAACGCGCTCAGCCTCGGCAGCCTCTACGCCCTGATAGCGATAGGCTACACGATGGTCTACGGCATCCTGCGCCTGATCAACTTCGCCCACGGCGACGTGTTCATGCTCGGCGCCTACTTCGCGTTCTACGCGGCGACCTCGCTCGCGATGCCGTGGTGGGTCGCGTTCATCGTGGCCATCGGCCTGACGGCGATGTTCGGCATGGGCCTGGAGCGGGTCGCGTACCGGCCGCTCCGGGACTCGCCGAAGATATCGGTGATGATCAGCGCGATCGGGGCGTCCTTCCTGATCGAGAACGTCGGCATCGTCGTGTTCGGCGGCCGTCCCAAGAGCTTCCCGAGCATCCCGCTGTTCGACACGGTGGTGCACCTCGGCCCGGTGTCGGTGCTGTCGGTCAGCCTGTTCATCCCGGTCATCACCGCGGCGATACTCGTCGCGCTGCTCTGGATAGTCAACGGCACGAAGACCGGCCTGGCGATGCGCGCCGTCTCCACCGACCTGGACGCCGCCAGGCTCATGGCCATCGACGTGAACAGGACGATATCGATGACCTTCGGCATCGGCTCGCTGCTGGCCGGGCTCGGCGGCATCATGTGGACGATGAAGTATCCCCAGCTGAACCCGCTGATGGGCGTGATGCCGGGGCTCAAGTGCTTCATCGCCGCCGTGATAGGCGGCATAGGCAACATCCCCGGAGCCGTGCTCGGCGGCTTCCTGCTCGGCGTGCTCGAGATCATGATCGTGGCCTTCCTGCCGGAGCTGACCGGCTACCGCGACGCGTTCGCGTTCGTGCTGCTGATCGTCGTGCTCCTCGTCAAGCCGTCGGGGCTGCTCGGCAAGCATCAAGCGGTCAAGGTGTGACGATATGAAGATCAAACGGAATACGCTGCTATCGCTGGCCGGGATCGCGCTGCTGGTCGGCGCCATCGCCGTCGCCGACGCCACGCTCGGCCGGTTCTCGGTCAGGATACTCAACCTCTCGGCCATCTACATCGTGCTGGCCCTGTCGCTTAACCTGCTCAACGGGTTCACCGGCCTCTTCTCGCTCGGCCACGCCGGCTTCATGGCCGTCGGGGCGTACGTCAGCGCGCTGCTGACGATGAGCCCGGCGCAGAAGGACATGAACTTCTTCCTGGAGCCGATCGTGCCGTTCCTGCGCGACCTCCAGCTGCCGTTCCCGCTGGCGCTGCTGGCCGCCGGGGCCTGCGCCGGCCTGGTCGCGGTCGTGATCGGCGTCCCGGCGCTCCGGCTCAGGGACGACTACCTGGCCATCGCGACGCTCGGCTTCGCCGAGATCATCCGCGTGCTCATAACGAACGCGCAGAGCCTGACGAACGGGGCGCAGGGCCTCAAGGCCATCACCAAGTACTCGACGACCTGGGTGGTCTGGTCGGTGGCGGCCCTGTCGGTCGCGTTCATGCTGGCCCTCGTACGATCGAGCTACGGCCGCACGATGAAGGCGGTGCGCGACGACGAGGTGGCCGCCGAGGCGATGGGCGTCAACGTGTTCAAGGTCAAGTCGACGAGCTTCGTCATCTCCAGCTTCATGGCCGGCGTCGGGGGCGCCCTGCTCGGGCACATGATAACGACCATCGACCCCAAGATGTTCACGCTGACGCTGACCTTCAACATCCTGCTGATCGTCGTGCTCGGCGGCAACGGCTCGATCACCGGCTCGGTGATCGGGGCGATAGTCGTCACCGTGCTGATGGAGGCGCTCCGCTTCCTGGACATGCCGATGAACTTCCTGTTCATCAAGACGGACGGGCTGCCCGGCCTCCGCATGGTCATCTTCTCGATACTGCTGATGATCGTGGTCCTGTACCGGCAGCGGGGGCTGATGGGGAACAAGGAATTCAACTGGGACGATTTCCTCGGGATATTCAGGCGGAAGGGCGCGTCCGGCGCGGGAGGCCGCTCGTGATAAGCACCAAGGACGTATCGATGCGCTTCGGCGGCCTGACCGCCGTGTCGGACCTGAACATCGAGATCCAGAAGAACGAGATCGTCGGCCTGATCGGACCGAACGGCGCCGGCAAGACCACCGCGTTCAACACGATCACCGGCGTGTACAAGCCGACCGAGGGCAGGGTGATCTTCAAGGGCCGCGACATCACCGGCCAGAAGCCCCACGCGATCACCAGGCTCGGCATAGCGAGGACCTTCCAGAACATCCGGCTCTGGAAGGACATGGACGTGCTGGAGAACGTGCTCGTCGCCTGCCACCTCAGGATGGACGTCGGCGTGGCCGCCTCGACGCTCCACCTGCCCGGGTACCGCGCCAAGGAGCGGCGCTCGCGCGAGTTCGCGATGTCGCTGCTCGAGTCCGTCGGCCTCGCCGACCAGGCGCGCGAGGCGGCCACGTCGCTGCCGTACGGCAAGCAGCGCAGGCTCGAGATAGTCAGGGCGCTGGCCACCGAGCCCGCGCTGCTGCTGCTCGACGAACCGGCGGCGGGCATGAACCCGCAGGAGTCGCTCGAGCTGATGGACTTCATCGGGTCGATCAGGGACCGCTACGACCTGACGATACTGCTGATAGAGCACCACATGCAGGTGGTGATGGGCGTCTGCTCGCGCATGTACGTCCTCGACTACGGCGTGACGATAGCCCACGGGACTCCCGACGAGATACGCCGCGATCCCAAGGTCATCGAAGCCTATCTGGGGGTGGACTGATGCTCAGGATAGACGACCTGTCCGTGCACTACGGCGGCATACACGCGCTGCAGGGCATCTCGTTCGAGGTGCCCGAGGGCAAGATAGTTACGCTGATAGGCGCGAACGGCGCGGGCAAGAGCACGACGCTCAAGTCCGTCGTCGGCCTGGTCAAGCCGAGCGGCGGATCGATCAGCCTGGACGGTGCCCGGGTGGACGGGCTGGCGACCAGGGACATCGTGCGCCGCGGCGTGGTGCTCGCGCCCGAGGGCCGGAGGATCTTCCCGGACCTGACTTCCGAGGAGAACCTGGAGCTCGGCGCCTTCATGCGCGACGACAAGGCGGGCGTCGCCGCGGACAAGAGGCGCATGTACTCGCTGTTCCCCCGGCTCGAGGAGCGCCGCAGGCAGAAGGCCGGCACGCTGTCCGGAGGCGAGCAGCAGATGCTCGCCGTGGCTCGCGCGCTGATGTCGCGCCCGAAGCTCCTGATGATGGACGAGCCGTCGCTCGGCCTGGCCCCGCTGATCGTCAAGATGATCTTCGATATCGTCAAGGCGATCAACGCCGAGGGCACGACGATCCTGCTCGTCGAGCAGAACGCCAAGGCGGCCCTCGAGATAGCCGACTTCGGCTACGTGCTCGAGACCGGGCGCATCACGATGTCGGGGCCGGGCCGCGAGCTGCTGGCCGACGACGGGGTGCGCAAGGCCTATCTCGGGGAGGGCCTCTAGCCGCCGACGGCCTCGGGGCCGCCGGTCTGCCGCCCCGGGACCGCGCTCCGACGCTCGGCCGAGTCCCGGCCGAGCGTCGCGTCGCTAGCGGCATTCATTTTTATTGCTATAGGAATATGATATTCGTAAAGAACCGGTAAATTGTCGCCGCCTCGGCTTCGATCTCGCTTCTCTTTCGGCGCCTATGGCTATAGCATGTATACATGAGCAAGGAAGAGACTATTTTCGGCGACGATTGGCCGTATTCGAAGGCTAAGTCGTCCTTACTACGTTCGGCGGCCATCGTCATCAGGGAGCAGGGCCCCAGGTCGGCCACCCTGAAGAACGTCTCCGCCAGGGCCGGGGTGACCGAGCCCGCTATATTCAGGCACTTCGACGGCGTCGACGGCATGTTCGAGTCGCTGCACGCCGTGGCGTCGCTGTTCTACGCGCGCTTCGAGGCCTGCCTCGCCGGCGACGAGCCGACGGGCATGGACAGGCTCGAGGCCGGCGTCGGCCGCATATTCGACGCGCTGGCCGACAACGCGGACTTCGCGTACATCGTCGCCAAGCCCGACCCGGTCTTCAGGCAGTACCCCAAGCTTAAGGAAAAGAACGCCGCCATGCGCGCCGCGCTAGCCGCCGCTTTCGCCGGCTGCGCCAAGGCCGCCAAGGCCGACGGCAGCCTCCCGCCCGGGGCTGACCCCGCGGCCCTGGCCGCCGCGGCCCTGGGCCTCTTCTACCAGGTACTCGACGCCTGGGCCGACGACGTCGAGGGCTACGGCCTCGGTAAGGACGGCATGAAGGCCTTCCGATCCTTCCTGGCGATCGTCAGGAACCCGGACCCGGCCGCGTCGCCGGCCCCCAAGGCGCCAGCCAAGGCCAAGGCCGCCGGCAAGAAGCGCTGACCCGTACGGCCGCCCCCGACCCGCCCGAGCCCTTCGGCTTGACGCGCCCGGGAGCGGCCGTTACTGTCGAGTCATGCGAGTACTACTGACAGGCGGCGTGAAATCGGGCAAGTCGAGCCGGGCCCTCGAGCTGGCCGAGGCCTTCGCGCCGGACCGCTGGTTCCTGGCGACGGCGACCCCGTTCGACGACGAGATGCGCGAGCGCATCCGCAGGCACAAGGCCGAGCGCGCCGCCGACTTCGTCACCGTCGAGGAGCCGATAGACATCGACCGGGCCGCGCGCGAGCGTATGGTCCTCGACTGCGTGCCGATGTGGCTCAACAACCTGTTCTTCGCGGGCAGGGAGGACGACTGGGAGCCAATCCTCGACCGGTTCATCGCGCGGCTGCCGCGCGATATCGTCATCGTCACCAACGAGATAGGCATGGGCGTGATCCCCGCCGACCCGATGAGCCGCCGCTACGGCATGGCCCTCGGGCGCGCGAACGCCAAGCTGGCCGCCGCCGCGGACTCCGTCGAGCTCCTCGTCGCCGGCATCCCGATCAAGGTCAAATGAGCGCCCGCATATCGGTGCCGTCCTACGTGATACCCGGGAGCTACGCCGAGAACCTGCGATTCCTCCGCGAGCGTACGGGACAGCGCCAGGTCGAGCTGTTGTTCTTCATCTACGACGACGACGCGCGCGCCACGCTGCGGAGCGAGGCGCGGGAGATCGAGTCGTTCTCGTCCGACTTCGGCTTCACGGTGCATATGCCCGACTCGATCGAGCCGCGGCACGAGGAGCTGCTCGAGCGCACGGCCGGCTACGCGTCGGCGTTCGTCGTGCACCCGCCGCGGGCCGACGACGGCCTGCGCGCCTTCGCGGCCCTGCTCGACGAGTGGCGGGGGCGCTACGGACCGGATCGTTTCCTGCTCGAGAACACGACGCTGGCCCGGTTCGACGCGGCCGACGCGGCGACCGCCGGCTCGAGGCACGGCCCGCCGCGGATCTGCGCCGACGTCGGGCACCTGCGCGCCGAGGGGCGCGACCCGGCCGCCTGGGTAGCCGGGCGGGCCGAGCGCGTGGGCGAGCTGCACGTCCACGGCTACGACGGCTCGCGCGACCACGTGGGCTTCGCGGCCGGCGAACCGTGGATAGCGGCCCTCGCGCCGTTCGCGCGCGGCTTCGACGGCGTCGTCGAGCTGGAGCTGTTCTCGTGGGCCGAGGCGGAGGCCGGATCGGCCATCCTGCGGGACGCCTGGGGCGCGCTATGAGGGCTGCCCTGCACGGCTTCCTGAGCGCGTTCACCCTGGCCTCCAGGATCCCGGCCCCGCTCCGATCCGAGCCGGACTATGGCGCGCTCGGATTCTGGATGCCCGTGGTCGGCCTCTGCGCGGCCGCGGTCGCCTGCGCCGGCGCCTGGCTCGGCTCACTGGCCTTCGGCCCCGGGCCGCTGGCGGCGCTCGGCTCCATCGTCGCCCAGTACCTGGCCTTCAACCTGTTCCACCTGGACGGGCTCCTCGACACGGCCGACGCCGCGGGAGTGAACGGCGACGCCGAGCGCAGGCGCTCGGTGCTCAAGGACCCGCGCGTCGGCTCGTTCGCGCTGTTCGCCGGCTTCGCCGCGCTGGCCGCGAGGCTCGGCGCCGTCGCCGCCCTGGCGGAGCGCGGCGGCCCGGCGTTCTGGGGCGCGCTCTGCCTGGCGCCGGTCGCCGGAAGGTTCGGCTCGATGCTCGTGACCGCCTTCTGCGAGCCCTACCCGGGCGGCGGCCTGGCGGCCATGATAGGACGCCCGTCGCCCTTGTCGTCTACCGTCGGCTACGCGGTAGCGGCGGCCCCGGCGGCGCTGCTGTTCGGCGCGGCCTACGGCCCGATCGGGGCGGCCGCCTCCATGCTCGCGGGCGGCCTCGCGGCCGTCGCGACGGCGGCCTTCGTCGGCCATTGGTACGGCGAGCGCCTCGACGGCTACTCGGGCGACGCGCTCGGGGCCGCCGTCGAGCTCGGCGAGCTGGCCGCGCTGCTCCTGGCCGCCGCGGTCGCTAACTAGCCGGGGCCGGTATCGGGCAAGGCGAATAAGAGCATACGAGATAGAAGAGGGAAGAAAGAGAAGACGCGCCTGGATCTTCGCCCGCGCATCCCGTATGTCGAGGCTCGCCGCGCCGACACACCCGGCTTTTCGTCCATGGCGTGGATGATGGCGAGGAGCGGCGCCCGGGGAGCGCCGAAGGCCCGAGCATGTCGAGGCGCGCGCCGGGCTAGCGACGAAGCCGGCGCCGCGCCATGGACGAAAAGGCGGCCGCCCCGAGGGGCGGCCGCCTTTATTACGAGTCTATCGTCGACCTTGGATTACTCGACGATGGTGACGCGGCCGGCGATTACCGGGGCCAGGTCCTTGCCGAGCTGGCGGACGTAGGCGATCAGGGCGTCGCGCTGGAACATGCTGGTCTCGTAGGAGGACAGCGCGTTCTTGAACATGGCGTAGCCGTCGCCGCCGGTGGCCAGGTAGGAGTTAGTGGCGATGGTGTAGACCTTGGCGGGATCGAGGGGCTTGCCGCCGATGAGGACGTTCTCGCACTTGCCGGCCTTCACGTTGATCGTGTAGCTGACGCCGTCGGAGACCTGGGCGAAGGCGCCCTTGCCGATGGTGGTGGCGATGTAGTCGAACATGGCCTGGACGTCGGAGCCCTTGAGCTTGATGACCGTCACGGAGTTGTCGAAGGGCAGCACCGTATAGATCGACTTGAGGGTGACGTCGCCGGCGGGCAGGTCGGCGCGGATGCCGCCGCCGTTGTTCATAGCGAAGTCTACGCCCTGGGCCTTGGTGACGAACTTCATCGCGTCGGTGACGAGGTCGCCGATGGCGGTCTCGGCCTTGCGGGTCATCGCGTTCGGGAAGGTCTCGGCGGCTACGCCGATCTTCTCCTTGAGCATGCCCTCGACCCTGTCGGCGTAGTCGGAGAGCACGGGCTGGATGAGCGGGTGCTGCTCGAACTGCGGGCCGACCGGCTGCTTGGCCTTGTCGTTATGGTTGATCGAGACGGCTTCCCAGTCGAAGCCGGCGACCTTGCCGTCCTTGACGGTCAGGACGCCCTTGCCGACGTACATGCCCCACTGGCCGGCCTGGACGATCGGGGTGCCGTTGACCACGACCGGGGCCTCGGGCAGGGTGTGGCTGTGGCCGTCGACGATCAGGTCGATGCCGGGGACGGCGGCGGCGAGGCCCTTGGAACCGGGGGCGTAGACGTCGTCCATGCCGAGGTGTACGAGGGCGATCACGACGTCGACCTTCTCCTGCTCGCGGAGCACCTTGACCATTTCCTTCGCGGTCTCGATCTCGTCGGCGAACACGAGGTCCTTGACGATGGCCGGGTTGCCGACGGTCTCGGTCTCCTTGGTGATCAGGCCGAAGACGCCGACCTTGACGCCCTGGTATTCCTTGACGATGTAGGGGGCGTCGGCGACGTAGGCGCCGTCCTTGGTCTTGACGTTGGCGGAGATCAGCGGGAACTCGGCGAGGGCCTTCTGGGCCTCGAGTACCGAGATCTCGTTGTCGAACTCGTGGTTTCCGAGGGCGACGGCGTCGAAGCCGATCATGTTACGGCCGACGACGTCCGGCTCGGCCTTGAAGAAGTTGGACTCGGAGAGCCCGGTATTGTAGTCGCCGGCGTCCAGCACGAGCACGTTGTCGTACTCGGCGCGGGTCTGTCCGACGAGCATCGCCATGGCCGGCAGGCCGCCGACGGCGACGTGCGGGCTGTTCGCGAACGCGATCGGGTGACCGTGCGTGTCGTTCACGTGCAGAACGGCTATCTTGACCTCTCCGCCGGCCGGGGCCGCGGGCTGGCTGACGCAGCCGACCGCGAAGATCGCGGCGACTACCGCCAGGATTAGGGCGAAACGTTTCATAAAACCTCCCTTAAGATTTAGGACCGTGATGGGACGGAAAACGGCGATCGACGATCGCCGTTCAGGCCATCAATGCTACCACTCTATCGGGCTCGGCGCAAGCGGACCAGCTATTTTTTCGGTAAATCGGTTTTATCGCTAAAAACGGGATTTCAAGAAGCCGGCCGGGGGACGCGGCGAGCGGGCGGCCCCTTTGACACGCGGCCCGGACGGGCCTATACCTAACGCGGAGGGCCGGATGCGACTGAGACGATCGAGCGGCGTACTGCTTCACCCCACCTCGTTGCCCGGGCCGTACGGTATCGGCGACCTCGGCCCCGAGGCCGTCCGCTTCGTCGATTGGCTCGCCGACGCCGGCCAGTCGGTCTGGCAGGTCCTGCCGCTCGGGCCGACCGGCTACGGCGACTCGCCGTACGCGCCGTTCTCCAGCTTCGCCGGCGACGCGCTCCTGCTGTCGCCGGAGCTGCTGAGGCGCGACGGGCTCCTGACGGACGCCGAGCTCGAACGCGCGCGGGACGGCCGAGGCGGCCGCGTGGACTACGGCAGGGCCATCCCGGCCAAGGAGAGCCTGGCCCGGCTGGCGGCCGAGCGGCTCCTATCGTCGGGCGGGTACGCCGCCGAGCTCGACGCGTTCGGGCGGGCGAACGCGGGCTGGCTCGACGACTACTGCCTGTTCACCGCCATCAAGCGCGAGCGCGACGCCGCCGCGGCGGCCGCCGGCGTCCGGGACTCGTCGTGGAACGCGTACTGGCCGCGAGGCCTCGCCCGGCGCGAGCCCGAGGCGATCGCCGCCTTCCGCGCCGGGCGCGGACGCGAGCTGGCCCTGATCGGTGCCGAGCAGTTCCTGTTCCGCCGGCAGTGGGACGAGCTGCGCGCCCGCGCCGCTAGCCGCGGCGTGTCCATCGTCGGCGACCTGCCGATCTTCGTGGCGATGGACTCGGCCGACGCCTGGGCCCATCCCGAGCTGTTCAGGCTGGACGCCTCCGGCAGGCCCATCGAGGTCGCGGGCGTGCCGCCCGACTACTTCTCGAGGGACGGCCAGCTCTGGGGCAACCCGCTCTACGATTGGGAGCGCCACGAGGCGACGGGCTTCGAGTGGTGGATAGCCAGGGTCGAGGCGGCGCTATCGCTCTACGACCTGGTCCGCGTCGACCACTTCAGGGGGCTGGCCGCGTGCTGGGCCGTGCCCGCCGGCCGCAAGACGGCCAGGCGCGGCGAATGGAAGGCGGCCCCCGGGACGGCCCTGCTGTCGGCCCTCCGTGCCAGGCTCGGCGACGAGCTGCCGATACTGGCCGAGGACCTCGGCTTCATCACGCCGGACGTCGTCGAGCTGCGCGACCGCTTCGGGCTGCCGGGCATGAGGATACTGCAGTTCGGCTTCGACGCTAGGGAGTCCGGCCGCGGCCTGGACCCGGGCAACCCGTTCCTGCCGCACAACTACGCGCCGGGCTGCGTCGCGTACACGGGCACCCACGACAACGACACGCTGGCCGGCTGGCTGGCGTCCGCCAGCCGCGAGGAGCGCGCCTTTATCATCGACTACCTGGGCTACGACCCGCCGGACCCGGCGCGCGCGCTCGTGCGCGAGGCGATGAAGAGCGCGGCCGGCCTCGTCGTGGTTCCGATGCAGGACCTGCTCGGCCTGGGCTCGGAGGCCAGGATGAACCGCCCGGGCACCACCGAGGGCAACTGGGCCTGGCGGCTCGGGAGCCTGCCCGGCCCCGGCGCGGCCGACCGGCTGCGCGCGATGACGCGGCTCTACAACCGGGCTCCGGCGGGCTCCTCGGCCGCCGCGGAGCGAGCCGTCACGGCGCCCGGCGCCTGACCTGTATCATCGCGGCGTCGCTCGTCGCGCTCGCCCGTTCCAGCCGCTTGATGCTGTCCTCGTAGAAGTAGTCCTGGACGGAGAAGGGCGCCTCGCCCTCGAGCGCCTTGACGCGGCGCCAATGCCCCGAGGGCCCGAGGGCCCTCGCCTTGACGTTGTCCAGGAAATACGACATCAGCGCGTCGTAGACCCGCTCGCGCGCCTCGTCGCCGAACACGGGGAACAGCAGCTCGATGCGCTTCTCGAGGTTGCGCGGCATCCAGTCGGCGCTCGACAGGTACAGCTCCTCGGCGCCGCCGTTGCGGAAGTAGCAGACGCGCGCGTGCTCCAGGTAGCGCCCGACGATCGACACGACGGTGATGTTCTCGGACAGCCCCTTGAGACCGGGCACGAGCTGGCAGATGCCCCGGACGTTGAGCAGCACCCGCACGCCGGCCGCGGAGGCCCTGTAGAGCGCGTCGATGATCTCCTTGTCGCACAGCGAGTTCATCTTCGCGGCTATCAGCCCCGGCGACTCCGGGCTCGAGCGCTCGGCCTCGCGCTCTATCATCGAGACGACGCGGCGCTTGAGGTCGAACGGCGCCATCGACAGGTTGCGCAGCTCGGTGCGCGCCGACAGCCCGGTGATCATGTTGAAGAACGCGCCGGTCTCGGCGCAGATGGTCGGGTTCGCGGTGAACAGCGACATGTCGCCGTACAGCTTGGCGGTCCTGTCGTTATAGTTGCCGGTCGACAGGTGCACGTAGCGCCTGACCAGGCCGTCCTCCTCGCGCCTGACGACCAGCAGCGCCTTGGCGTGCACCTTGAGCCGGGCCGCGCCGAACACGACGATCGCGCCGGCCTGCTCCAGCCTGGACGCCCAGGCGATGTTGCGCTCCTCGTCGAAGCGGGCCTTCAGCTCGACGACGGCCGTTACCTGCTTCCCCGCCCTGGCGGCGCGCGTGAGCGCCTTGACGACCGGCGAGTCGCCCGAGGTCCGGTACAGGGTGGCCTTGATCGCGAGCACGTCCGGATCGGTCGCCGCGGCCTCGACGAAGTCGACGATGGGCTGGAACGACTCGTAGGGCAGGTGCAGCACCAGGTCGCGCTTGCGTATCTCGTCCCAGACGGTGTTGTCCTCCGACAGGGCCAGCGGCGAGAAATGGCTCCTGGACTTGAAGCGCAGCCGGTCGAAGCCCTTCAGGTTGGCGATCTCCATGAAGCCCTTGAGGTCTATGGGGCCGGACAGCGCGTACACGTCGTCCCGGCCGAGGCCGAGGGCCGCCCCGAGCCGCGTCTCGAGCTCCTCGGAGTCGGAGGAGATGGTCAGCCTGACCGGCCACGAATTCTGCCGGTTGACGAGCACCTCCTCCATCGCCGCGACGAAGTCGTCGTCGCGGTCCTCGTCTACGCCGATGTCGGCGTCCCGGGTCACCTTGAACAGGCATCGCTCGGTCACCGCGTAGCCCGGGAAGAGCCGGTGGCCGAAGTCCATCACCAGGTCGTCGAGCAGCGCGTAGCGCGCGCCGGGCCCGGACGGCAGCCTGACGAAGCGCCCCAGGTTGGGCGGCACCTGGACGATCGCGAGGCGGTCCTCGCCGCCTGGCGAGCGCAGCAGGAAGGCCGCGTGGATCCGCAGGTTCCCGGTCGTCGGGAAGCCCGCGGGCGCGCCCTCCTCCGGGACGGGCACGGCGAGCGGCGTCAGGGCCGGCGCCACCTGGCCCATGAAGAAATCCTCGAGCCAGCGCCTCGACTCGGCGTCGTACTCGGTCGGCCGCATCAGCCAGAGGCCCTCGGCGGCCAGAGCCGGCAGCAGCTCGTTGATCAGCGCCGCGTACTGCTTGCCGACTATCTCGCGGGCCCTGCGCGATATGGCCGACAGCAGCTCCTCCGGCCCCAGCCCGGCGTAGTCCAGGTCGGCGTCGCCGGCCCTGACCCTGGCCTTGACGGCCGCGACGCGCACCATGAAGAACTCGTCGAAGTTGCTCGACACGATCGACAGGAAGCGAAGGCGCTCCAGGAGGGGGTTCGCGCCGTCGAGCCCCTCCTCGAGCACGCGGGCGTTGAACTCCAGCCATGACAGCTCGCGGCTCAGGTAGAATTCACGGTCCGGCTTATGGCTCATATCAGCACCACCTTGAGGCCGAATACGTCCTCGAACATGTCGTCCTTCTCCGCGAGCGACAGCCGCTCCAGCGACAGGTCGCCCGAGCTATCGGACTGGAGGACCAGGTGGTCCTCCTTCATCTCCAGGTCCACGAGCCTGAGCCGCTGCGTATGGCCCCGGTCGAGGGCGTCGGCGATGCGCAGCATCGCGGCCAGCTTGAGCACGACGGCGCGGTCCTCGCGCGGCAGGCTCATGTAATTGGCGTGCGACGGGGACGGGCCGGCCTTCCGGTGATAGCGGACGAGGTTGGCGACGATGGTCAGCTCGTCGCGCTGCAGCCCGAATATCTCGCTGTTGAGGACGATGTACTCCGAGTGGCGCTGGTGGCCGCTCGTGCGTATGAAGTTGCCGACGTCGTGCAGGTAGGCGGCGGCCTCGAGCAGCAGGCGCTCGCGGCGGCCCATGCCGTGGGCCTCGCCGAGCCGGTCGAACAGGAACAGCGCGTGCTCGACGACGTGCGAGGCGTGGCCCTCGTCGAAGCGGTAGCGCCGGCCGAGGCCGACGACCGACGCTATGATCTGCTTATGGAGCTCGGCCTGGATGTCGTCGCCCGAGCCGCCGGACATCGCTATCAGGAGCCCGTCGCGCAGGCTGACCCTGGGCACGATCAGCTCCTCGGCCCCGGTACGCTCGATGAACAGCGACAGGATCACGAGGCCCGGCAGCAGCGCCTCGGCGTCCGAGTACGGCACGCGGTACGACGCGACGATGTCGTCGACGGTCAGGCCCTTGAGCCTGTCGACGAGGCCCAGGAAGGCCTCGCGCGGCACGATCGTGTAGTCGGAGCGCGTCTCGGCCCCGGCGACGGAGGCGGCGAAGCGAGCGTCGTTGCCGATCGCGACGAACGACCGCACGCCGGACAGCGGCAGGTCGTCCTCCAGCCCGTCGCAGGCGGTCCTGACGTTGTCCGCGAGGAAGCGCATCAGGTAGCCCGACGAGCCCATCACGGCCTTCGACTGCTCGTCGACGCGGACCGTGCCGAGCCGGAGCGAGTGGGCCGCGACGATGCGCCCCCTGCGGAGCAGCATCAGCTCGGTCGAGCCGCCGCCGACCTCGATGATCATCGAGTTGGTCCTGGAGAAGTAGCGGGCGTCGCCGCCGAGGGCCCGCTGGACCGCCAGGAACATGTAGTGGCTCTCCTCGATCGCCTCGATGACGTCGACGCGGAAGCCGGTGCGCATCGCGACCCGGTCGACGAAGGCGTCGCGGTTCTCCGCCTCTCGCAGGGCGCTCGTCGCGACGACGCGCGCGTCGGCCGGCTCGACCCCGTAGGCGCGCAGGAGCTCGCGGAACGAGCGCAGGACCGCGATGCACTCCCCCACCGAGTCGCGGCTGACGAGGCCGGCGGTGAACACGTCGCGGCCGAGGGCGATGGGCTTGCCCGCCCGTTCGAGGATCTCGTAGGTCCCGTCGTCCGATACGTTGGCGACGAGGACCCTGATGCCGGTGGAGCCGATCTCGATGACGGCCTCTGTCCTGACGCTCACTGAACCTCCCCGAGCCATGTAGTATGCCCGAGCCCGGACCGTAGCGCAAGGCGGGCGTGACAAGGCCGGCGCCCTTCGTTATATAATGGAGCATGGCTTTGACGAATAGACATACCGGACTGACGATCGCCGCGGCCGTCCTGATGGCCGCGCTCGCCTCCTCCTGCGCGGGCAGGGAGGGCTGGGCCCTCGTGCTCTGGCCGCCCGAGGGCTCGGCCCTCGGCTACGGCGACGTGGCGCCGATACACTTCAAGTCGAATATAACGAAGACCTACGCCGTGGGCGTTCCCGGCTCCGACGCCAAGGAAGAGCTGGAGCTATGGAGGGTAGAGCGCTACCCGTCCAGGAAGAAGGCCGGGGAGGCCGCCGCCGGATACGCGGAGATGGCCCCGATGCTCGGCGTAGCGATGCGCGACGGGCTCATACTCAGGGACGAGCCGTCGAACGTCGGCTCGGAGCAGGTCTACCGGCTCAGGCTCGGCCAGCCGGTCAAGCTGCTCCGGCGGGTCGACGGCGCCGCGGTCGAGACCGGCGGCGAGCGGCTCGCGGGCGACTGGTACCTGGCGCTCGCCGACGACGGCTCGACCGGCTACGTGTTCTCGAACCAGCTGACGCTATGGAACGCCGAGGAGGAGCCGATGCCCGACCTGGCGGCCGGCTCGACCGTATCGAGCGAGTCGCTGTCGCCGCTGTTCGACAACGTCTGGCGCCCCGACTACTTCGACGCGATGGTCGCCTCCGGGAAGCTCGACCTGGCGGCCTACCAGCCGCGCTACGGCATCTTCACCGACCCGCTGCGCAACCAGATCCGCGTCGAGAGGCCCGGCTTCTCGAGGATCTACCGCTACGACTCCATCGACGCCCGCGAGGACGGCTCGTTCGAGATACTCCCCGGCGGCGCGTCGTTCCGCTTCACGAAGTCCGGCCGGCTCGTCTTCGTCCCGGCCGCTTCGGACCTGTCGCCCGAGGCGGCCGCCAGGCTCAGGGAGGACAAGGGGCCGGACGCGGAGCTGTCCTACGAATTCGTCCGGCACGCCCAGGACGTCCAGGCCGTCGTCGCCGCCGAGGAGCGCAGGCGCATGTCGGCGCTGGCCGGATTCGTCGCCGGCGGCGAGCGCTTCGAGAGCGAGGCCTACGGCGCGCTGATCATCACCCGCTCCGGCCGCTTCACCTGGGCCGCCTACGGCGCCCTGACGCCGGACGTCATCCCCGAGGGCGCCGGCGAGATCGGCTCCGTCTCGATGGACCTGTACCTGTCGCCGGAGCTATCCGTCGACTGGGACGGCGCGTTCACGCTGCGCTTCGACGGCGAGAAGCGGCCGGCGGTGTCGTTCGCCTACGCGACGGACGGCGACGAGCTGCTCCTGGCCTACCTGCCCCCGGGCTCCGCGCGCAACGCCATAGTTGAGGCCCCCGACGGCCTCGAGCCGGTCGCGGCCCTCAAGCGGTACCGCTAGCCCCATGGCGTTCGTGCAATTCACCGGCGTCTCGCTCGCGTTCGGGGCCAGGGACATCCTGTCCGACGCCGCGCTCTACCTGGCCTCCGGCACCAAGGCGGCGCTCGCCGGCCCGAACGGCGCGGGCAAGACCACCCTGCTGCGCATCGTCGCCGGGTTGCTGCCGCCCGACTCCGGCGACCGCGCCGTACAGAAGGGCACCCGCGTCTCGTACCTGGCGCAGTCGGGGGAGACGTACTCGGGCTGCACCGTCTACCAGGAGGCCGAGAAGGCCTACGGCGCCGTCGAGGCGCTGCTGGCGGAGCGCGACGCAGTAGGCGCCAGGCTCGAGTCGTCCCGGGAGGGCGACGACGACCTCGACGCCCTGCTCGAGACCTACCACCACCTCGACGAGACGATCAACGGCTCGGGATACTGGCGCCGCGCCGACCGCATCCGCGAGGTGCTCGAGGGCCTCGGCTTCAAGCCCGAGGACGCGGGGCGCCAGGTCGGCGAGCTGTCCGGCGGCTGGCAGATGCGCGTGGCCCTGGCCAAGGCGATACTCGAGAACCCGGACATCATGCTGCTCGACGAGCCGACCAACTACCTGGACCTGGAGGCCCGCGACTGGCTCGAGTCGTACCTGCGCTCGTTCGCCGGCGGGTTCGTCGTCGTGTCCCACGATCGATCCTTCCTGGACTCGACCGTGAAGGAGGTCTACGAGCTGTGGAACGGCAGGCTGACCCGCTACCCCGGCTCCTACACGGCCTACGAGCGCAAGCGGGCCCAGGAGCTCGAGACCCTGTTCAAGGCCTGGGAGGCCCAGCAGGAGGAGATCGCCAGGCTCGAGGACTTCATCCGGCGCTTCCGCTACCAGGCGACCAAGGCCGCCCAGGTCCAGTCCAGGATCAAGCAGCTGGACAAGATCGTGCCCATCGTCATACCCGAGGGCATGAAGCGCGTCCATTTCAGCTTCCCGCCCGCGCCCCATTCCGGCCGAATAGCGCTGACGCTCGACGGCGTGCGTAAGTCCTACGGGCCGAAGCGCGTCGTCGACGAGCTGTCGCTGACCGTCGACGCCGGCTCGAAGATAGCCTTCGTCGGGCGCAACGGCGCCGGCAAGTCGACGCTGATGCGGCTCGTCGCCGGCGTCGACGGCGACTACTCGGGCTCGATACGGCTCGGGACCGGCATCACGGTGGGCTACTTCTCGCAGGACGTGGCGGACGCGCTCGACGAGTCGCTGACCGTCGAGGAGGAGGCCTCGTCGGCCTGCCCCACCGCCCTGCTGCCGGGCATACGCAACCTGCTCGGCGCGTTCCTGTTCCGCGGCGACGACGTGGAGAAGCGCGTGTCGGTGCTGTCGGGCGGAGAGCGCTCGCGGCTGGCCCTGCTCAAGATGCTCCTGCATCCGGCGAACCTGCTCGTGCTCGACGAGCCGACCAACCACCTCGACCTCGACTCGAAGGACGTGCTCCTCGACGCGCTCAAGCGCTTCGACGGCACGGTGCTGTTCGTGTCCCACGACCGCTTCTTCATCGAGGGCCTGGCCGACCGAGTGCTCGAGCTGTCCTGCGGCAGCTCGCCGCGGCTGTTCTACGGGGACTACGCCTACTACCTGACCAAGAAGGCCGAGGAAGCCGCGGGCGACGACGCGGGCCGAGCCGTCGGGGCCTGCGTCACCTCCTCGCCGCCGACGCAGGCCGGAGGCGACGCGAACGGCCGCCAGCTCGACGCCAAGGCGTCCCGCGAGCAGGACAAGCGGCGCAAGGCCGAGCGGAACCGCCTACGCAAGCGGGAGGACGAGGTACTGGCGCGCATGGAGGCGGTGAGCGAGGAGAAGGCCGGCGCGCTGGCCGCTATGGCCCTGCCGGAGAACTACTCGGACGGCGAGCGGATGAGGGGCCTCCAGGCGTCGGCGCAGGCCCTCGACGACGAGGCCGCGCGCCTATCCGCCGAATGGGAGAGCGTGGCGACCGAGCTCGAGGGCTACGCCGACCTGGACTGACGGCCGGAGCGGCTACGCCGTGCGCCTGAAGGTCGCGCGGGCATCCATGCCGAGGACCGCCAGCGCCGGCTTCGCCCCGTCCGAATCGTAGAGGCCGCTCAGCCTCGCCGTCCCGATGGCGGCGGCGGACAAGGCCGCTATCACGGCCCGGCCGGTCGGGCCGGCCGGCCGGATCGCCTCACCGAGCGCGTACAGCGTGAACACGTACTCATGGACCCCGATCGGCGGGCAGGGGCCGCTCCAACCGTATTCCAGGTAGTCGTTCAGGCCCTGCTCCGTACCGTCCTCGAGCCGCGGATACTGCGGCAGGCCGGGAGAAAGCCTCGTTTCGGTCGGCCCGATGTTCCAGATGAGCCAGTGCGTCCAAGGGCGCGCGTCCGGGCCGTTCCGGTCCTGGCAGACGACGGCGAACGAACGCGTGCCGATAGGCGCGTCGGCCCAGGAGAGAGCCGGCGAGCGGTTCATCGACTCGTAGCCGCAGTCGAAGGGCATGATGGATCCGTCGGCGAAACCCTGGCTCGTCAAGATCATGCGCACCTCCATGCAGGCACACATTATGACATCTTTAGTTTTTTTGTCAAGCTAGAAGCGACTATACCGCGGCGCTACGAACCGTATCCCTTGACGATGCGCGCTCGATCGTTCGGCGCGCCCGATCGAGCGTCCGGCCCGATCTACGATAGGCCGAGGGCCCGCCGCGTCTCGGCGGCCGCGTCGTCGAGCTCCTTGGCCCTACGTACCTGCCGCCTGAGCACCCGCACGGCCACGAACAGCGTCGCGATGGCCCCCACCGCCAGCGGCGCTCCGGCGAACAGGAAGAAGTCGTATAGCCCGTGTACCGCGATGGCCGACCAGAGGCCCTTGCGCCTGTAGGAGGCCGCCCGCCCCGGATCGGGCTCGCTTTTAGACAGGCCGAGCCAGTAGCCCATGATGCCCGTGGCGGCCGCGTGCATCGGCACCGCGGTGAACGCACGGAACAACAGCACCCAGCCGCCGTCGAGGCCGTACAGGAGGTTCTCCGCGAACGCGAAGCCGAGGCTGACGCAGGCGGCGTAGACGATGCCGTCCATCACCTCGTCGAACGCCTCGTTCCGGATCAGGTAGCGGCGGAGGAAGAAATACTTGACTCCCTCCTCGACCAGGGCCGCGGTGACGAAGGCGGACCAGGCGGCGCCCGCGAGCCCTGGCAGGTAGTCCGCCGGGATGCCGACGACCAGCTCGAGCGCGATGGCCGGCACGGTCGCGATGAAGCCGTACAGCACGCTGCGGCCTATCAGCCCGACGGGCTCGGGCCTGGCGCGGTCGGCGCGGCGGAACAGGAGGATGAGTATCGCGGCGGGCAACGCCGCCCCGCCTATCAGCACGGCAAGGTGGAGCATGCGTACCAGTATATACCGATTCAAGCGCCCGGTGGATAGCCGCTCAGGCCTGTTGCCGCGTTCGGCCGGCCGTAGTAGTCTAGAGCCCTGAGAGCGCGGACGATCGTCCGCCATCATTCCCCGCAAGGAGCCTATAATGGATCAACGCATCATAGACGAGACCGCCAAATCGATCAGGTGCCTGTCGATGGACGCGATACAGAAAGCCAATTCGGGCCACCCCGGCCTGCCGCTCGGATGCGCCGAGCTCGGAGCGATGCTGTACGGCGAGTTCATGCGGCACGACCCGTCCGACCCGGCCTGGCTCGACCGCGACCGCTTCGTGCTGTCGGCGGGCCACGGCTCGATGCTGCTCTACTCGCTGCTCCACCTCTCCGGCTACGGGATCGGGCTCGACGACATACGGTCCTTCAGGCAGATCGGCTCCAAGTGCGCCGGGCACCCGGAGTACGGCATGGCCCCCGGCATCGAGACGACGACCGGCCCGCTCGGCCAGGGCCTGGCGACCGCGGTCGGCATGGCCGTGGCCGAGACGATGCTCGCCGCCCGCTTCAACGTCGCCGGCCGGACCATCGTCGACCACTATACCTGGGCGCTCGCCGGCGACGGCTGCATGCAGGAGGGCGTCTCCGCCGAGGCGGCGTCGCTGGCCGGCCACCTGGGGCTCGGCAAGCTGATCGTCTTCTACGACGACAACGCGATCACCATAGACGGCGGCACCTCGCTGTCGTTCGGCGAGGACGTCGGCGCGCGCTTCGAGGCCTACGGCTGGCAGGTGCGGAAGGGCGACATGTACGACGCCGCGGCCGTGCGCCGCATGGTCGCCGACGCCAAGGCCGAGACGGGCAAGCCGAGCCTGATCATCCTGAAGAGCGTCATAGGCAAGGGCGCCCCGACCATGCAGGGCTCGCACAAGGTGCACGGCGCGCCGCTCGGCGCCGAAGAGATAGCCAAGGCCAAGGCCGCGATGGGCCTGCCGGCCGACGCCGAGTTCTGGGTGTCGCCCGAGGCCAAGGCGTTCTTCGAGGCCAGGCGCGGGGAGCTCGCCGCCGGGCGCGCCGCGTGGCAAGCCGATTTCTCCGCGTGGAAGGCCGAGAACCCGGGCAAGGCGGCCGAGCTCGAGGCGATGCTCGCCGGCCGGCCCCTTTCCGCGCCGGTATGGCCCGAGGCCAAGGTCGGCGACTCTATGGCAACGCGCAACGCCTCCGGCGCCGCGCTCAAGGCGGCCTTCGCCGCGTGGCCGGGCCTCGTCGGCGGCTCGGCCGACCTTACCGGCCCGAACGTCACCGCCCTGCCCGGCGCGCCGTACTCGAAGGCGGACCGCTCGGGCAGGATGATCCACTACGGCATCCGCGAGCACGCGATGGCCGCGATATCCAACGGCCTGGCCCTGCACGGCGGCTTCAGGCCGTTCTGCGCCACCTTCCTGGTGTTCGCCGACTACCTGCGGCCGAGCCTCAGGCTGGCCGCCCTGATGGGCCTGCCCGTCGTCTACGTGATGACCCACGACTCGGTCTTCGTCGGCGAGGACGGCCCGACGCACCAGCCCATCGAGCACCTGGCGTCGCTGCGAGCTATACCGAACGTGCTGGTGCTCAGGCCGGCGGACGCCGAGGAGACGGCCGAGGCCTGGGCCTGGGCGATGGCCAAGACCGACGGCCCGACCGTCATCGCGCTGACCAGGCAGAACCTGCCGGTCTTCGGGAAGGCCGACCCGATGTGGCGCGACACCTTCAGGACCGGCGCCTACGTAGTACGCAACACCAGCGACGAGCCGGACGTCGTCGTGCTCGCGTCCGGCAGCGAGGTCGACCTGGCCCTCAAGGCGGCGGAGCTCGCCTCGTCCAAGTCGGTGCGCGTCGTATCGGTGCCGTCGCTGGAGACCTTCCTGGCCCAGCCCGACGCCCTGCGCGACACGCTCGCTCCTCCCGAGGCCCGCATCGTCGCCTGCGAGGCCGGCCGGTCGATGCCGTGGAACGGCGTGGCCGACGGCTTCCTCGGCATCGAGCGCTTCGGCGAGTCCGGCCCGGGAGCCAAGGTCGCCGCTCACCTCGGCCTGACGCCCGAGGCCCTGGCCGCGCTGATCAACGCGTAGTAATAAGGCGGGAACCCGGCAGGCCCGGGTTCCCGCCTTGCCTTCCGGAGAATTCCCGGCGATACTTCCCGCACGATGCGGAAAGAGACGGTATTCGCCAACGGAGTGATCCATAGCCTGGAGCGCGAGGGCGAGCGCTTCGCCGCGATGCTCGTCGGAGCCGACGGCCGGATACGGGAACTATACCCGACGGGGGCCCCGCTCCCGGCCGGCGTAGCCATCGTCGACCTGGGCGGCGCGGCCGTCGTGCCGGCGTTCATCGACGCCCACGCCCACTTCATGAGCAAGGCCGCCCTCGACGCGCTGGCCGTCAACCTGTCCAGGCTCGAGGACGGCCGCATCGTGCCCGATAGCCTCGAGGCGGTCAGGGAAGCGCTCGAGGCGCGGGGCGCCGCGAGCGCCGGGCCTATCATCGGCTTCGGCCTATGCCTCGGCGCCGTCGCCGAGCGCCGGCTGCCGCGCGCTTCCGAGCTCGACGCGTGGTTCCCGCGCCGGCCGGTCATCGTCCTGTCCATGGACGGGCATTCCAGCTCGTACTCGACGCCCGCGCTGAGGAAGCTCGGCGTCGGGAGCATGGCCGACGACGGCGTCCTTTCCGGCGAGGCCCACGAGTTCAACATGGGCAAGATCACCGCGTTCGTCATGAGGGGCCTCGGCCCGGGCGTACTGGCCCGCGGCCTATCGGCGGCCGTCGAGGAAGCCGCGGCTTCGGGGATCGTGTCGATCCATTGCCTCGAAGGCACCGAGGACGCGCCTACCGATCCCGCCGTCGCCGCCTTCAAGCTGGTCGGGGGCAGGCTCGGGCTCAGGCTCAAGCTGTGGATGCAGTACACGGACCTCGCCAGGGCGAGCCGGCACGCGGGAGCGCTCGAGCGCAGGCGCGTCGGCGGATGCCTGGCCTGGGAGATGGACGGCTCCGTCTCGTCCAGGACGGCCGCCTTCGACGTCGACTACCTGGACCGGCCGGACGCCGGCCGGCCGTACCGAACGCCGGACGAGGCGCTCGCGCTGGTCAGGCCGTTCTACGAGGCGGGATGGCAGACCAGCGCCCACGCGATAGGGCCGAGGGGCATCGAGTCGATCCTATCGGCCTACGAGCGGCTGATGGACGCCGACGGCGACGACGGCAACAGCCGCAGGCTCCGCATCGACCATTTCGAATTCCCGCGGCCGGACCAGATAGTGCGCGCCGGCGAGCGGCGCCTCGTCCTGCCCGTCCAGCCGGGTTTCGCCTGGATGGACGAGAAGTTCGTGCACACGTACGAGGAAGCCCTCGCGCCGGCCGTTCGCGCCGCCCAGTGCCCCCTCCGCTCGCTCCTGGACGCCGGATGCGTCGTCGCCCTGTCCACGGACGCCCCGGTCCAGCCGCTCGATCCGTTCGTGCAGATCGCCGGCGCTGTCCGCCACCCCGAGCGGTCGGAGCGTATATCCGTATACGAGGCGCTACGAGCCTATTCATGGGCCGGCGCCTACGCCGCCTTCGAGGAACGGGACCGCGGCACGCTCGCCGTCGGCAAGTACGCGGATTTCGCCGCGCTGGACGCGGACCCGTTCGCCGCGGATCCGGATACGCTCCATGAGATACGGGTGACTGGAACCTGGCACGAGGGGCGGCCGCTCACGGCGCCGCCGCCCGGCCTCGCCGGGTTCGCCGCGCGGGCGGCGGCTACGCCTAGGAGGAGACTATGAGCGAATCGCGCGGGACGCGCCTGAGCTTCGCCGAGGCGACGAGCATCATCGCCGGATACGGCATCGGCGGCGGCATCCTCGCGCTGCCCTGGCTGGCGTCGCGCAACGGCGTCGCCGTATCGGCCCTCGTCATCGCGGCGGCCTACGCCGCCAGCCTGCTCCTGCACCTCTATATAGGCGAACTGGCGGCCGGCGACGGCGCCGGGAGCCAGATCGTCGAGCTATACCGCAAGTACCTCTTCACCGGCAGGTTCGGCGCGGCGTTCACCTGGGTATTCTTCATCGTGATGGGAGTCGTGTTCCTGGCGAACCTAGCGGCCTACGTGGCCGGCGGCAACGAGGCGATCGCCCAGGGGCTCGGCGTACCGGCGCCGTGGGGCGCGCTCGCGTTCTACGTCATCGCCGCCGCGGTGGCCGCGCTCGGGCTCAAGGCCCTCGGCGTCGCCGAGAAGTGGGCGGTGATCGGCATGGCGGTCCTGTTCGCGGCGCTCACCGTCGCTACCGTCGTAGCGCGCGCCCGAGCCGGCGCACCCGCCGCCGCCTGGCGCGCGGCGATGACGGCCTTGCCTGACGGCGCGAGCCTGCCCCTCGCCCTCTTCGGCATGTCCATGTTCTGCTTCGCCGCGTTCTTCTCGGTACCGCAGGCCGTCTCGGGCCTTTCCGACCGCCCCGGGCTCGTCGTCAAGGCTATAGCGGCGGGGCTGGGCGTCAACGCCTCGCTGATCTTCCTCGTCACCGTCATGTCGCTTGTCGCGTCGGACGAGATGACCGAGATAGCTACGGTAGGCTGGGCCAGGACGCTCGGCCCCTGGGCCGAGGGAGCAGGCACGGCGTTCGTGCTGCTGGCGATGCTCACGAGCTACTGGTCGATATCCTTCGCCCTGTCGACCATAGTCGAGCAGCGCCTCAAGACGCCCAGGATAGCCTCCTGGGCCATCGCGACCCTGCCGACGCTAGCGCTGGCGCTCGCCGGCCTGGGCGGCTTCATGGACTTCATGCGCACGGCCGGCGGCGGCATCGCGATACTGATAGCGGCGCTGTTCCTGCCGGCCTTCTACCGGTACCGCCGTACGCGAGCGGAGCCGGCGATCCTGCCCCGCTGGCTGGACGGGCCGTGGGCCGGCTGGGCCATCGGCGTCGCGTACGCGCTGATGGCCGTGGGCTCCGTCGTTTCGATAGGCTGATCGATAGGGGTAAAAAAAATCCGTCGGCGGGATACCGTCGACGGACGTCAGCCCCGAGCGGGCCGTCGGCTTACCACCAGCCGAAGGCGGTGCCGCAGCGGGTCATGTACCAGACGGTGACGATGCCGACGACGACGGCGTAGGAGAAGTACCAGATCGCCAAGGCCTCGCCGTCGCGCTTGGAGAGCAGGCCGTTGAACAGGGAGCCGGCCAGGCAGACGACGAATCCCAGCAGGGCCAGCACGCCGTAGAACGTATTAGGCGCGGCGAGGGCGTCGAGCGAGAATACGAACGAGAAGACGAAAATGAAGATGAATAGCGTGAAATTGATCAAGCCGTTCCTGGTTTCCATGGCAATCGACTCCTTTTACGTATCTGGAGATGTCGGATCGTAGTATACTCCGACCGATAGCGATTGTCCATCTTGATCGAGGCCCGGGCCTCGCCGAGGAGGAGAGCATGAAGAAGGCTTGCGTGATCCTGGCCAACGGCTGCGAGGAGGTCGAGGCGGTCACCCCGATCGACTACCTGCGCAGGGTCGGCGTCGAGGTCGTGGCGGCCGGGCTGGACGGCCGCGAGGCCGTCGGGGGGCACGGCCTCGTCATCGGCGCCGACGCCGCCCTAGACGACATCGACGACGAGGAATTCGACTGCGTCGTCGTGCCCGGAGGCGGGGGCGGAGCCCGGGCGATAGCCGGCAGCGAGGTCGCGACCGCGATGCTCAAGCGCCAGGCGGCCGCCGGCAGGCTGATCGCGGCGATCTGCGCCGCGCCGGCGCTGGTGCTCGGCGAGGCCTGCGGGCTGCTGGCCGGGCGCTACTTCACATGCTACCCCGGGCTCGAGGGCCGGGTGCCCGAGGGCCGCTTCGAGCCGAGCCGCGTCGTCGTCGACCGTGACCTGATCACGGCCAGGGGCCCCGGCTGCGCCGGCGAATTCGCCGTCGCGATAGCCAGGGTCCTCGTCGGCGACGAGAAGGCCGACGAGCTGGCCGCGGCGGCGCTATTGGGCTAGGAGACGAGGGGCACGACCGTCGGCCGCCTGGACATGCGGCCGCGGCGCGCGACGACGGCGGCGAACAGCAGGCCGAGAGCCATGGCCACGAGCCCGAGCAGCGCGCGCGGCCCCTCGCCCCTGCCCGGCCAGAGCGCGGCGCCGGCGGCGTAGCCGGCGAAGAACAGCCCGAGCGGCACCGCCAGCAGCCATAGCGCCCCGGCCGCGCTGGCCGAATCCGGCACCACCAGCTCGACCTCGTCGCCCGCGGCGAAGGAGACGCCCGCGGGCGCGTCGCCGACCAGCTCCTTGCCGACTATGGAGCAGTCGTGGCCGGACGTGCAGGAGGCGCAGCCCTCGCCGCCGGATATGCGTACGGTGACGGCCGCGCCGTCAACCTTGGTCACTATTCCCCGTTCCCTCACCGAATTCCTCCTCGCACGGCACGCGCAGCGTCTCGATCGACGCGGCGCGCCCGTCCGTTCCTATCTCTACGACGCAGCCCTGCAGCTCGGGCCGCTCCGACGAATCCTTGGCCCATACGGGCACCCCGCTCCGGTACTCGTGGATCCTCGTCGCGGCGTCCATCCCGCCGACCGACATCAGGCTGCCGGTCCGGCCGGTATCGGTCATGCTGGCGGTGCCGGCGGGCGACACCTCGGCGTCGGCGCTCAGCGCGCGCCCGTACGAGCCGAGCACCGCGCCGACCCTGCCGTCGGCGTACCTGGCCATCGCGCGGCGCTCCGCCGTCGTCGCGGCGCGGAAGTCGAGCAGCACCGCCCGCGAGCCCTCCAGGAGGGTCGGCAGCGCCGCGTCGAGCACGTGGAACGGATTCTCCAGGTGCACCCGCGGGAAGCCGGCCTGGCCGAGCAGCTGCGCGACGACGACCGGGCCCTTCGGCGTCCGGTACGCCCGGAAGCCCCTGCCCGGCACGCCCGGCGGGTAGTTGAGCGGCCGCAGCAGCCAAGGCGACTTGGGGAACGCCTCGACGATGTCCTTCTTGTAGAACGCCGCCTCGCCGGTCGTCAGCACGTCTATGCCCAGCTTGCGCAGGTAGACCGAATGCGCCTTGCCTATGCCGGAGCCGCCCGTGGCGCCGTTGGCGCACGCGACGACCAGGTCGGCGCCCGTCTCGCGCCTGAGCGCCGGCAGGAGTTTCTTGACGGCGAAGACGCCGGCGCGGCCGACTATCTCGCCGATGTACAGGATGCGTATGCCCACGGCTACAAGGTACCTGAAACGGTACCGGGGTTCAAGCCGGCGCGCTTACCGCCGGCGGCGCCTATTGGCGCTCGTAGCGCTCCACCTCGTCCTCGACGTACTCGACGCGTATGCCGACCTTCGAGAACATCTCCTCGCTCTCGGCGCCGGCGTGGTACTTGCGCTCGCAGACGACGCGTACTACGCCGCAGTTGATGATCATCATCGCGCAGGCGCGGCACGGCGTCATCTTGCAGTACAGCGTCGCGCCCTCGATGGCTATACCCCTGCGGGCGGCCTGGCAGATGGCGTTCTGCTCGGCGTGGACGCTGCGCACGCAATGGGTCGACTCCGAGCCGTCCTCGTGGACGGTCTTCCTGAACTGGTGGCCGAGCTCGTCGCAATGGGGCAGCCCCGACGGCGAACCGACGTATCCGGTGGCCAGGATCTGGTTATCCTTCGCGATCACGCAGCCGGAGCGGCCGCGGTCGCAGGTGGCGCGCTTCGCGATGGCGCGGCACACCTCCATGAAGTACTCGTCCCAGGTCGGCCTGGAATACGCGGTCTCGGACATGGTTCCCTCCGGGAGCTAGTATACGGCCGCGGCGCGCATCGCGCCAGCGCCGGGCGGAGCGAGGCGCGACGAGCGGAGCGAGGCGATGAACCTTGCCCGCGCGGCGGATTTATGGTACCGTCGTTCAGCTCGTTCCGGAGGTACTTCGATGCGCTTCATCAAGACCGGCGCCCTGGCGGCGGCTCTCCTATCCGCCGCCTCGGTCGTATCGTGCCAGCAAGGCCCCAAACTGCCCGACGGCCTCTACGCCGTGGTCGAGACGGTCAAGGGCTCTTTCACCATATCGCTCGACTACGAGCACGCGCCGCTCGCGGCCGCTAACTTCGTCGGGCTGGCCGAGGGTACCCTCGACGCGAACGCCGGCAAGCGCTTCTACGACGGCCTGTCGTTCCACCGCGTGGAGCCGGGCTTCGTGGTGCAGGGCGGCGATCCGCTCGGCGACGGCTCCGGCGACCCCGGCTACAACTTCCCCGACGAATTCGACCCGGCCGTCAGGCACGACGCCCCGGGCGTCGTCGCTATGGCCAACCACGGGCCCGACACGAACGGCAGCCAGTTCTACATAACGCTCGAAGCCGCCCCCTTCCTCGACGACTCGTATACCGCCTTCGGCCGCGTCGTCGACGGGATGGACGTCGTCGAGAAGATAGCCGCCGGCGACGTGATGACCAAGGTTACGATACGCCGCGTCGGCGACGCCGCGAAGGCCTTCGAGACCGACCAGGCCGCGTGGAACCGCTACTACGGACCGGCGGCGGAGGCGTCCAAGCTACGCGCCCTGGCCTCGAGGCAGGCCAGCGTCGACGCGATCCTCGCGAAGTGGCCCGGCCTCGAGCGCCAGCCGAGCGGGATCCTATCGAAGGTGCTCGAGGAAGGCTCCGGGCCGACGATGCTCAGGGGCTACCTGGTCAACGTATCCTACAAGGGCATGCTGCCCGACGGCCGCGTCTTCGACCAGTCGATACTGCACGGCGGCCCCATCGAGTTCGAGCTCGGCACCGGCCAGGTGATCGTCGGCTGGGACCTGGTCATCGAGCAGATGAGGAAGGGCGAGCGCCGCGTCGTCGCCATACCGCCCGAGCTGGCCTACGGTACCCAGGGCGCCGGCGGCGTGATACCGCCGAACTCGTACCTGGTCTTCGAGCTCGAGGTGACCGGCTACACCGAATAGCCCGCGGCGACGATACGGCGAGGCCCCGGAACCTTCAGGATCCGGGGCCTCGTCGCGTACGGAGGACGCGCGTCAGTCGGCCGGCTCGGCCGACTCCTCGTCGAGCATCGCCCATCGGCCGTCGCGCTGTACGAACCTGGTGGACATGGCCTCGATGTAGCGGCCGTCCTCTCCCGACAGGCGTAGGCGCCCGGCCGGCACGTTGACCTCGACCACCCTGAATACCGTCCCGTCGTACGGGATCCTGACGCCTTCGCTCGGCATGCCGCGCCTGGCCTCGCGATAGAAGCCGTACTCGTAGGCGAGGCAGCAGAGCAGGCGGCCGCACGGGCCCGATATCTTGAGCGAGTTGAGCGACAGGTTCTGGTCCTTGGCCATCTTGATCGACACGGGCACGAGCTTGTCGGTGACGCCGTGGCAGCACAGCACCCGCCCGCAGACCCCGCAGCCGCCGACGACCCGCGCCTCGTCGCGCACGCCGATCTGGCGCAGCTCGATCCGCATCTTGAAGATGGATACCAGGTCCTTGACCAGGTTGCGGAAGTCGACCCTCGAGTCGGCGGTGAAGAAGAACAGCACCTTCTGCTCGTCGAACAGGTAATGGGCGAAGACGAGCTTCATCGGCAGGTTATGGGCCTTGATCTTCTCCTGGCAGAGCTCGAAGGCCTTCTTCTCCTTCTGCTCGTCGGCCGCCCTGCGCGCCTCGTCCTCGGGCGTCGAGACGCGGTCTATCCTGACGATGTCGTCGACGCGCACGAAGCCCGGCGCCTTGACCGTGCCGAGCACGGTGCAGATATCCTTGCCGTAGCGGGTCGGCGCGACGACGCGCGCGCCCGGCTCGAGCGGCGAGTCGAAGCAGGCGTAGTACGACTCGTTGTACGGATCGGCCCGGAGCCGGTACAGCGGATCGGGCAGCTCGCCGCAATGGCCGCCTTCGTCCGCGGCCGGTACGTGCTCGTCCTCGAGGTGGCTGAGGTCCTCGTCCCCGTGCATATAGTCCATATCGTCATCCATGATCGTCTCTCCTAGCGGCCAGGACGGCCGGTTCAGCGCAGGAGGTCCACGAGCAGGCCGTGGATCTCGTCTAAGCGCCGTAGAATGTCGAGCTTGTCGCGCTGGGCCGAGAGCACCTCGGCGGCGAGGCGCTCGAGCTTCTCGTCTATCACGACGACTGTGGTGAATTTCTTACGTTTCAGTATGTTGCCGCCCGAGCTCTTCTCGACCACGTCGTAGGCGCGCCCGACGACGTAGTGGACGAAATCGCGTACCGCCGACTTGTAGGCCTTGACGCGGGCGGGGTCGGGATCGCGCTTGAGCTCCTCGCCGGCGGCGTGGACCGAATCGAGCAGCTCGGCGGCCTCGGCCTCGGAGAACGGCAGGCCCTCGGCGGCCGGCGTCAGGTCGATCTCCTCGGCCTCCTTCAGGGCCGACCTGAAGCGCAGGGCCTTGGGCGACGCCTTGGCGGCTTCTTTCTTCTTATCGGCCCTCTGGCCCGACAGGCCGGGAACGAGGCTCGAGAGCAGGTTGTCGGGGAGCCCTACCTTTTCCATGCGGCCCCGGCGGAGACGGCCTCGCCGCGGCGCTCGTCGGAGGGCGCGTCGAAGCCGAACGGCCTTATCGTCGAGCCGTGCCCGCGGATGAAGGCCAGCATGGCCTCCTCGACGCCGTCGCCCGACGGCGCGACCTGGACGTCGCCGTGCATGATGACCTCGCCGTCCGCGTCCAGCCTCGGGGTGAAGACGTTGCCGACGATGACGCCGCCGTCCAGGATGGTCAGCCGCTCGGTGACGCAGACGTCGCCCCGCACTACCCCGCCTATGACGGCGGACCTGGCGACGATCGACGCGTCGCAGCGGGCCGCCTCGCTGATCACTATCTTGCCGGAGCTGCGTATGGTGCCGCGTACGTCGCCGTCGACGCGTACGAAGCCGTCGACGACCAGGTCGCCCCGGAACGAGCTGTCGGGGCCGAGGAGCGTGTTTACGAGGACGTCGCGAGGGGCCGGCATGCCAGTATCCTACCCGGCGCCGGCTACCGCGTCAACGCGGCCGAGCCGGAGCGGATATTGAGGAAGCGGAGCGGATCGATGGTCTCGGTGCCGAGGTGCACCTCGTAATGGAGGTGGGGGCCGGTCGAGAGGCCGGTATTGCCGATATAGCCTATCACCTGGCCCTGCTTGACGACCGCGCCCTTCTGGACCTTGAAGGCCGACATATGCGCGTAGCGGGTCAGGAAGCCGTGCTTATGCTCTATGATGATGTAGTTGCCGAGGCTGATGTCGTAGGCGACCGTGACGACCTTGCCGTCCGCGGTGGCCAGGATCGGGTCGCCGGAGCGGAAGGTGGACAGGTCGATGCCCTTGTGGATGTACCAGGAGCCGTAGATCGGGTTCTCGTTCTGGCCGTAGTACATCGATATATGGCCGATGCCGCCCTTGATCGGCCAGATGTTCGGTATCTCCGACATGATGCCGCCCTGGGCGGCTATCGTGTCGCCGAGCTCGTCGAGCGGCTTGACGCTGCGCTCGAGGTAGGCGCTGACCCGCTCTATCTCGGCGGCCTCGCGCAGGCGGCCGGAGCCGGCCTCCGAGGGCGAGAAGAACGCCGCCAGGTCGCCGTCGGCGCGCGAGGCCGCGTCGGACTGGCTCTTGATGCCGATGCCGGCCAGCGTCGAGTCGAGGGCCGCCTGGAACGAGCGCGCCGACTTGACCAGCCTGGCCGTGCTGTCGCGGATGGCGTCGAGGTCGGCTTGGGTGGCCTTGAGGCTCTCGGTCTTGCCGGCCAGCTTGCCGACCACGTCGCCGTAGCCGACGGACGAATACGCCAGGAAGCCCGCGGCGCCGAGCACGAGGGCTAGCACTGCCGCGAGGCCGAAGACGCTGATCTGCAGGTTGAAGATGCGCTTTTCCGAATGGGGGACCAGCATGATGGTAAGCTTCTGCCTACCGGCCTTGAAGAATCGTGCCGCGGCGCCGATAACGGACGAGAAACCGCGGCGGACCGCGGCGCTCGCGCGCTTGGCCACCGATTTCTCGAAATCCTTGTATCGTTTCAGCGTCGCCAACGCGGGCCTCCGGTCTCTATAAATTCGTTCGACGATACCACGGCGCGGCCATCGCTGTCAAACCGGGGCTTCCGGCGCGCCGCGTTTGGAAATCGCTCCGACCGTACAGTATAGTATGGTTTATGACCGACGCAAGCGAAAAATCGCGCGAACCGGACTCGGGCAAGGCCTTGCTATCGAGGTCGGACGACCGTCTATCCATATTCTTTATCGGCGCCGGCAGCGCCTTCACCAAGCGCTATTACCAGAACAACGCGCTCGTGGTTAAGGGCGACGACCACCTGCTGATCGACTGCGGCACGCGGGCTCCCGAGGCGCTCGCGCGGCTCGGACTGTCGGTGACCGATATCGGCAACTACCTCATAACGCACTCCCACGCCGACCACGTGGGCGGCCTCGAGGAGGTCATGCTGCTCAACCGCTACATGGCAGGCAAGAGGCCGACGATGGTAGCCCCGGCGGCCTACCGGAAGTACCTCTGGAAGCACTCGCTGAAGGGCGGAGCGGCCTACAACGAGCGTCGCGAGGGCCGCTTCCTGCGCTTCGAGGATCTCTGGGACGCGGTCGACCTCGAGCCGGTGCCCGGCGCGGACAGGCAGCTCTGCGAGGCGAGCGTCGGGTCCATACGGGTGGCGATGTTCAGGACCAGGCACATCCCCGACTCGGCGCCCAGCTGGCGCTCCTCGGCTCCGAGCTACGGCGTCGTGATAGACGGCCGAGTGCTGTACACGAGCGACACGCGCTTCGACCCCGACATGCTGCGCTTCGTCGAGGAGCGCTACGCCATCGAGGCCGCGTTCCACGACTGCCAGTTGTTCACCGGCGGCGTGCACGCCTCGCTCGACGAGCTGGCCGCCCTGCCTCCGGAGACCAGGGCTAAGACCTGGCTGATGCACTACGGCGACGCCGCCGAGTCGGCCGCCGCCAAGGCCGATGCGCTCGGCTTCAGGGGCTTCGTCCGGCAATGGTCGCCGTACGTCTTCGGCTGAGCCGGGCGGCGCTCGCCGCCTGCGCCGCGTCGCTCATCGCCGCCGCCGCGGGCTGCGCCGGCTCGCCGCCGGCCGACGACGGCTACGCCGCCCTGCTCGGCGAGCTCGGCGCGGCCCCCCGGCCTTTCATAGAGGCGG
>QKAK01000219.1 GCA_003247225.1 Spirochaetota bacterium | reverse complement strand
GCTTCAGCCCCGCCCGATCGAGCGCCGCGACGAGCGCCGTCCGCCCCAGCTCCACCGGGCTCACGCCGGCCAGAGCCCCGTTGAAGCTGCCTACCGCCGTCCTCGCGGCGCCTACGATGAATGCGTCTTTCATGGTTCCCCCCTAGATGCGTATAATCAGGATAAGCGGCGCTTAGGCCAGGTCGACTTCCTTGCAGTCCTTGTCGACGACGATGTCGGCGTCGGTCGTCTCGAGTATGTAGTCGACCGTGTACGGCTTGAAGTACTCCTTGAGCACGAAGGCGCCGTCCTTGACCTGGAACAGGCCGACGTCGGTCACGACGTAGTCGACCTGGGCCGCGGCGGTCAACGGCAGCTTGCAGCGGCGCAGCAGCTTCGAGTTGCCCTTCGCGTCGAAGTGCTGGGTCGCGGCGAAGACGGTCTTGGCGCCTACGGTCAGGTCCATCGCCCCGCCCATGCCGGGGACCATCTTGCCCGGGATCTTATAGTTGGCCAGGTTGCCCTCCTGGTCGACCTCGAGCACGCCGAGCACGGTGGCCGCGATATGGCCGCCGCGGATGATGGCGAAGCTCATCGCCGAGTCGAAGTAGCAGCCGCCCGCCTTGATGGTCACCGGCATGCCGCCGGCGTTGACGAGCATCGGGTCTTCCTCGCCCGCCTCGGGCGCGGGGCCGAGGCCCATGAAGCCGTTCTCCGACTGGAGTATCAGCTCGACGCCCTCGGGCACGTAGTTGCCGACGAGGGTCGGGAGTCCTATGCCCAGGTTGACGACGTCGCCGTTCTTGAAGAAGCGGGCGATGCGCTTGGCTATGGTTTCCTTGTTGGCTACGTATTCCATGTCGGACTCCTACTTCCTGCCCTGGACGATGTGCGTGACGAAGACCGACGGGGTGACGACGACCTCCGGGTCGAGCTCGCCGATCTCCACGATCTCGTCGGCCTCGACGATGACCGTGTCGCAGGCCATGGCCATCAGCGGGTTGAAGTTGCGGCCGCTCTTGTCGTACACGCAGTTGCCCGACTTGTCGGCCTTCTTCGCGCGGATCAGCGCCACGTCGCCCTTGAGGGCCTTCTCGAGCAGGAATTTCACGCCGTCGACCTCGACGACCTTCTTGCCGTCCTGGACCTCGGTGCCTAGGCCGGTCGGCGTCAGCACGCCGCCGAGGCCGGCGCCGGCAGCGCGGATGCGCTCGGCGAGCGTCCCCTGGGGCACGAGCCGGACGTCGGTCTCGCCCTCGTTCATCTGCCGCTGGATCTCGGGGTTGGTACCGATGTGCGAGACGACGGCGACGCTGAAGCGCTTCTTGGCGACGAGCGGGGCCACGCCGTTCATGTCGCCGGTCTTCGGGTTGTACATGGCGCAGTCG
The DNA here is from genome assembly GCA_003247225.1 of Spirochaetota bacterium. Lineage (GTDB taxonomy): Bacteria > Spirochaetota > Spirochaetia > Treponematales > UBA12059 > SZUA-370. Next base: position 34,854 of record QKAK01000219.1, on the reverse strand, counting down.
TTGCAGATCAGGGTCAGCTTACCGGTGCCGCGCTTCTCGAGCGCGGCGATCAGGCCGGTCGGCGAGCCGCAGCCGAGGAAGCCGCCGACCATGACGGCGTCGCCTTCCTTGATGAGTTTCACGGCCTCGTCGGCCGTGACGATGGGTTTCTTTACCATATCGTCGCTCCTTTTCGATCGGAATGAGCCCGTCCCAGGCGCGCGTAGCGAGGCGTGTGTCTGATGGTAGGCTTCGGGGAATCGGGCGCTCCGGATCAAGCCGGCCGGCCTGGGCCGGAGCGCCCGTAAGGCGATCTAGTCTAGATCAAGAGCAGTCCGAGGGACGTGATGAGGCCGGCCCACAGCAGTATGACCGTGGTGTAGCCCATGATGTCCTTGATGTTCAGCTTGGCGACCGCGAGCAGCGGCAGGGCCCAGAACGGCTGGAGCATGTTGGTCCACGCGTCGCCCCACGCGATCGCGGAGGCGGTCTGGGCGTACGAGACGCCGAGGGCCTTGGCGGCCGGCATCATGATCGGGCCCTGGACGGCCCACTGGCCGCCGCCGGACGGCACGAACATGTTGACGAGGCCCGCGGACAGGTAGGTGAAGAACGGGAAGGTCTGCGGGGTCGAGATGCTGACGAACCAGTTGGAGAACGTCGCGGCGAGGCCGGACTTGACCATCATGCCCATGATGCCCGCGTAGAACGGGAACTGCAGCACGATGCCGCCGGCGGTGGTCACGGACTTGTTGATGGCCTTGACGTAGGCGATCGGCGTCTTATGGAAGAGCAGGCCGAGCGCGAGGAAGATGAAGATGACGATGTTCAGGCCGAGCGACCCGCCCTTGACGAAGTACATCACCGAGTAGATGACGCCGACGACGGCGATGATCAGGGCCAGGACGATCGAGTTCTCCTGCTTCTCGGCGGGGGTCATCTCCTTGCGCGGCTTGACCTCGTCCTCGTACGAGTCGTCTACGAAGATGGCCGGGTCTACCTCGTAGATCTCTTCCTTCTTCTTCGGGTGCATCAGCATGTTGATGACGGGGATGCTGACGAGCATCACGGCGGCGATGATCAGGGTCTGGGCCGAGAACAGGGTCTGGCTGGTCGGGATGATGGCGCCCTCGCCGAACTTCTCCATCACGGGGTTCTTGGCCGCGACGGTCAGCTGGATCGAGGCCGAGAGGCCCGAGTGCCAGATGATGAAGCCGGAATAGGCGCTGGCGACGAGCAGCGGGTAATGGATGCCCTTGCTGTTCTTGGCGATCTCCTTGGCCAGGATCGCGGAGACGATGAGGCCGAAGCCCCAGTTCAGGTAGTTGGCCACGAGCGCGACGACCGTGATGATGACGATGGCCTTGCCGGGGGTATTGGCTACCTTGGCTATGGCGACCATCGCCCGGTGTACCGGCTTCGAGATGGCCAGCGCGCTGCCTAGTACGAGCACGAGCACCATCTGCATCGAGAAGCCGAGCAGGTCCCACATGCCGCCGCCCCAGTACGTCGTCATCTCCATGAACGACGAGCCCTGGATGATCATGCCGAGCGCGAACACGATGATGGTCAGGATGATCGCGAACACGAACGCGTCGGGGATCCAGCGCTTGGCAATCTTCGAGAAGAAATTGCCGAGAGCTCTAATCATAGATGCCTCCTAGATACTTTCTGGAGGCTTTATATGCAATAAGCGTGCCAGCTCGATTCAATTGCTGAAACCACCGTTTCAGCGAGGCGCGGGCGTAGACGCGTGACATTGCCGCGCAAATTCTGTCGCGTCGCTATGCAAGATCTTGCGCGGCGCCGCGCGGGACAGGATCAGCGCAGGTCGTATTTCTCCAGCTTGTACTGCAGGTTCCGGAGCGAAATGCCCAGGTCCTGGGCGGTCGCGGTCCTGTTGCCCTTGAAGAAGGCCAGCCGGCGGAGGATCACCTCGCGCTCGAACTCGCCGACGAGCTCGTGCAGGCCCTTAGCCGCGCCGTGGCGGCCGTGGTCCTCGGGGGCGATCGAGTCGGCCTCGATCACGTCGCCCTCGGCGCAGATGAACGCCCGCTCGAGCGCGTTCTTGAGCTCGCGCACGTTGCCCGGCCACGAGTAGCCCCGGACGAGGGCCTCGGCCGACGCCGACAGCCGTATCGACGGGCTGTTGTACTTGCGCCGGAGCAGCCCGAGCAGGTACTCGCATATCAGGGCGATGTCGTCGCCGCGCTCCCGCAGCGGCGGCACGCTGAAGTGGATCACGTTGAGCCGGTAGAAGAGGTCCTTCCTGAAACGCCCGGCCTCGATCTCCTCCTGCAGGTTCTTGTTGGTCAGCGCTATCACGCGTATGTCGACGGAGACGGGCGCGACGCCGCCGACCCGGTAGAAGCTGCGCTCCTGCAGGAAGTCGAGCAGCTTGGCCTGGATCTCGTACGGTATCTCGGTGATCTCGTCGAGCAGCAGGGTGCCGCCGTCCGCCAGCTCGACGCGCCCCTTCTTCTGGGCCGCGGCGCCGGTGAAGCTGCCCTTCTCGTGCCCGAACAGCTCAGACTCGAACAGCGTGGCCTGGATGCTCGAGCAGTTGGCGTACACGAGCGGCGCCTGGGCCCCCGACAGCGTGAAGTGGATCTGCTTCGCCAGCACGTTCTTGCCGGTGCCCGTCTCGCCGGTGATCAGGATGGGCACGTCGGCGAAGGCCAGCTTCGGTATCAGCGCCTTGATCTGGGCCACGGCCGGGCAGTCGCCTATGAACTCCTCGTAGTAGACGCGGTTCTTATGCAGGTTCCACAGGACCGTGTTCTCCCTGCTGACGGACACGAAGTCGAGGGCGCGCTTGACGGCCATCAGTATGGTGTCCATGTCGAAGGGCTTCGTGATGAAGTCGTAGGCGCCGGCCTTCATCGACAGCACCGCGTTGTCGACGGTGCCGAGCGCGGTGATCACGATGACCGCCAGCGTCGGGTCCGCGGCCTTGAGCCTGGGCAGGAGCTCGACGCCGCTGCAGTCGGGCAGCATCAGGTCGAGCACGCATAGGTCCGGCCTATCCCTCGCGACGGCCGCGACGGCCGAGGCGCCAGAGTCCGCCTCGACGACGGCGAAACCCTCGAGGGACAGCAGCTCCGACAGGAAGGTCCTGACGTTCGCCTCGTCGTCGCATACGAGTATCCTCTTCTTCATCGCGCTCCTCCGTCGCCCGGCCGGCCCTTGGGCAGGAAGACGCTCACCTTCGTATAGAGCCCCTCCCGCGAATCGACGAAGAGGCTGCCGCCGTGCGCCTCGACGATCTTCCTGGATATGGCCAGGCCGAAGCCGTTGCCGTCCTTCTTCGTGGAGAACAGCGGGCTGCCTATCCTGCGCAGCGCGTCGGGCGCTATGCCGACGCCGGAGTCGACGACCCGCACCATCACCGCGTCGCCGACCTGGGCGACCTGGGCGACGACGCGGCCCGAGCCCTTGGCGGCCACCGCCTCGCAGGCGTTCTTGAGCACGTTGTCGAGCACCTGGCCGAGCTTGAACCCGTCGACCGGCGCCGTGAAGTCTCCGTCGCCGTCGACCAGCACCGTCGGCCTGACCCCGTAGGGGCTCCAGTCGTTGCGGCTCGCCGAGTCGCGGACCAGCTCGGCCACGTCGCAGGGCCGCGGGTCCAGGCGGCTCTCGCCGCCGTACACGAGCATCTCGTTCAGGAGCCGGTTCACCCGGTTGAGCTCCTCGTCGATCAGCCGCAGGTACTCGCGCCGCCTGTCCTCCCCGACCCCGGGCCGGCCGAGTAGCTGGGCGAAGCCCTTGACCGAGGTCATCGGGTTCTTGACCTCGTGGACGACCGCGAGCGCCATCTCGCTCAGGAGCACGGCGCGCTCCTTCTCCTTGATCTCCTTCTCGTAGCGCCGCATCGTCGTCACGTCGCGGAATACGTACACGGCGCCGATGCGAGAGCCGGTCTCGTCGAACATCGCGGAGCCGTAGACCTCGATGACGCGCTCCCCGTAGCCGAGCTCCACCCCGGACAGGGAACCGCGCTCCTCGAGGGCCTTCTCCATCCGCTCGATCATCGGCGCCAGGACGGGCCCGAGCGCCTCGCGGTACGGCGCGTCGATGAAGTCGGCGCCCAGCTCCGGGAACAGCTCGAGGAAGGCCTTGTTAGCCCTCGTCACCGCGCCGGAGCACGAGACCGCGAGTACGCCGTTCATCACGCCCTCGAGTATGTTCTTGTTGTAGCACTTGACCAGGTTGTTGGTGTCGACGAGGTCGTTGATCGTGCTCACGATCGTCGACAGCTCGCCCGAGACCTGGGGTATATGGTAGTTCGGCATGTGGAACAGCACCTCGATGCCCTTCTTGATCGAGGTGATCTTGTCGAGGAGGCCCTTCATCGTCACCGTCAGGCTCATGTAGATCAGGAAGAAGATCAGCACCTGGATCAGCACGACGCGGTCCAGGATCGGGTCGAGCTGGTCGTCTATCATATCGAGGGTCTCGTTCGACCAGATATAGCCTATCGTCCGGCCGTCGCGGTTTATCGGCCACATGCAGTTGAGTATGTCCCCGCGCACGAGCGAGCCGGTCTGGACCATCGGCCGGCCCGTCGCCATCACCTCGTAGCCCTTGTGCCCCTGGAAGATGGGCTGCCCGACCGTGTACTGGAACTGCTCGCTCGGGCCGTAGGTGAGCACGGCGTCCAGGTCGCGGCCGTAGTAGCCGACGCCGACGCCCGCGTTGCCCGAGGCCACGAAGTCGGTGATCCCGCGCAGCCTCGCGTTGAGCACGGCTATCTTCGTCTCCCGGTCGGCGTCGAGCGCGCCCTCCTCGGCGAGTATGTCGTCGTAGCTCCCGTCGAGGGCGGCGTCCAGCTGCCTGGCCAGCCCGAACAGCTTGTCGCGCTTCTCGACGAGTATGCTCTCGCTTATCTCGCTCTTCAGGAAGAAGGACATGCCGAGCATCGGCACCATGACGGAGAGGAGCATTAGGATGAACAGCCGGGTCGAGAGGCTCATGGTTTATACAACCCGTTCCGGCGGGGGTTGTCAATGGACGATTCCCGCCGGCGCCCGGCTCGTGACATTCGAGCTCCGGTTGTCACGAGCGGCGCTCGGCGCTATAGTGGTCCATCATGAACGCGATATTCGACGAAGGATTCAAGGTATGCACCTGGGACGTCGACCGGGCCGACAGGCTGACCCTGGCCGCCGCCTTCAACTATTTCCAGGACGCCGCCGGCCACCACGCCTCCGACCTCGGCGTCGGCACCGAGTATATGACGGAGCATGGCCAGGTCTGGATACTGTCCAGGATGAGCGCCAGGATCGACCATAGGCCCGGCTGGGGGGCGCGGCTGCGCGCGCGCACCTGGCCGCGAGGCACCGACCGCCTGTTCGCGGTACGCGACTACGAGCTATGGGACGAGGCCGGCGCGCGGATCGGGGTCGGGCGCAGCGCCTGGCTCATCGTCGACGCCGCCACCTTTAGGCCGCGCCGGCCCGAGGAGCTGGCGTCCGGGCTGCCGTCCAACGACGGGCTCGAGGCCCTGCCCGGCGGCGGCCAGGCCATCCGTCAAGCCGACGGCCTGTCGCCGGTGGCCCGCCGCTCGGTGGCCTATTCCGACCTCGACTACAACGGCCACATGAACAACGCCCGCTACGTGCAGTGGATCCAGGACGCGCTAGACCCCGACGAGCTGGCGGCGGCCCCGTCGCTGCGGCTCGACATCAACTACCTGTCGGAGATGCTGCCCGGCCAGGCCGGCGACATCTACGCCAAGGCCCTCGAACCGCGGGACGGCTGGGCCAAGGGCTACGCCGTCGAGGGACGCTCCCCGTCGGGCTCCCCTTCAGGGGACGCGAAGGCCAACTTCCGCGCCGAGCTATCCATAGGGGCATAGGCCTCGTATAGTTCCTCGAACCTTGTGGAGCGGTCAAGACTAATACCGGCGATGGTAGAAGGCTACGACGATCGACGTTCCATCGAGTAGCGTCTGTCGACGTCTCACAAGCTTCGAGGAACTAAGTACGCGACGCGAATCGTTCGCGACTTCTCGTTTCATAGTAATTTTCATATATTATACTCATGATACGCCGCGCAGCATCGACGGGCGTCGCGGTCCTGTACGCGTTCGCCCTGATACCGTTCGCACTGGCCTCGTGCGGAGGCGCGCCGACAGCCGCGGCGCCTTCCGCGGAGGGGCCCGCCGCCCGGGACGAAGCCGGAAAGGAGACCGACGCCATGCCCGCCTACAAGCCAATCGACGCGGCCAACGTCTGCTACGTCGAGCCGAGCGAGGAGCTTCGCGCCAGGCTATCGCCCGAGGCCTACGCGGTGCTCGTGGAGAGCGCCACCGAGCCGCCGTTCAAGAACGAGTACTGGGATAACCACCGCCCCGGCGTCTACGTCGACGCTATCGACGGGACGCCGCTGTTCGCGTCGCTGGCCAAGTACGACTCGGGCTCCGGATGGCCGAGCTTCTGGCGGCCGATAGACGCCGGCTCGCTCGTCCTCGTCGAGGACCTGTCCTACGGCATGAGGCGGATCGAGGTCAGGGCCAAGGCCTCCGGCGGACATCTCGGGCACCTGTTCGACGACGGGCCGGAGCCCACCGGGCTGCGCTACTGCATCAACTCCGCCTCGCTGCGCTTCGTGCCGCTCGCGGAGCTCGAGGCCGCGGGCTACGGCGAGCTGGCGGCGCTGTTCGCGGCGCCCTAGGCCGGCCGCCGAAGCGCGCGGGCTATTGCGGCCGGGCCGCGAGCCTGGTCGAGCCGAGCCTCGGGGCAATAGCGCCCGCGCTCAGGTTGGCCAGGGCCGACAGGAACGCGTCGCAGTCGGCCGCGGCGACGTCGAGCTCCAGCGCGACGCTCTCGGCGAAATTCTCCGCTACTATAGTCGCGCCGCTCGACTCGGCGAGCGAGCGTATCCGCTCGAATAGGTGGTACGGCGCGTCGAAGGCCAGCCGCCGCGTCTCGACCAGCTCCGCCCGCCTCGCGACCGACAGCACCGCCTTGCCGGCCTCCGAATACGCCTTGACCAGGCCCCCGGTACCGAGCAGCGTCCCGCCGAAGTAGCGCGTGACCACGACGACGGCGTTCCCGAGCCCCGAGCCCTTGAGCGCGGCCAGCAGCGGCCTGCCCGAGGTGCCGGACGGCTCGCCGTCGTCGGAGCAGAACTCGGTCACGGCGTTGCCGCCCCCGATGATGAAGGCCGGCACGTTATGGGTAGCGTCGGGGAATTCGGCACGGACGCCGGCTATATAGGCGCGGGCGGCCTCGACCGAGTCGGCCGGCGCCAGGCTGGCTATGAAACGCGAGTTGACCACGGTTATCTCGGCCCTCGCCCGGCCGTACGGAACGATCAGCATGCCCCACTATAGCACGGGCGGCCATGGCGGAGCTTGTTCCGCCCCGATCATACGCTATACTACTAGTAACTTTAAACCATGGGGTACATATGGCCAAATCGAACGCCGGCCTTTTCAGACTCTTTATCCGCCCGTACGTCGACTCGGACGTGCGGCTCTACAAGAAAGCCAAGCTCCTGGCGCCGGTGCTCGTCTCGATAACGGCGCTCGCCGTCATCCTGGCGGCCCTGATGGCGGCGACCGGGGCCGTCATCGTAGCAGCAGCCCTAACGGCGCTGATCGGCCTCTGCGCCGTATCGCTGGTCCTGCTGGCCAGGGGACGCTACGGCGCCTCGTCGACCGTCTTCATATACTCCCTGTTCGCCGTCATGTTCGGCGCCATCAAGTTCGACGCTTACCAGAACGTCTACGAGACCTACGTCTTCGGCACGCTCGGCGGCTTCATGCTCGTAATCACCGGGCTGATCGCCGCCAAGCCGATCCAGGCCTGGATCATGACCCTGCTCGACCTGCTCGCGATCGGCGCGCTGTACTACCTCGACGCGCTGCCCCTCGACGGAGGCGTGGTCACCGAGCTGGCGATGCAGAACCTCGGCACCTGCGGCGTCATCGTCGTCGCGGCGGGCATCTTCAGCTCGATGGCGATCAGGATGCAGTCGGAGCTGGTCGACGACACTCGCCGCTCGTCGGACGCTGCCAGGATCCAGTTCGAGCGCATGGCCGCCGCCGTCGGCGAAGCCCAGGCGGGCGCCCTCGAGATAGGCACCCGCCTGGCGGGCGCGGCCGGCGCGGTCTCGGAGACGGCGGCCGCGATGCGCGGCGTCTCCTCCGAGGAGCTGTCCGGCCTATCCTCGCTGATCGACGCGCTAGCGGCGGCCGAGGACGGCGAGAAAGTCGCCGACTCCGCCCAGGGCCGCGTCAGCTCGTCGCTCGAGGCCTACTCGGCGAAGGTGCTCGAGGCGTCCGCGTCGATAGCGCAGATGGTCGAGGCGATCGACGGCATAGGGAAGACGGCCACGGAGCGGCTCGAAGGCATCACGAAGCTCGTCGAGATGGTCAAGGCCGGCGACGAGCGCGTGACCCGGATCGGCGAGGCGATAGCCGGCATCGTATCGGCCACCTCCAAGATGGACGAGATGAACAGCCTGATAGGCCAGGTCGCCGAGCGGACGAATATGCTAGCCATGAACGCCGCGATCGAGGCGGCCCACGCCGGAGACGCGGGGAAGGGCTTCGCGGTGGTGGCCGAGGAGATCAAGACGCTGTCGGACTCGGCGGCAGAGGGCTCGAGCTCCATCGCGTCCATCCTATCGGAGACCGCCGACGTCGTCGGCGGCGCGACCAAGGCCGGCGTCCAGACGAGCGAATTCTTCGTCCGGCTCTCCGACGAGATCCAGGCGATGGCGTCGGCCTTCGGCGACCTCCTGATGAAGCTGCAGGAGGTATCCGCCGGCACGGCCGGCGTTACCGAGGCGATCAGGGGCTTCTCGGAGCTGTCCGTGGCCGCGGGCGCCGCGGTCGACGAGACCAGGGACGCGTTCAAGTCCACCGTGGCCCGCGCCGCCTCGTCGCGCGAGGTGGCCTCGTCGATGCGCCGGGCGATGGACAGGATGGCGGCTTCCTGCGACGAGCTCCTGGCCCAGGCGGCCTCGCTCAGCGAGCTCGGGCAGGAGAACGTACGCAGGATGGAAGGCCTCCGCGACAGGCTCGGGGCGTCCGATACGGAATGACGGCTTCGCGGCCGACCCGGCCGCGGAACCCGGAGGGATGATGCTGAGAAGATTCGTTAAGAAGACCGGGACTGCACCGACGCGCCGCTCGGCGCTGGCGGCCTACGCCGCGCTGGCGTTCGGCGCCTGCGCCGCGCTGGCGCTCGGCGGCTGCGCGACCTCGCCGCGAGAGGCGCCGCCCGATCCGGAGCCGTCCATCGACTCGGTCGCGCGGAAGGACCCGCGCTCCGTACTATCGGCCGCCATCGCGTCGTCGCTGGCCGGCGAGCTCGACCGGGCCGAACGCGCCGTCGACGAGGCCCTCGCGGCGGCGATGGACAAGACGACGCTGGCGCTCGGGCTGGAGGCGCGGGCGTGGATACTGTTCCTGTCCGGCTCGGGCGAGGAGGCGCGGCGCGCGCTCGACGAGTCGGCCTCGGTCGGCGCTCCGTTGAGCCCCGGCCGAGCCGTGCTCGAGTTCAGGCTCGCGGCCGCCGACGACCTGGCCGCGGCCAGGGAGCGCGCCGCGCTCGCGATCGCCCAGGGCATAGGCGACCGGGCGGCGCGCGCCATGGCGGTGATGCTCGGCGAGGCCGACCTCCGCGACGTGGCCATAGACACGCCGGAGGCCGCGGCGGAGTACGCGACCTACCTCGCCGGCTACGGCATGCGCCCGGCCGCCGAGGGCCCCGTAGCCGCCGCGTCCGGCGAGCCGCCGGTGATCGTCGTCTCGGAGCCGGAGTCGCACGGGGCCGACGAGGCGACCGTGCAGGTCGCGCGGCTAGCCTGCCGCGACGCCCTGGCCAGGGTACCCGGCCTCCGGGTCGTCGACTCGGACTCCAGGCGCGCGGCCCTCGACGAGCTGGAGCTGAGCCTCGCCGGCTCGCCGGCCGGCCGGCGCGACGTGGCGATAGGCGGGCTGTTCTCGGCCGACTACGTAGCCTCGGGCAGCGTCGTGGCCTCCGGCTCGGGCTGGCTCGTCGCGTACTCGCTATCCTCGGCCGAGGACGGGCGTATCGTCGCCAGCGACTTCTCGATGGCCGCGGACCACCGCGCCATCATGGCCGCCGCGTCGCGCTTCGCCGCCTCGGTCGACGGCCTGGCGCCCTGACGGAGGCGACGCTTGCCGGGATTCTCGAGCTACTGCGAGTACTGCGCCCAGGCCGCCCCTGACGACCCGAACCGCGCCTACCACGACCTGGAGTACGGCTTCCCGATCCTTGACGACGCGGGCCTGTTCGGCAGGCTGGTACTCGAGATCAACCAGGCCGGCCTGTCATGGATCACCATCCTCAGGAAACGGGAGGCGTTCTTCCGCGCCTACGACGGCTTCGACGTCGATACGGTCGCCGGGTACGGCGACGCCGACGTCGCGCGCCTGCTCGCCGACCCTGGCATCGTGCGCAACCGCCGCAAGGTCGCCGCCGCGATAGAGAACGCCCGCCGCGTCGTCGCCCTGCGCCCCGGGTACGGCTCGTTCAGGGGCTGGCTGGACGTCTACCACCCGCTGACCAAGGACGCGTGGGTCAAGCTGTTCAAGCGCACCTTCACGTTCGTCGGAGGCGAGATCGTCGGCGAGTTCCTGATGAGCACGGGCTACCTGCCGGGGGCCCACGTCGCGGGCTGCCCGGCGGGGAAGAGGGCGATAGCCGCCGGGGCCCCGTGGGCGACGAAGGGTGGACGGGCCGCGAGCCCGGGCCGGACCGGCCCCGATATTGCCAAAATCGGCGACTGAGCCTAGACTGGCCGCCGGATAATCGAGCATGAAGAAATACCTGGTGCTAGCCGGCAATATAGGCGCCGGAAAATCGACGCTCGTCGGCCTCCTGGCCGACCGGCTCGGCTACAGGCCGTACTTCGAGCCGGTGGCCGAGAACCCCTACCTCGAGGACTTCTACGCCGACATGGAGCGCTGGGCCTTCCATTCCCAGACCTTCTTCCTGACCCACCGGGTACGCTCCCACAGGGCGCTGATGGACGACCCGTACTCGGTGGTGCAGGACCGCTCCATGTACGAGGACGCGGAGGTCTTCGCCCGCAACCTGTACGAGCGCGGCTCGATGAGCGCGCGGGACTGGAACGGCTACAGCGAGCTGTACCGCACGCTGACGAGCCTCCTGCCGCCGCCCGACCTCGTCGTCTACCTGCGGGCCTCGGTGCCTACGCTCAAGAAGCGCATAGCCAAGCGCGGCCGCGAGTTCGAGGCGAGCATACCGGACGAGTACCTGGCCGGGCTCAACCGGCTCTACGAGGAATGGATAGACGGCTTCGACCTAGCGCCGGTGCTGGTGGTGCCCGGCGACCGGCTGGACTTCGTCGCCGAGTCGAGGGACCTCGATTCGATCGTGCGCACCATAGAATGCCGGCTGCGCGACAAGCAGGGCAACCTGTTCCCGGTAGGCATGTAACGGCCGAAGGCGAGCCGCCGGCCGGCCGGCGTTAGGCCCCGGCGCCGCGCTTCCGGCGCTTCTCTATCAGCCGAAGCTCCGAGGAGGCCGAGACCAGGCGTTGGGCGCCGGAGATGAACGGGAAGAGCCCGACGGCGGCCGCCCCCGCTAAGAACAGCCATTGGCCGGTCGTCGCGTAGCCGTAGCCGAGGGCCGCGCCGAGGCCGGCGCTCACGAGCATCTTCCGTATGCCGGCCCCTATCCTCGCCCTCGCCTTGTCGGCCGCGGCCTCGGGATCCGCGGGCGGGCGTCGCGTAGCCTTGACCGTTTTCCCGGAGCCGAGCTCGAACGAGACGTCGAGGTTCCCGTCGGAAATGGCGGCCTCGACCTTACGCGCTATCGTCTCGCCGAGGCCGTCCAGCTCGCCTTCCTTATCGAGCCTATCGAGGACCTCGAGCTTCTCGAGGGCTTGGAGCCCCTTGAGCCCTTTCAGGGCCTTGAGCGAGCTCAGGTTCTTGAGGTCCTTGAGGCTGGCGATGCCGGCGGTTATCGCTGCGGCGGCGTCGTCGGCAAGGCCTTCTACGCCCTCGGTATCGGGCCCGGGCTTCGCGCTCGCGGCTTCCTCGGGTTCGCCGCCCCGGGCCGTTCCGGGTTCGCCTGTCATGGCGCCGCCGCCTACGGGTTCGCCGTCCACGAAGCCCCGCCCGGCCTCCAGCTCGTACAGCGCTATCGGCCTGTCGATGTTCTTCATCGATACGGCGCCTACGGGCCTGGAGCTCAGGTCTAGCTTTCCGCTTACCTGACGGAACACGTCCTCCGACAGGTAGACGGCGCCGGCCGGCGCGGCCTGCATCACGCGGGCGGCCACGTTGACGCCGTTGCCGTAGACGCGGCCCGAGTCCCTCCAAATCTCGCCCAGGTGCAGGCCGACGCGCGCCTTCGCCTTGGCCCCGGCCCTGGCTTCCGCGGACAGCGGCGCCAGGGACAGCGACAGGAGCAGGGCGCACTGCACCGCCGCTACCGCGCTCGAGAACACGACCAATAGCTCCGAATTCGTGGCGTCGACTATCTCGCCGGAGTGATCGGCGACGATGGGGTCGGCCAGGCCGCGGTAATCGCCGAGCAGGGACAGCGCGTCTCGCTCGCTCGAGGCCAGGATATCGGGGAAATCGGCTAACTCGACGAACATGACGGCCGCGAGAGCGCTGTGGTTCGGCATTATACAAATGTAAAGATTGATCCGTCGATTCGGCAAGTGACGATTCGACGAACGCCGTTATTCGCTCTTGACAGGCGCTCGTTGCGGGAGTAAATTGCAACCGGTTGCATAATGAAGAAGCCACGACTGAGGTCCATCGACGACATCGCCAGGTTAGCCGGCGTCTCGAAGTCCACCGTTTCGCGGGCGCTCAACGACAGTCCCCTCGTCGGCGTCGCCACGAAGGAGAAGATCGTCGCGCTCGCCGACGAGTACGGCTTCAGGCCGAGCGTCACCGCCCGCGCCCTCTCGACTCGCGCGAGCCGGACCGTCGCCTTCGTCATAGACGCCTACGACCCCGAATGCGGCCTCCAGTCGCCGTTCAGCCTGGAGATCATGGGCGGGGCGGCGACCGGGCTCCACGAGCTCGGCTACGGCATGCTGATCGTCCAGGCCGACGGGGCGCGGAGCGACTGGGCCGAGGAGTACCTGAGCTCGGGCCGCGTGGACGGCTTCATCCTGATGACCTACGAGAATAAGCGGCGGCACGTGCAGGCCCTCGTCGACCTAGAGGCCCCGTTCACCGTCTGGGGCTCGTGCGACGAGGATCCGTGCTGCTCCGTATCCACCGACAACCGCCTCGGCGGCCGCCTGGCCGGCGAGCATCTCCTGGCCTCGGGCCGCCGGCGCATCGCCTTCATCGGCGGGTCGATGGACGACAGCGAGGTGGTGCAGCGGCTGCTCGGCTTCTCGGAGACCTTGGCGGGGGGCGGCTCCGTCCATTCGCCGGGGCTCGAGGCCTTCGGGGACTTCTCGGAGCCGTCCGGCTTCGCCGCGATGAACGAGCTGCTCGACCGGGACGGCTCGATAGACGCGGTATTCTGCGCCGGCGACATGATGGCGATAGGCGCGATGCGCGCGCTCGCGGCGAGGGGCAGGCGGGTACCGGACGACGTCGCCGTCGTCGGCTACGACGATCTGTTCGTCTCGTCGTACACGACGCCGTCGCTGACGACGATCAGCCAGCACATAGCCGACACCGGGCGCACGCTCGCGAGCCGCCTCGTGGCGAGCATCGAGCGCGGCGTCGTCGAGGGCGCGGTCGTGCCGGTCGAGCTGATCAAGCGCGATTCGGCCTGAGGTTCGAGCGTTTTTTTTAATAGTTTTTGCAACCGGTTGCATTTATTGACTGGAGGTATCCCATGAAATCGACGATCGGCAATGAACCGTACCTAGGGATCGTATCGCCGCTGCCGGCGCCGCTCGAGGCGTACGAGGAGCTGGAGCTGCGGGCCGAATTCCGCGCGGCGCTCAGGCGATCCCGGCTGCGATCGGCGCTCGGCAGGCTTATCGCCGGGCTCTGCGGGCTGTACGAGCGCATGGGACTGGGCCGGCCCGAGCTGCGCCTCCTCGCGGCCCCGGACACGGCGGCCCAGGCCGCGCCGCCGACGATAGGCATCGACGAGGTGGCCGGCGCTATCGATCCGAGCGGCCGCCCGGTCGCCGGGCCGCCTAGGCTATCGCGCCGCGACTACCCTGCCTGGGCCGAGGCCTACGTCGAGGTCCGCGAGAGCGGCCTCGGCCCGGTGCGCGGCCGCTTCGTTAACGGCGGCTTCTACCTGGACTCGGGCAGGAGCCTCGCGATACGGGTAGAAGCCGCCAGGGCCCTCGGCTACGAGGCGCTTCAGGTCGCCGCGGAGGCCAGGGCCGCCGACGCGCCCCGGGTATCCGACGCGGCTCAGGTCGCCGACCGCCCCTCGTCCTTAGAGCCGGCTATCATGGCCTCGTAGGTCATCTCGTCGAGCGGGTAGAACTGCACGAGCACGGCGGCGCCGATCAGGAACACCATCGGGATCGGGCCGACGAGCAGCCTGATAGCGAACAGCGCGCGCGGCGCCTGGGTCACGTCCGGAACGTAGCGGGCCAGGGCGAGCACGAAGCCGAGCAGGGCCGTGGCGGCCGAGGTGCCGAGCTTGGACATCAGGGTCCAGATGCCGTAATAGGCGCCCTCGTTGCGCTTGCCGCTCCTAGCCGCCTCCACCTCGATGGCGTCCGGCAGCATCGCGTACGGCGGCACGTAGCCGAAGCCGATGCCCACGCCGCCGAAGGCCATCACGACGAGCAGGGCCGGCATCGGCATCAGGTGGCCGAAGAGGAAGATAACGGCGCAGACGGCCGATAGCGTGCCGAAGCACAGCTGGTAGACGATCTTCTTGCCGACCTTCTTGGATATGGCCACCGATATCGGGATGAAGACCATCGCCACGCCGATCAGCAGCACCATCGCCAGCGTCGTCATCGCCTCGTTCCCGACGATGTACTTGAAGTAATAGGCCAGGATGCCCTGCAGGAAGTTGAGGCCGGTCAGGTTGAGCGCGTAGGTGAACAGGAGTATCAGGTACGGTCGGTTCTTGAATACCGACGAGTAGGTCTTGATGAAGCCGTGCGGGATGTCGCCCTCGCGGTGCCGCTCGCGCACCGAGAAGCCGGTGACGAGCGAGGTCGCGGCCATCACCGCCCCGAAGATCAGGCCGACGAGCAGGTAGCCGGCGGCCTTCGTCTCGGCCATCCCGAGGATGGGCTGGACGATGCTGGCGCCGAGCATCGTGCCGACGGCGGCGAACCCGAAGCGGTAGCCGTTCAGGCTGGTCCTCTCGTTGTAGTCCTTGGTCAGCTCCGGCGTCAGCGACGCGTACGGCACGTTGACCACGGTGTAGGCGGTGTTGAGGAGGCAGAGCGCGACGGTCGCCCAGACGGTCAGCGCGACCGGGTTCGTGAAGCCTGGGACCTTGAAGAAATAGACCATCGCCGCCATCAGCGGCACCGCGCCGAAGATGATGTACGGCCTGCGCCGGCCGAGCCTCGTATCCGTCCGGTCGGAGATATAGCCCATCATCGGGTCGGTCACCGCGTCCCAGATCTTGCCTATCATCACGGCGACGCCGGCCATCGCGGCCGGGATCCCGACTCCGTCGGTCAGGTAGAACATGGACCAGAAGCCCATAGCGGTAAAGAAAAGGTTACCGCCCAGGTCTGCTATGCCGAAGCCTACTTTCGTGCGGACGGGCAGGCGCCCGGCCGAATCAACCGCGCTCTTCATCTATCAACTCCTTTATGCATGCCTTATACGATCGCGCCAGCTCGTCCGTGACGGCCGCCTGGGCGGCTTTCCTGTCCCGCCTGTACTCCTCGAGCCTGGCGCTCAGGTCTATCGGGGGCGAGGCGACGACGACGGCCCGCTTCGGCCTCACCTCGCGGCGCCCGGATATGGCTCCGCCGGCCAGCCTGTTCGCGAAGTCCCATAGGTTCTGGGCGAATTCGACTAGGGGCCCGCTCGTCGCGCCGCCGTCGGCGGCGGGAGGCCCCGAGCGGAGGTACCAGGCGAAGTCGGCCAGTTCCATGTGCCGCATCGCGTACCAGGCCTCGCCGGCCCTCCGGTCCAGCACCGCTCGCCTGAGCCCGGAGACGCTCATCGGGTCTTCCTCCGGCGGCAGGAACACGCGGTCCCAGCCTATCTGCCTGATACGGTACAGCCGCTCTACCTGGTCGCCGGCGCCCCGCCCGATACCCAGGATGCGCTCCCCGGCGCTCAGGGCCGCCTCGACCACGGCGCCGACCCTCGCCGCGACGCCGCGCTCGGCTCCGTCCGTAGCGCCGGCCGCGTCGGCCGGCCCGAGGCCGTACTGGCGCTCGGCCTCCGCCAGGACGGCCTCGAGGCAGCGTTCCAGCCGGCCGACGACCGGCTCGCCGGCGCTTCCGGCCCGGACGCCGACGAAGGATTCCAGCCGGGCCAGGAGCCGTAGCAGCGAGCGCCGGGCGCGCGGCCCGTAGCGGTATCGCACCGAGATAGGCATCAGCTCCACGCGGGCCGCGCGCCCGGCCTTGGCGAGCCGGTCCGCCGCCTGGAGGCCGAGCCGAGCCGCGCCCGGCTCGAGCCTCGGCACGCCGTCGGCCGTATAGCTCACCTGGCCCTCCGGCGACAGGGCCAGCGGGTACGGGCCGTCCTCGATGGCGGCGCGTATCCTGGCCATGCCGGCGGAGTCCATCTTGCTATGGTGCACCGGCATCGCGCCGACGCGCGGCAGCAGCCAGCGGATCGGGGCGCCGCCCCACCTGGGCACCTCGTAGCCGTGCACGAACACCGCGTGCGGCCGGGCGGGCAGCCGCACGCCGGCCCGCGACGCCTCGCGCTCGACGCCGCGGAGGAAGGCCCACGACAGGAGCTGGGGCTCGTCGCCGTACGGATGGCGGAACGCGAGGATAAGCCGCCGCTCGCCCGAGAGCGCCCCGGCGAAAGCCTCGGCCAACTCGTCGCCCCCGCGCAGCTCGACGCGCTCGAAGCCGAGCGCGAACCTCAGGTACGCGCCCAGGACGGACCTGGCCACGCCGAGGATACATCGCGATACGGTCGGCTCGCGAAGGCCCACGTCCGGGTAGGCTATGGTGACAGGCTTGGCGTACGGAACGTGCATGGCCATGGGCCAGCATACCCCGCAACGCGGCTATCGGCAAGCTCGGATCGGCCGTCCGTCGGACTTGATCGCGCAAGGAATTAGCCGTACTTTCAGTACAAGCGCTCCAGCGCCATACCGGAGGTTCTTATGGCTACCATCACGCTCGGCGGCAACCCAGTCCACAGCTCGGGAGAGCTCCCTGGGATCGGCTCGAGGCTCCCGGACTTCAGGCTCACCAGGTCCGACCTGTCGGACGTCTCGCTGGCCGACTTCAAGGGCAAGGTCCTGGTGCTCAACATCGTGCCGAGCCTCGACACGGGGGTCTGCGCGGCTAGCGCCAGGGCCTTCAATACGAGGATCAAGGAGACGGGCGGGGCCCTGGTGCTGACCGTCAGCCGCGACCTGCCGTTCGCGCAGAGGCGCTTCTGCGAGGCCGAGGGCATCGACGCGGTCATAACGCTGTCGGAGCTGCGCGGCCGGTCCTTCGGCGAGGACTACGGCGTCGAGCTGGTCGACGGGCCGATGGCGGGGCTCCTGGCCCGGGCGGTCGTCGTCGCCGACGCCGCCGGCCGCGTGGCCTACGTCGAGCAGGTGCCCGAGATCAAGCAGGAACCCGACTACGCGAAGGCGCTCGCCGCGGTCAAGGCGGCGTCGGCCGGATACTGAGATCGCCTGTTCACATTCGTCCGTCTTCGCTGTATATTATACCCCATAGGGGTATATAAGACGAAGGAGAGCGTATGAAGAAGATACTGACCATCGAGGGCATGAGCTGCGGGCACTGCGCCATGCGGGTCAAGAAGGCCCTCGAGGAAGTCGCGGGCGTATCGTCCGCGACGGTGGACGTGACCGAGGGCAAGGCGGTGGTCGAGGGCGACGCGCCGGACTCGAACATGCTGCGCGGCGCCGTCGAGAAGGCCGGATACTCCGTCACCGGGGTGCTTCCCTAGGCTCGCCCGGATACGTCGAAGCCCCGGACTCCGATGGAGCCCGGGGCTTCATCGCATCCGGCGCAGGACGCTACTTCAGGTCCGACAGCCTGATCGGCTTCGGCTCGGTCACGTCTCCCTCGACGCGCACCAGCTCCTCGAGCAGCTCGCGGCCGCGCTTCGACAGCTTCTGCGGCACCTCGACCATCAGCTTGATGTACATGTCGCCGCGCTTGGCGCTGCCGCCGGCGCCGGGCACCCCCTCCTCGCGCAGGCGGAGCATCTTACCGTGCTGCGAGCCGGCGGGCACGGTCACCTTGACCCGCTTGCCGTCTATCGTCGGGACGGTGATCTCGCCGCCGAGCGTGGCCTTCATCACCGAGACGGGCACGGCGCAGTAGAGGTCGTAGCCGTCGCGCTCGAAGAACTCGTGCGGCTTGACGTGGATGAACACGTACAGGTCGCCGGGCCGTCCGCCGTTCTGGCCGGCGTCGCCCTGCCCCGGTACCGACAGGCGCTTGCCGTCGTCGATGCCCGGCGGGATGGTCACCTTGAGCTTCTGCTTCTTCTTGGTCAGCCCGGAGCCGCCGCAGGCCTTGCACGGCTTGTCGACGACGTAGCCCTCGCCGCCGCAGTTCGGGCAGGGGCTGGCGATCGAGAAGAAGCCGGAGCTGCGGCGTACCTGGCCCGAGCCCTGGCAGGTCGGGCAGACCTTGCGGCCGCCGCCGGCCTCGGAGCCCGAGCCGGAGCAGGCGCCGCAGCCCTCGTCGTGGCTGTACGATATCTCGACGGTCGCGCCGAAGACGGCCTGCTCGAAGCTCAGCTCCAGGTCGTAGCGCAGGTTCGATCCGCGCGGCGGCTCGCCGCGCCTGCGGCCGCCGCCCGACGAGCGGGCGCCGCCGAACAGGTTGTCGAAGATGCTCGAGAAGTCGCCGAAGCCGCCGAAGATATCCTCGAAGTCCCGGTAGATGTTGGTGAAGTCCTGGCCGCCGCCCTGGCCGCCCATGCTGTCGACGCCGGCGAAGCCGAACTGGTCGTAGGCCGCCCGCTTCTGGTCGTCCGACATGACTTCGTAGGCTTCCGTGGCTTCCTTGAAGCGCTCCTCGGCAGCCTTGTCGCCCGGGTTCTTGTCCGGGTGGTTCTGGATGGCCAGCCGCCTGTACGCCTTCTTGATGTCGTCCTTGCTGGCGTTCTTCTGCACGCCCAGGACCTCGTAATAGTCTCGCTTAGCCACGGTTTGTCCTTATCGACGAAATCAACCACGGAGGCGCGGAGACACGGAGGTAAGAAAATGGAAGAAAGCTTAGAAAGCATCTAAACAGATGCTTATTCGCTCTCTTCACATTTCTCTTACCTTTCTCTTCTCCGTGCCTTCGTGCCTCCGTGGCCATATTGTATATTCGATCGGTTATTTCTTGTCGTCGTCGTCGACGACGCGGTAGTCGGCGTCCTCGGCGCCGGCGTCGCCGCCGGTACCGGAGGCCTGGCCCGCGTCGCCCGCGGCCGCCTCGGGGCCGGCCTCGGCGCCCGGAGCGCCGGCCGACGACTGCTTATAGATCTGCTCGGCCAGCTTGTACGAGGCCTGCTTGAGCGCCTCGATCTTCTCCTTCATCTGCTCGGCCTCGTTGGCCTCGACGGCCTTCTTGAGGTCGGCGACGGCCGCCTCGATGGCGGAGCGCTCCTCGGCGCTGACCTTGTCGCCGTAGTCCTTCAGCGACTTCTCGGTGGAATAGATCAGCGTGTCGGCCTCGTTGCGCGCCTCGGCGCGCTCGCGCTCGCGCTTATCCTCCTCGGCGTGGGCCTCGGCCTCCCTGACCATCTTATCGATGTCGGCGTCGTTGAGCCCGGAGGAGGCCTCGATGCGTATCTTCTGCTCCTTGCCGGTGCCCTGGTCCTTGGCGGACACGTGGACGATGCCGTTGGCGTCTATGTCGAAGGTCACCTCGATCTGCGGCACGCCGCGCGGGGCCGGCGGGATGCCGTCCAGGTCGAAGCGGCCGAGCGTGCGGTTCTGGGTGGCCATCTCGCGCTCGCCCTGCAGCACGTGGATCGACACGGTGCTCTGGCTGTCGGCCGCCGTGCTGAAGATCTGGCTCTTGCGGCACGGGATGGTCGTGTTGCGGGTGATCAGCCTGGTGAACACGCCGCCGAGCGTCTCGATGCCGAGCGACAGCGGGGTCACGTCGAGCAGCAGCACGTCCTTGACGTCGCCGCCGAGGATGCCGCCCTGGATCGCGGCGCCGACGGCCACGGCCTCGTCGGGGTTGACGCCCTTGGACGGTTCCTTGCCGAACAGGTCCTTGACGATCTGCTGGACCTTCGGGATGCGGGTCGAGCCGCCGACGAGGATCACCTCGTCGACCTGGCTCGCGGTCAGCCCGGCGTCCTTGAGCGCCTTGCGGCAGGGCTCCTTGGACTTCTCGAGCAGGTCCTCGATCAGGCGCTCGAACGCGGCGCGGGTCAGGCTCTTCTGCAGGTGCTTGGGGCCGGACGCGTCGGCGGTGATGAACGGCAGGTTGATGTCGGCCTGCTGGACGTTCGACAGCTCGATCTTGGCCTTCTCGGCGGCCTCCTTGAGGCGCTGCAGGGCCATCTTGTCCTTGGACAGGTCGATGCCGGAGTCCTTCTTGAACTCGTCGACGAGCCACTGCATGACGCGGCGGTCGAAGTCGTCGCCGCCGAGGTGGGTGTCGCCGTTGGTGCTCTTCACCTCGAAGACGCCCTCGCCGAGCTCGAGTATCGATATATCGAAGGTGCCGCCGCCGAGGTCGTACACGGCGATGGTCTTCTCCTTCTTCTGGTCCTTGTTGAAGCCGTACGCGAGGCTGGCGGCGGTCGGCTCGTTGATGATGCGCTTGACCTCGAGGCCGGCGATGCGGCCGGCGTCCTTGGTCGCCTGGCGCTGGGCGTCGTTGAAGTACGCGGGCACCGTGATCACGGCCTCGGTGACCGCCTCGCCGAGGTAGTCCTCGGCGGTCTTCTTCATCTTCTGCAGGATGAAGGCGCTGACCTCCTGGGGGCTGTACAGCTTGCCGGCGGCGTCGACGCGTACGTCGTTCTGGTGGGCGACGACCTTGTACGGGACCAGGCTGATCTCGTTCTGCACCTCCTCGAAGCGGCGCCCCATGAAGCGCTTGATCGAGTATACGGTGTTCTCCGGGTTCGTGATCATCTGGTTCTTGGCCGGCTGGCCGACGACCCGCTCGCCCTTGCCGGTAAAGCCGACGATGGACGGGGTGGTCCGCTGCCCTTCGGAGTTCGCGATGACGAGGGGCTCGCCGCCCTCCATCACCGACACGCAGCTATTGGTCGTTCCAAGATCGATTCCGATTATCCTTCCCATGGGATGCTCCTTATGCCTTCGCCTCTGGCGCGGTTTTTTCGTTCGAATCCCCGCTCGGGCGGGGCATGCGTACCTTGACCTTGGCGCTCCGCAGCACGCGGTCGCGCAGCTTGTAGCCCTTTATGAATTCCTCGACGACGGTCGGCTCGGGGCAGTCGCCCGGCTCGCTCATCACGGCCTCGTGCACGTTCGGGTCGAACGCGGCGCCGACCGACTCGAAATGGGTCAGCCCGTACTTACCGGCAAGCGTCGACAGCAGGTTCTTCTGGATCATGCCGACCCCGTCGTGCAGCGACGAGAAATCCCTCGACAGCTCCGAGCTCTTGATGGCCCGCTCGAAATCGTCGAGCACGGCCACGAGGTCGCCGAGTATCTGGGAGTTCGCGTACTGGACCGCGTCCTCCTTCTCCCTGAACATGCGCTTGCGGAAATTCTCGTAATCGGCCAGCTTGCGCAGGTACTGGTCCTTGAGGGACGAGACCTCGGCCTCCAGCTCGGCGGCCCTGGACTCCGCGGCGGCGGCCTTGGCTTCCGCGGCCGAGGCCCTCTCTTCCGCGGCCGTCGCCCTGGCCTCTATGGCCCCGGCGCCGCTATCGGGCTCGGCCCTGGCCGGGCCTCCGGCCTCCTGATCCGTCGGTCGATCCGTAACCTGGCCCTCGTTCGGCGTTTCCGTTATATCCTGGTGCTTGTGTTTAGACATGGCCTCGCTCTACGATGATGATACCCCAGGGTCATCTGACTCGCTTGACGCTGGGAGCCGTGCGGCTGGTATCATGTAAAGTAATAAGGGCGATTTTGAAGCGTCAAGCCACTTGGAGCCTTCTTTAGCGAATAATCGTGAAAATAGGCACGGTTCTTGTAGGTTCTGGCGCCCTGGCCGCCTATCGTGCGGCTTGACTTTGGCCGGCGATGCTTTACCATTTAGCTCGAGGGTAGTCGCCCGTCGCCTCGTATCGCCGCCACGAAAGGATCGTACTTGCAGTTCCAGAGACCATCGATCATCCAGGAACAGAGGCAGAAGCTCAGTCCCCAGATGATCCAGTCCATCAGGCTCATGGCCCTACCCCTCCAGGAGCTGAAGGAAGAGATACAACAGGAGATCGAGGCGAATCCCGCCCTCGAGGTGCTCGAGGACCGGTCCACGATGTCGCTCGAGTCCATCCCCGAGGAGCGCGAATCGGAGTCGGAGGCCATCCAGCGCTTCGAGAACAGCTCCGATCCGGGCTACAGCCGTTCTGGGGACGACGACTCGGACTCGAAGCGCATGTTCCTCGAGGGGGCGATCACCTACCCCGAGACGCTCCAGGAGCACCTCCTGTGGCAGCTCCGGCTCCAGCCCATCACCCCGTCCCAGCGCGAGATAGGCGAACGCCTCGTCCAGAACCTGAACGCCGACGGTTTCCACAAGGAGGACCCGTACCTGCTCTGCAAGGGCTTCTCCAAGGCGGCCGTCGACAAGGTGATGGCCGTGATCCGCCGCCTGGAGCCGATCGGCGCCTGCACCGAGGATTTCAGGGAATCGCTGCTCGTCCAGGCCGGGCAGGCCCCGGACGCTCCTCCCGGGGCGCTGGAGATCATCGGCGATCACATGGACCTGCTCGAGCGGGGGAAGCACCAGGATATACAGAAGCGGCTCAAGCTCGACGACGACGAGCTCGAGGCGGCCCTGGGCTTCATCAAGGGGCTGAACCCCTTCCCCGGCAGGCTCTACTCGGCCGAGGAGACCAAGTACGTCACCCCGGACGTGCAGGTCAAGCTCAAGGACGGCGAGTTCGTCATCGTCATCAACGACGAGGAGATACCCGTCATCGGCATCAACCCGTTCTTCGACCGGCTATCCGGGGAGAAGCACGACAAGGAGACGGACGCCTTCGTCAAGGACAACATCCGCAAGGCGCGCTGGTTCATCCAGAGCATCCAGCAGCGTAACCGCACCCTGCTCAAGGTGGTGCGCTCCATCGTCGAGTTCCAGCGCCCGTTCTTCGCGCGGGGGCCCAAGTACCTCGCCCCGCTGACGCTCAAGGACATCGCCGGAGAGGTAGGCGTCCACGAGACGACCATCTCGCGCATCGCCGGGAAGAAGTACGTCCAGACCGACTGGGGCATCTACGAGCTGCGGTACTTCTTCACGAACAGCATCTCCGGCTCCGGCTCCGGCGGCTCGAGGTTCTCCAAGGGCGGCGTCAAGCAGGTGATCAAGGAGATCATCGAGAACGAGACGAACGCGATGTCCGACCAGGACATAACCGACATACTGGCCCGAAAAGGCATTAAATTAGCGAGGAGGACAGTGGCCAAGTATCGAAGCGAGTTGAACATGGATTCATCGTTCGGCCGCAAGCGCGGCTAGGCGCAATCAGCCGGTCCGACCGGCACAAGGAGGCTTGCATGACTATTGACGTCCGTTCCGTGCACTTCGACCTCGGCGAACCGAGCAGGGCTTACCTGGACAAGAAGCTTGAGCGCATCGCGTACGCGAAGGACCTGATCGTCGACCTCTTGTTCTCGTTCACCAAGGAGAAGCAGTTCAAGTGCGAATGCACCGTCAACTTCCGCTGGGGCTCGAGCGCCCACGTGCAGGAGACGGACTTCGACCTGGCGGCGGGGATGGACAAGCTGATTGATACGCTCGAGCAGAAGATAAACAAGGAAAAATCTAAGGTTCAGGACAAGAAATAAACGACCCGGGCGGCTCGATCGAAGGCCTCCCCGCGACCGCGGGGGGCCTTCGGCGCCTCCGGGCTCAATATCGGTAGCGGACGGACGTCAGGAGCACGGAGAACGGCTCTCCCTCGGCGTCGCAGCCGACGCCGGCGATCGGGACGCCCGAGGCCCGGTCCTCCCCGTACAGGTAGCGGGGCAGCTCCAGCTTCATGTCGGCGCCGGGCCCGAAACGCTCGCTGATGAACGATCCGGCCAGTACGTTGACCATCTCCAGCACCGCGTCCTCCGGCTCGTCGGCGGCGTCGGCGTCGCCCGAGCCGAGGAGCTCGACGATGCCGGCGTACAGGGCCCTCGGCATGCGCAGCTCGAGCCTGCACGAGAGCGGCTTCAGTATGTCGATAGCGGCCGCTATCTCCCCGGTCTCGGCCGCGCCCTCGCCCGCCCTCGAGACGTCCATGAAGACCATCCCGGCGAACACCTCCGACGTCGCCCTGAAGAGCGCGTCGGCCGTCTCGATCGCTTCCGCGTCGTCGTTCACGCAATGCCCCCTATCGCTGCCGCCAGCTTGGCCGGCGAGACCGGCTTCTTTATGACGGCCGCGGCCCCGTGCCCCGTCAGCTCGCTCTCGAGCCCTCCGTCCGCTATGCTCGAGACGACTATCACCGATATCCAAGCGGTGGCCGGGTCGTTCTTGACGAGGCGCACGAACGTGACGCCGTCCATCTTGGGCATGTTCAGGTCGGTGACTATGAGGTCGTAGGCGCCGGGATCCTTACGCAGCGCCGATAGGGCGCTCAGGCCGTCCTCGGCGTACGAGAACCGGCATTCGGCCAGGCCCGTCATCTCGAGGCAGCGTTGCACGATCATCCGGGACGTCGACGAATCGTCGACGATCAGGATCGACTTGAAGTCCTTCATGGGCGCCTCCCCTAAATAGACCAGGTTCTCGAACCGGAGGACAGCGTGGTCCCGCCGTCGGCCACCGCCAGCGTGACGGTCCTGCTGATGGCCCCGCCGACGTCCTCGGCGATCGGGCCGAGGGTGCTGCGCCACAGCTGCTTCTTGACCGCGAGGATGTTGCGCTTGCCGATGTCGAACAGGCCCGCGGCGTCCATCACGCTGCTGCCGCCGGCCAGCTTCACCCAGACGTGCGCCCTTACCGCGCCCCTCGACTTCAGCTCCTCGATCATCAGCGGCAAGCCGACGTCGGCGTAGTAGCCGGCGGGCTTCCTGCCCGACTCGCGGTCGACGGTCGAGTCGGGCAACGCGACGTGGATCAGGCCGCCCAGGCGGAGGCTGGCGTCGTAGATGAGGACCGCGACGCACGAGCCGAGGGCGTAGGTCTTGATGAGGTCCTGGGGATCGGAAGACACCTTCCACTCGCCTATGCCGACGTTCAGGATCGCCATCACGCCCTCCCGGCGGCCCGGGCGCCGACCCTGGCCATGATCTCGCGGGCCATCAGCTCGATAGGCACCAGCGTCTCGGCCGACCCGTTCTCCCACGCCTCCCTGGGCATGCCGAACACGACGGAGCTCGGCTCGTCCTGGGCTACGCAGCGCGCCCCCGATCGCCTGAGCGCCAGCATCCCGTCGGCGCCGTCCCGTCCCATGCCGGTAAGCAGGGCGGCCACGGCGTCAGGGCCGACGGCCTCGGCCGCCGACAGGAACAGCGCGTCGACCGACGGCCTGTGCCCGCTGACCTTCGGCCCGTCGTCGAGCCGCGCCTCGAGCCGCCGGCCCGACCGGACCACGGTCAGGTGCAGGTCCCCCGGGGCGACGAGGGCGGTACCGCGCTCGAGCTCTTCCCCGTCCTCGGCCTCCTTGACGCGGACGGCCGACTGGCGATCCATCGACTCGGCGAACATCCTGGTGAACACCGGCGGCATGTGCTGCACTATGAGCACGGGCGGCGAGTCCGCCGGCAGGGCCGTGACCACCTTGGACAGCGCCACCGTGCCGCCGGTGGAGGCGCCGAGCGCTATGACCTTCCCGACCGGCCGGCCTCGGAAGCGTCGGTCGTGCGCGGGGCGGCCGGCGCTCGGGCTCGGCCGCGCCAGGCCTCCGGCGAGCGGGCGTATCTTCCCCGGTTCGGTCCGGCCCGCCGCCTTGACCTTCTCGGCCAGCTCGGCGACCATCGCCTTCAGGCCGAACGCGTCGTAGGCGCTCGGCTTCGCGACGATATCGAAGGCGCCCGCCTCGAGCGCCTCCAGGGCCTTCCGAGATCCCTCCGCCGTCACGGCCGACACCACGATGACCGGCAGCGGATACTGCGGCATCAGCTTGCGCAGGAAGGCTAGGCCGTCCATCTTCGGCATCTCGACGTCCAGCGTGACGACGTCCGGCTTCAGGAACACGATCTTGTCGCGCGCCGAGTACGCGTCGGAGGCCTTGCCGACCACCTCGATACCCGGGTCGAGCGACAGCCCCCGCTCGAGCAGGTCCCGCGCGATCGCCGAGTCGTCGACGATGAGCGCGCGGACTCGCCGGACCGCGCTCACGCGAGCCTCCTCAGGCGCTTGACGTCGTCGCCCTCCTCGAGAACGAGTTCGTCCCCGTCGAGCCTGAATAGGATCAGCTGGTCGTCCGAGCCCGGCTCCAGTTCCTTGACGGCCGCGGGCGCCCCGTCGAGCGAGGTGCACTGGTAGCCCATCTCGGGGCGGACCCGCAGGCGCTCGGCCCCCTCGAGGTCCCAGGAGAGCGTCAGGCGCTGCCTGAATCCGTACGGGACGCCGCCTCCGGGCAGCTCGGCCGTGCCGTCGATATCGACGCGCTTCACGCAGAAGGAATCCTTGAAATCGTACAGGGCCCTATAGGCTATATCGGCGAGCGCGGCGCCCTTGAGGCTTCGGGCCGCGACGCGATCCACGAACGGCTCCCCGCCGACCTCGTGGAAGGCCACCGCCCAAACCCCGCGCAGCGCCCGCCGTAGGGGACCGGCCGTGGCCGCGGACAGCGAGTAGCCGCCGGAGTCGGCCGGCAGCTTCATCGCGATCGATTCGGCCATCCGCTCTCGCTCGAGCGCCTCGTTCGTCTTCTTTGCCATCTCGTTACCCCAAGAAGGACGTGTCTATGATCCGCGCGTAGTCGCGCGCGGCGTAGCTCGCCGGAGCGGCTTCCCAGAGGGTCCTGCGGCGCTCGATCGAGCGAGGGACGTACTCCGACTTGCATATCTCGAACACGGGCGTCCTGAACCTCGAGAACACCCTGCGATATTCCTCGACGCGGCCCACCTTGTTCTCCGCCTTCACGAAGACGAGCGCGTGGGCCCGGATCTCCCGCCCGAACGCCGCCGCGCACTCCCGCACCTCCGCCAGGATCGCCTCGAGGCCGGAGACGGAGAACAGCTGGAATTCGAGCGGTATGACGACGGCCTGGCAGGCCGCTATCAGGGCTCGCTCCAGCGGACCGTTGGACGGCGACGTGTCGACGACGATCCAGTCGTAGCGCTCGGCGAGCCTGGACAGGAGCGAGGCGAAGCCCGGGGCCGCGGCCAGTATGTCCGAGTCGCCGAGCTCCAGCCTCATGCGCCGATTGCGCGACGGCAGCAGGTCGAGCCCGCGCCGCACGCCCTTCTCGATGAAATCGGAGACGGGCACGCGCTCCCGGGCGGCTATCGCGCCGAACAGGCCCGCCAGGTCGCGGGGCGCCGGCCTGCGCGCCCTCGAAGGGGCGCCGTTCCCGTCGCCAGAGTCCCCGGCGGCGGGAACGGGCCGCCGCCCCAGGATCAGCGTGAGGTTGCCCTGCGGGTCGCCGTCCACGACCAGCACGCGCTGGCCTGCCCTGGCCAGCCCGGCGGCCAGGTTCAGCGCGGTGACCGTCTTGCCGACGCCTCCCTTCTGGTTGGCTATCGCGACTATCCTGTATCCGAGGCTCCTGAGCGACGGGCCCATCAAGCGCCTTCCTTCCGGTACGTGGCCGGCCGTACGTAGGCGAACGGGCACGACTCGCGAGGCAGGCTCTCGGAATGGCCTATGAAGAACCATCCTCCGGGCTTGACCACGCGATAGATCGACTCGACGAGCCTCGCGCGCGACGGCGGGTCGAAGTAGATCATGACGTTGCGGCAGAACACCACGTCGAAGCGCGACTTGAACGGATAGGGCTCGCGCATCAGGTTGAGCCGCTTGAACAGTACCAGCGACCGCACCGCGGGCGATACGGACCAGGCGTCGGGGCCGGCGGGCCTCAGGTACGGCGATCGTAACTCCCTGGGCAGCTCCCGGAGCTTGGACTCCGCGTAGACGCCGGCCTTGGCCTCGAGCAGGGCGGCCATCGAGATGTCGGTGGCCAGCACGCCCGCGTCCACGGAGCCGGCCCCCGGCGTCCTGGACATCGCCTGCGAGATCAGCATCGCTATCGTGTACGGCTCCTCGCCCGCGGCGCAGCCGGCGCTCCAGATACGGACGGGCGAACCGCTACGGGCCGATCCGCCGATCAGGGACGGCAGGATCTCGCGCGATAGCGCGTCGAAGTGGTCGCGTTCCCTGAAGAAGAACGAGTGGTTGGTCGTGACGCGGTCTATCAGCTCGGACAGCTCGTCCGCCCCGCCGGCGGTCCGCAGTAGGTCGAAGTACTCGGTGAACGATGAGAAGCCCAGCTGGCGCACCCGCTTCGATAGCCTTCCGGCGACCAGGCTACGCTTCTGGTCGGTCAGGCGTATGCCGAACCGGGCGTAGACGAGCTCGGATACGAACCGGAAGTCGCCGTCGCGGAGCGGCAGCAGGACGTCGCTCACGGCTCCCGCCCGGCCTCGGCGATGGCGCGCGCGTCGTCGTCCCGGACGAGTGCCTCGACGTCGAGCAGTATCTTCACGTCCTCCCCGACCTTGCCCATGCCCGAGATGTACCGGTCCTTGCCCGACTGGGAGCGGAACCTGGGAGCCTCCTCCACCTGGGCCTCGGGTATCTCGATGACCTCCTCGACCGTATCGACGATGAAGCCTATCGTAGCGCCGGATATATCGGCCACCACGATGCAGGTCCGGTCGTCGTAGGCCCTCTCGGGCAGGCCGAAGCGCAGGCGCAGGTCGACGACCGGGATCACCTTGCCCCGCAGGTTGATGACGCCCTTGACGTAGGCGGGCATGTCCGGCACCTGGGATATGCGCTGCAGCTCGATGATCTCCAGGATATGGCGGATGCCTATGCCGTACGACTCCCCGGCTATCCTGAAGAACATGTACTTATTGGCCTGGGTATCCTCGTCCTCGGCGTCGTCGATGAAGAGGTCGTCCCGGGCGTCGCGCCGTACGGCTTCCGTCACGGTCTCCCCCTTCCTAGAACTTCCCGAAGTCATCGTCGTCCAGCGCTATAACGTCGGCGGGATTGATCGGCGCGCGCGCGGCCCTAGCGGCGATAGCCGGCTTCTTGGCTACGGCCTGCGTCGGAGCCGGGGCCGGGGCCGCGTCGCGCCTGAGCGTGATGCCCGACCGGCTCGAAAGCCCGCGCCTGCCCATCTCCGACTGCAGCATGCGCATCACGTCCTCGTCGGTCAGCCGGGCCTCCCTGGCCCGCAGCTTGAACCTGGAGAGCATGGCCTTGAGCTGCTGCGCCTGGCTCGACAGCTCCTCGGCGGCGCTGGCGCTCTCCTCGGCGCTGGCGGTGTTCGCCTGGGTAACCTGGTCGATCTGCGTCAGGCCGGTGCTGATCTGGTCGAGCCCCTGGGACTGCTCCTTGCCGGCCGTCGATACCTCCTCGGACAGGCCGGCTACCTTCGCCGAGCCCCCGACTATCTCCTGGAGCTGCTTGGCGGTCACGTCGACGAGCCCGTTGCCCCTGGCGATATTGGCGATCGCGTCGTCGACCATCTTGGTGGTCTCCTGGACCGAGCCGGCCGAGCGGACGGCCAGGTTGCGCACTTCCTCGGCCACGACGGCGAAGCCCTTGCCGTACTTACCGGCCCTCGCCGCCTCGACGTTGGCGTTGAGCGCCAACAGGTTGATCTGGAAGGAGATGTCGTCTATCGCCTTGACTATCTTGCGGATCTCCTCGGCGGAGCTGTTGATGTCGCTCATCGCCGACACGAGCTCGCTCATCTGGGAGTTGCCGCGCTCGGCGCCGTCCCTGGCCGACATCGCCAGGCCGTTCATCTCGACGGCGCTGTCGGTGTTCCGCTTGGTCTGGGCGGCTATCTCGGTGATCGACGAGGTGATCTCCTCGAGGGAGCTGGCCTGCTCGGTCGCTCCCTGCGACAGCGCCTGGCTGGCCTGGGACACCTGCTGCGAACCGGCGGCCACCTGCTCGACGGCCAGGGTAACCTGGCCGAGCAGCTCGTTGATCGACGCGAGCGTCTCGTTGATGGCCGACTTGAGCACGTCGAAGTCGCCGTTGAAGTCGCCGGTCATCTCCGAGGTCAGGTCGCCCTCGGCCATGCGCTTCAGGATCTCTATGGTCTCGTTCACCGGGGCTATGACCAGGTCCAGCGTCCGGTTGACGCCCTCGATGATCTTCCGGTAGTCGCCGCGGTGCCTGGCGGCGTCGGCCCTGGTCTGGAGGCGGCCGTCGACGGCGGCCTGGGCCAGCGTGTCGGCGTCGGTGACGAGGGAATGGATCGCGTCGACCGACGCCCTGAGCGCGTCCCGTATCGTCGCGAAGCGCTCGCGCACCTGCGCGGTATCCTCGTCGGCCTCCGCCAGCTCGAAGTCGCAGCCGAGGTCTCCGGCCGCTATCTTTCCGAGGTTCCTCGTGACCCGCTCTATCTCCGCGCCCTGGTACGCGCTCACCTTCTCCATCGTGCGCTGGGCCGCCTTGACGGCGGTCTGGTCGATCACGATCTCGAGCGCGCCGACGACCGCGCCCTGGCGGTCATGGATGGGGACGCCGATGTAGTCGATGTCGAGGCGGTGAGCGCCGGGCCTCGCCTCGGTCTGCGACTGCGCCTGGCCGTTGATCTGCATCGCCTTGGCGCAGGCGCAGTCCTCGGTCTTGCAGTCGCCGGTGCGGAACAGCTCGCTGCACTGCCTGCGCGCCGAGACGAGCTGCTCGCCGGTGGCGCCGCCCAGGGCCGCGCCCGCCTTGTTCATGAAGATGACGCGGAAATCCTTGTCTATCGCCATCACCGGCATCGGGATAGCCTCGATGAAGCCGACCATCGCCTCGACCGTCTCGTTGACGCCGCATACCAGCTCGTTGTACTTGCCCTTGAACCGGGTCGGATCGGCGCGCTCGGTCAGCCGCCCCGACACGATATGGTCGGCTATCCTGCCGGTCTCGGCGATGATGGCCTCGACGGTCTCCTGGACGGTGCCGACGGACTCGCGGACCTGCATGAACTCGTCGCGGCTCCTGATCTCCAGCTTCTGCGACAGGTCGCCGGCGGCCATGCGGTCGAGCGTCAGTACGACCTTGCGAAGCGATCCGCTGATCGATCGCCCCAGGACGACGCCGAGGGCGACGGCCACGACGAACGCCGCGACGGTCAGGCCCAGCAGGGCCAGCGTGGCGGTCGACGTCGCGGCGACGCTATCGGCGGCCATACGGCGCCCGTACAGGTCCTGGTCGTACTCGAGGAGCTCGTCGACGCTCGCGATGAACTCGTCCAGCACCAGGCGCCCTTCGCCGAAGACGAAGGCGTACTGCTCCCGCAGCATCGCCGCCCGGGTCTCGGGATCGTCGGCGCCGAGGATGGCGCGGGCGGACTTGATGACGCGGTCGGTGTAGGAGACCGTGATGGCGAGCCTGTCGTTCACGCCCTCCCAGAGCGCGGCCTCCTCGGGAACCATGGCCTTGCTATCCAGTTCCTGCAGCAGCGGCCTATAGACTTCGCGCGCCCGCTCGATGTTCGCGAACTGGCTCTCGGCGAGTTCCTCGTCCTCGTATACGAACGGATTAGCGAGATTCCGAAGCGCCACCTTGACGACGAGCAGCTCCTTCTCGAGGCTCTCGAGCCGGTGCAGCGACGGTATGGTCTCGTCGGTTATCGTGACGAGCGAGCCCCTCAGGTCGCGCAGGTTGCTGACGCCCGACAGCCCGACCACGGCGCATAGCGTCGCGACGGCCAGGAAGCCGACCAATAATTTGCCTAGGATCTTCATGCGTTCCTCCTTGAGCGCCTCTTCCGGCGCCGCCGCGCCTGCTATTCCAGTACGGCGGACAACAGCTTGCCCGTATCGATTATGAAGCTTACCGTCCCGTCCCCCAGTATCGAGCAGCCCGATAGGCCGTCTATCTTGCCGAGATACTCCGAAAGGGACTTGATCACGATCTGCTGATTGCCGACGACCTCGTCGATCAGCAGCGCCGCCTTGCGGCCGCCGGCCTTGACGACGAGCAGTATGCCGTCCTCCGGCCGCTCGGCGGCGCCGGACACGCCGAACACCCGCCACAGCTTGACGAGCGGCAGGACGTCGCCCCTAAGGTTGACCGTCTCGGTCCCGTCGGCGGCGAGCGTCAGCTGGCCGGGGGCGGCGCGGAAGAATTCCAGGATGTCCGATAGCGGGATCGAGTAGGAGCTATCGCCGACGCGCACCGTGATGCCCTCGATGATGGCCATCGTCAGCGGTATGCGCAGTACGAATTCGGTGCCCTGCCCCGGCGTCGAGCGCACGTCGACCGCCCCCCTGATGCGCTCGAGGTTCTTGCGGACCACGTCCATCCCCACGCCGCGGCCGGACACCTCGGACAGGACCTTGGCCGTGGAGAAGCCCGGCTCGAAGATGAAGTTCCAGGCGTCTCGGTCCTCGATGGTAGCCGGGTCGGCCTTGAGCAGGCCGCGCTCCGCCGCCTTGGCGAGTATCGCCTCGCGGTCGAGGCCCTTGCCGTCGTCCTTGACGCTGACCCATATCTCCGAGCCCTCGTACCTGGCGTCCAGGGATACGACGCCGGTCGCCGGCTTGCCCGCGGCCCCGCGCCCGTCCGGCGACTCGAGCCCGTGGTCTATGGAATTGCGGAGGATATGCACCAACGGGTCGGAGATCTGCTCGATGACGTTCCTGTCCATCTCGGTCTCCTGGCCGGATACGCGGAAATCGACCGGCTTGCCGAATTTCCTCGACAGGTCGCGGACCAGGCGCGTCATCTTATTGAAGAGCCCCTCCATCGGGATCATCCGGATGACCATCGTGGTCTCCTGGATCTCCCTGGAGATCTTGTTGAGCGCGTTGAACGACTTCTGGAAGTGGTCGAGCCGGAGCCCCTTGAGGTCCGGGCTGTTGACGACGATGGCCTCCGCCGTGATCAGCTCGCCGACGAGGTCGAACAGCTTGTCGAGCTTGGCGGTATCGACGCGCACGTCGCGCCGCTGGAGCTCCTCTCCCCGGGCCGCCGGGGCGGCGGGCCTGGCCTCGATACCGCGCTGGATCTCCAGGGCGCTGGCCACCGCCTCGCGCGTGGCCGCGCCGCTGTCTACCAGCAGCTCGCCGAGCGGCTTCTCCTGCTGGTCGAGCGCCCGCCGTACCGCTTCCTGGTCGGCCGCGCCCATCTCGACGAGTATCTCGCCGATGGGCTTATACGCGGCGCCGCCGGCGGGGGCAGCCGACGCCTCGGCGGGGGCCGGGAAGGCCGGTCCCTTCCCTTCAGCGCCGCTATCGCCCCCGTAGCCCCCCTCGACGATCGAGACCGAGGCCATGGCCCGGTTCAGGGCGTCGACGTGGGACAGCGCCCCGTTGACGAACGCCTCGTTCGGCGCGGTCGAGCCCTTGCGGCATCGGTCCAGGAAGGCCTCCGCCTCCATGCATAGCCCCTCGAGCAGGCCGTAGCCGAAGAACCCGGCGTTGCCCTTGATCGTATGGACCGCGCGGAACATCGAGTGGACGCTCTCCGCCGGATCGGGGGCGGACAGCAGCCCGAGCGCGCCCGATTCCAAGCGGTCGACGAGGTCGAGGCTCTCGGCCAGGAAGCGCTCGGTCATGTCCCGCGTGACGAGCTCGTTGAGGACTATCTCGTTCAGGCGCTCGGGCGGAGGCGCCGGATCGGCTTCAGGCGCCGGCTCGGCTTCGGGGGCCGGCTCCGGCGCGGAGCCCGATCCATCCGCCCTCGAGGCCTCGACGTTCGCCCTGATCGCGGCGACCTGAGCCGCGACGGCGTCCTCGCGCCCATCGTCGCCGTAGCTCGCCTGCACCCGCCCCACGAGCGCTCGAAGCAGGTCTATCGTCTGGTAGACGATATCGAGGCTCTCCTGCGACGGGGGACGCTCGGCCTTGACGTAGTAATCGATGAGCGTCTCGGCCTCGTGGGTCAGGCCTCGGATACTATCCAGGTCCAGGAACGCCGCGCTCCCCTTGAGCGAGTGGAAGAGCCTGAAAACGGAGCCGAGGCCGGAGGCGTCGCCGCCGTCCGCGAGCTTCGAGAGAGCGTCTTCCGCCTCGTCCAGGCGTTCGAGCGCTTCGGCGATGAACGAATCGAGTATCTCCCTGGTTTCCTCGTCGACCTGCTTCATACCTGCGTTACATCCGTGCATTCAGAATTCTATTCAGTGATCCCGCGGAAGCCGCGTATATCGCTCGCGTATCGAGCCATGACAGCCGCGTTTCGAAGTCTCGTTCCAGCGACGCCCGAAATCAATAATTTTGGTTTGTAGACAATTGTCTACAAACGTCGAACCCACTCCATTTGCACAATTTTCTCCATTTCCATGTCATATTATTGGCCGCGACCTGGTACATACCATTTTCATGCTCGCCATGTTCCTTGAAGATCGATCCCGTTGCTAATACAGTTGTAGCCATGATTTCATTAATCGCGCTTACGCTGCTCGCCGGAGGCGCCGCCTCGGCGGCGGCGGCGGTCTCAGCGGTCAAGTCCGCCGACCCTTGGATCCTAGCCCCGACGATACTCGCCGCGGCGGCCGGCTTCGGATCGGCGGCGATCGCCGCGCGCCCGCGGAAGCCGGGCGTCGAACCGGGCCGCGTCGCCGAAGGGCCGGCCGAC
>QKAK01000096.1 GCA_003247225.1 Spirochaetota bacterium | reverse complement strand
ACTATCGCGCCTGCGGTATCTATATCGCCGACGCGATAGGCTTCGTCATCGAGGGCAATGACCTATCCGCCGGCAAATCGTCCGACGGTACATCGAGCGACGGCAGCTGCTGCATCTTCATCGACAACGACGTGGAGCTCGAGACGATGCCGGTGATCGCTCGCAATCGCATCGACGGCGGCTCGTCGAGTTATACCTACGGTATCTTGTGCTATGACGCATCGAACGCCGCCGTTACCGTCAGGATAGAGAACAACCTCATCAACGCGGGCCTAGCCTCGATGCAGGACTCGCTCTTAAGCTGTAGCCACGCCATCGAGACGTCGCGCGCGACCCTGATCGTACGGAACAATACGATCCTCGTCATCGACCCCGATCCTGTAAACTATTGGAAGGGTGGCGGCGTCTACTTCATCAATTCGAGCTGCGGAGCGGCCATCATCGAGAACAACATCATCATCAACCCATCGAGTTCTTATGACGACTACTTCGCGATATACACAGGCGATACCACCTATTCGATCGCGTCGCTCAAGAACAACTACTTCTACGGCTTCACCGACGGAACGACCGGTCAATATGGTGGAACCGGCGAGAGCCTAGCCGACATGATAGCGAGGATATCCGGAGACGCGGCCGACAACGACGAGACGCTACTCATCCCTGCCAATTACGACTCCCTCACCCACACCCTCGTCATGTCGAGCTTCATGCTCGACGACGACTACCGGCCCAGGGCCACGGCCCCCGCCGAGGTGCTGACCGGCGGGCTCGACGGCTCCGCGCTCGACTGGCCGTTCTCCGACGACTACGACGGAGCGACGCGGAGCGGGAACGGCGCGACCGGCTGGTCGCGCGGCTACGCCGAAAAAGATTAGGAAGGACCACGGCATGAACAAGCTCTACGGCAGCGTTTCAGACGCCGTCCCCGACGGCGCGGCCGACGCCGCGAACTACGCGCTCGTCTCGGCCGGCGTATACGGCGCCTCGTTGGTGCCGACCACGGGCCTCCACGATATATACGACGCATCGGCGGTCTCCTGCGTCTGCTTCGCCAACGCCTCGGTCACGGACGCGACCGCCCTCGCGAGGATCAAGGCCCATATCCTCGCGCTCAACGGCGCGGCCGGGCGCTACGAGGCGGGCGAATCGGTAATCGCCTTGATCTGCCTCTACCGCCACGACGGCGCGACCGGCCTGACCCTGACCGCGGCCCAGGGCGGCTCCTGGCTAACGAGCAATCTTCCGGGCTGGAACTCGTCCGCGAGCGCCAACTACCTGAAGTCGGCCGTCATCTGCTGCACCGCCTGGTCGGGCTCGCCGGCCGAGAGCTACCTCGGCGCCCTCGAGGGGACGGTGGCGCCGCCGTTCCACTACGTCGTATCTCGCAAGGCCTCGGGCGACTACCGCGTCGTCGATAAATTCCACTGCGGTTCCGCGAGAAACGGCAGCGCCGCCGACGCCGAGGCGACCGACACCCTGCTCCTCGACTTCGCCAAGCCGATCTCGGCGGACGACGCCGCCTCGTACCTGCTCAGGCGCGTCGCCGACGCGCTCGACGCCGCCCCGCGGGCGAAGGCCGCGCCGGACACGCTCTGGACCATGGACGCCGCCGAGGGCGCGGCCGACCCGGTTGCCCGCGTCACGAACGGCTCGGCCATCGAGCTCGCGTTCTCCGAGAAGGCGGTCGGCCCGGCCGCCCCCGCGAACTACGTCGTCTCCGGCGCGCCCGCCGGCCTGACCCTGTCGCCAGCAGGCCTCTCGCCGGACGCCGATAGCTCGGAAGGCCTCGTCGCGTCGGGCTACGTATCGGACGGCGACGATGCGGACTCGAAGGATCGTTGGCGGCTGACCTTAGGAGGCCTGACGGCCGACGACGACGGGACCGAATTCAGCCTAAGCCCGTCATCGCTGCTCGACGGATCGGGGCACCCGTTCTCGATCGACCCGGGCAACTCCTCGCCGCTCCGCTTCGTCGTCGACACGGCCGGGGCAATCGCTGAGGCGCCCGACTGGGAGGTCACGCTCGTCGAGGATCCCGGGACGCCCGAGGAGTCGGCCGCGGGCCTCGACGCCTCGGACGGGACCGACGCCACGGTCAAGGCTTTCCGCTCGCCCGCCTGGGCGATCGGGGCCAGGCTCCTGACGCGCTTCCCCGGGACGGCCCTGCCGACCGGCCGACTCGGGACGACAGAGCTGCAGTTCGGCGCGGGCCTGGCCGCCGCCCCCGTCGCGGGGCCGCCGGCCGCCGGCCTCTATACCCTATGCCTCGACACCTATACGACCGGAGCGGGCTTCGCCGTGCCGGCCAGGGAATACAAGGTACGCCTCGACCTGACGCAGCCGGCCGTCACGGACGTCACGTCGCCGGACGCCGACGGCGTCTACGGCATAGGCGACTATATCGCCGTGGAGGTCGCGTTCGGCGAGCCGGTCGTCGTAGCGGGCTCGCCGAGGCTGAGGCTCGAGCTGGGCACAGCCCCGGGCGAACCCGTCTACGCCGATTACGACTCGGGCTCCGGAAGCGATACGCTCACGTTCCGTTACAGCGTCGCCGCCGGCCACCATAGCGCCGACCTCGACTATACGGGGATGACGGCGCTCGAGCCGAACGGCGGATCGATCAAGGACGCCGCGGGCAACGACATGGACGCGACCCTGCCCGCGCCTGGCGCGGAGCATTCCCTCGGCTACAACAAGGACATCGTCATCGACGGCGTCGTCCCCTCGGTCATCGACGTCACGTCGCCGGACGCGAACGGCACCTATGGCGAAGGCGCGCTGATTAGCGTAGCAGTCGCGTTCAGCGAGCCGGTCGTCGTAACGGG
>QKAK01000130.1 GCA_003247225.1 Spirochaetota bacterium | reverse complement strand
GCCAGGCCGCAAGCCGGCGGCTCGGCGCCCGAGCTCGAGCCGTGGTATATCGACGTCTACAGGCCGCCGGTCTACTACCGCGAATCGGCCAAGGAATCGAGGGCGATGGCCGCGCCGGCGCCTTCCGCGGCGAAGGCCCAGGACGAGCTGTACGAGGCGGCCGCCGAGGCTCCGGCGATGGGCTACTCCGGGTCCGTCGCCTCGGTCGGCGCTACCGCGGTTACGTTCGCCGTGCCCGGCGCCACGATCGTCGCGTCGGATAACCGCGAGCGGACCGTGACCATAGCGATGCTCGAGCTGCCTGTCAGCTACTCGTACGCGGCGGTGCCGAAACTGTCGCCCTACGCGTACTTCAGGGCCGAGGCGACGAACGATTCGGAGTATCCGCTGCTGGCTGGGCAGTCCCACGTGTACGTCGACGGCGGCTACGTAGCCGACTCGGCGATAGGCGCCGTGCCGCCGGGCGGCACCTTCAGCGCCGACCTGGGCGTCGACGAGGCAGTTTCGGTAGAGCGGGAACTCGTCAAGAAGTTCGACGAGACGACCGGCGTGGTCGCCAAGAAGCAGAAGACCACCTGGCAGTACGCGATTGCCGTGAAGAACGGCAAGAAGACGGCCGTCAGGCTCGTCGTCACCGATCAGCTGCCTATTTCGGCGAACGAGCAGATCGTCGTCAAGGGAATCGAGCCTGCGTGGACCAAGGATACGCCGACCCTGGCCAAGGCCGACGGCGAACGCTTCGTCTGGACGCTCGAGCTGCGCCCGGGACAGGAGACGAGCCTGCCCTTGTCGTTTAGCGTTGAGTATCCGAAGGGAACGCCTATCGTCGGCCTCGAGTAGTCATATCCACGGGTAGTTGCCGTCCTTCCAGCCGACGATCTCGTCCGGCCGGAAGAACAGGCCGATCTCGCGCTCGGCGCTGGCGGCCGAGTCGGAGGCGTGGATGATGTTCAGCCCGGTATGCATCGCGTAGTCGCCGCGTATCGTACCGGGCGCCGCGTCCTCGGCCTTCGTAGAGCCGCAGAGCGAGCGCAGCATCGCTATCGCTCCGTCGCCCTCGAGCACCATCGCGAGGACGGGGCCGCTGGTGATGTAGTCTACCAGCTCACCGAAGAACGGCTTGCCCGCGTGCTCCGCGTAGTGTGCCTCGGCCAGGCGGCGAGGCACGCGCATCAGCTTGGCGCCGACTATGTCGAAGCCCTTGCGCTCGAGCCGCGAGATGACCTCGCCCGCGATGCGCCTGGAAAGCACGCCGGGCTTGAGCATCGTGAAGGTTCGCTCCAGAGCCATGTTACCCCCTCTCGATAGCGAAACGAGGGCCCGGACCAGGCCGGACCCTCGTCGTATTCTATCCGCGCGCCCTGATGTTAGAGCCGTAGCCCGACGACGGCCTGCGGGGTGATGACCCTGAAGGCGAAGGACTCCATCAGGTAGAGGCTTACCTTGGTCGCGTCGTGGCCGTTGTAGCCGATGGCCAGGTCCTGGCCTATGGTCAGCTCCATGTCCCCTCCGCGGGCCGAGACGAGCAGCGCGTCCTTGACCGCCTCTGAATAGACGACCCGGCCCTCGATCTGTCGCTCGACGATAGACCTGAGCGTTCCCCCCGGCACGTTCTTGCCGAGGAACTTCCATATGCCGGCGGAGACGACCAGGTTCGCCTGGCCGTCTATTCCGTCCCGGCGCATCAGAGCCTGAGCCTCGGCTACCGCGTCCAGGAATGCGGCGGCGTCCAGGGCGGCCGCTACCTTCCTGTCCTTGGCGTACTCGTGCAGGCCGACGATCGAGCCCGCCTTGAAGCCGTCGAAGACGGCCTTCTCCTCGAAGGCGGCGATCTTGCGGCAGGCCTCGACGAGGGCGTCCAGGTCAGGGTCGCGCGCCCCTCGGCCGATGTTATCGAGTTCCCATATATCGAGGCCGAAGTCGACCCTGGTCTCGACGAGGGGCAGGACCTGGCGCAGGCCGTAGCGCACCTCGCCGGCCGGTTGCTGCTTCGGCACCGACAGCCTGCCGAGCGGCACGCCGGCGTAGTCGAAGCCATGCGGCCCGTCGATGCCGACGAATTTGCGTCCCGATAGGCTGGCCTTGAGGGTCTCCCTGGCCAAGCCGTCGATCTCGTTCCACGCTTCCTGGCCGATGGGGGCCAGTTCCCGTCGTAGCGCGTCCATCCTACGCTCCTTCCGTATCAATCCTTGATGCCGCCGATGCCGAGTCCGTGCCCCGAGGCCGCGGCCGAGCCGCCGAGGAACTCATCCTCGACCTCCTGGGCGCCTTCCCTGTAGAAGCCTTCCTCCTTCGGGTCGAGCTCCTTGAGCAGCCTCAGGAATTCGCCGGCGTGCACCTTCTCCTCGTCGGCTATATCGTAGAGCACTTTCTGGGCCAAGGCGTTATCGGTCGATTCGGCCAGTTGCTGGTAGAGCTGGATGGCCTCGTATTCGGCGGAGACCATGAAACGGACGGCTCGGACGAGCTCCTCGTGGGTAAGCTTGCGGTCATGCTTGAGACCGCTGAAAGGATGACCAAAATCAGGCATATGGCACCTCCGTATAGTGTATATATAGAATAGAGTTATATGGATGCGATCGTCAAATGAAAAGCCCGGCCAGGGGCCGGGCTTTCGTTTCAACGTCGTTTTATAAGGAGGGCGATCGGCTACTTCTCCGGGTACCGGATCGACAGGTGCAGCTCGTCGAGCTGCTTCTGGTACGGCCCCGCTGGCGCGGGGCCGTTTGCCGAGAGGAAGCGATTGTAGCGGCCGCCGGTCGGCGGCCGCGGCATCGACCTCGTTCGGGCAGTCGTGAGGGCCCCTTGCGGGGCCCTCGTCGGAGTGGAAGCTATTGTAGTGCGCAGCTGGAAGCTGCGCGGCGCGAACCATCGGGGAGAGGTAGACTGCCCTCGCTCGGTCTATAGGCTACTTCTCCGGGTACCGGATCGACAGGTGCAGCTCGTCGAGCTGCTTCTGATCGACCTCGTTCGGGCAGTCGTCCATTGGGGAGACGGCGAAGGAGTTCTTCGGGAAGGCGATGACTTCCTTGATGCTCGTCTCGCCGGCCATCAGCATCACGAGGCGGTCGAGGCCCGGGGCGATGCCGCCGTGGGGCGGGGCGCCGTACTTGAATGCCTCGGTCAGGAAGCCGAACTTCTTCTCGCCCTCGGCCTCGTCGAAGCCGACGATCTTGAAGATGCGCTTCTGCAGGACCGGGTCGTGGATGCGGATCGAGCCGGAGGCGAGCTCGAAGCCGTTAAGCACGAGGTCGTAGAGGTCGCCCTTGACCGATCCGGGGTCCGACTCGAGGGTGGGGTGGTACTTCTCCTGCGGCCAGGTGAACATGTGGTGGGCGGTGTCCCACTTCTGCTCGTCGTCGTTCCACTCGAACATCGGGAAGTCGATGATCCACGCGAACTCGAAGCGCTTCGGGTCGCAGAGGCCCAGGTCGCGGCCGAGCTTGGTCCGCACCGCGCCGAGCGATACGTTCGCGACGCGGCGCTTGGCGTCCGCTACGAGCAGGATCAGGTCGCCGACCTCGGCGCCGAGGCCGGCTATGATCTCGGACGCGTTGCCCGCGAAGAACTTCGACGCGCCGCCCTCGAGAACGGGCTTGCCGTCGGGGCCGGCGGCG
This sequence comes from Spirochaetota bacterium, assembly GCA_003247225.1. Classification (GTDB taxonomy): domain Bacteria; phylum Spirochaetota; class Spirochaetia; order Treponematales; family UBA12059; genus SZUA-370. The sequence continues at coordinate 18,826 of QKAK01000130.1, read as the reverse complement.
ACCTTCATCCAGGCCATGCCCTTGGCGCGGTATATCCTGGCGGCGGCCTCGAGCTCCTCGATCTGCTTGCGCGAGTAGTCGGCCTTGCCCGGGACGACGAGGGCCTTGACGCCGCCGCCCTGGATCGTGACGCCCTTGGCCGCGTTGGCTTCCCGCTCGGCCGCGCCCGCGGCGAGCGCGTCCTTGAAGGCCTGGAAGGTCGACGCGGCGACGTAGGGCTCGAAGTCCCTCATCTCCATGCCGAAGCGGAGATCGGGCTTGTCGGTGCCGTACAGCTCGAGCGCGTCGTCGTAGGTCAGGCGCTTGAAGGTAGCCGGAAGCTCGATGCCCATCGTCTTCCTGAACACGTGGCCCATCAGTCCCTCGACCATGGTCAGCACGTCGTCGCGGCCGACGAACGACATCTCGATGTCTATCTGGGTGAATTCGGGCTGCCGGTCGCCGCGCGCGTCCTCGTCGCGGTAGCAGCGGGCTATCTGGAAGTACTTGTCGAAGCCCGAGACCATCAGGATCTGCTTATAGAGCTGGGGGCTCTGCGGCAGGGCGTAGAACTTTCCCGGGTACAGGCGGCTCGGCACGAGGTAGTCGCGGGCTCCCTCCGGGGTGCTCTTGATGAAGGTCGGGGTCTCGATCTCGTAGAATCCCTGGCCTATCATGTGCTCGCGGACGGCGAACGCGACGTCGTTGCGCAGCTTGATGCGCCGCTGCATGCCGCCCGATCGCAGGTCGAGGTAGCGATAGCGGAGGCGCAGGTCCTCTTTCGCGTCCGTCTCGTCGTCGATCTGGAAGGGCAGGACGTCGCACTTGGTCAGCACGACGAGGTTCGACGCGACCACCTCGATCTGGCCCGTGGCCATGTCGGGGTTGACCATGCTATCGGGCCTGGCGCGCACCGTTCCCTCGATCGCCACGCAGTACTCGCTCTTGAGCTCGTTCGCGATGGCCTTGAGGGATTCGGGCGCGTCGGCGTCCACCACCACCTGGGTGGTGCCGTAGCGGTCGCGGAGGTTGATGAAGCTGATTCCGCCGTGATCCCGCTTGCGATTGACCCACCCGTTCAGGGTTACCGTCCTACCGGCGTCGGCCTTCGTGAGGGCCCCGCAGGTAACGGTGCGCTTGAGTGTTTCCATAGTAACGCGACTATATCGCGGCGCCGGGCCGGTCGTCCAGGGGATGGTCGATAGGGCGGCCTAAAATAGGAGGAGCCCGCCTCGCGGCGGGCTCCTCGTTGGATGTTCCGGACTTACTTGGCCGGCTGCATCGTCTCGACGCGCCAGTACCAGTCGCCGTTGTCGATGTCGACGTGGACGATGTAGCTGTTCGAGCCGTCGGTGCCTTCCATCGTGGTGATGGTGGCGGCGCGGCCGACGTACTCGAGCATCTCGTCGGCCCAGTTATTGTCCTCGTCGATGTAGCGATGGGCGCCGATGACGACCTTGTCGCCTACCTGGTAGCCGTAGCTGCCTGGCTCGCCGCGATCCTTGAGCGTCAGGTTGCGTACGCGCCAGACGGTCGACCCTGACGACCAGGAAGCCCTGGCTGTCGGCGCCCGGCAGCGACGATACGACGGCCTCCTGGCCTACGTAGGCGTCCATCTCGCCGGCCCAGTTGGCGCCGCCGTTGACGTCGTCGTGCTTGCCGAGGATCACGGTGCTACCGACCTTGATCATGCCGTAGCCTTCCTCGCCCTCGACGTAATCCTCGTCGTAATCGCCGTAGTAGTCGTCGCCGTAGTCGTCATAGTAGCCGTAATCGTCGCCGTAGTCGTCGGAATAGCCGTAGCTGGCTTCCGGGGGCGTGTACCAGGGGAAGTCGTCGTCGATCTCGGAGGCGTAATGGGTAGCGGTTCGGCAGGTCCTTGGCCAGCTTGCCGAACGAGGCCACGCCGGATTCGCCCGCCAGCTCGACGACGGGGAATTTGACGTAGTAGACGAACTGCCGCAGGACCTCGGGGAAGTCCGACGGCAGGTACTCCTCGGCCGGGGTGGCCGCGAGGTTGCGTTCCCAGACGATGGCGAGCGGCAGGCCGCCGTCGTGGTACGAGACGTAGTAACCGACGTCGCCCTTGGCCACCTTCTCGTAGCTGCGCGCCGCGACGACCTTGTCGCCGGGCCTGGCGGCCATCAGGAAGTAGGCGGAGTACTGCTCCTCGCTATTAAAGGCCGAGCGCTTGAACGCGGTCGGCGAGAACGACAGCCTGGAGCCGGGCATCCAGCCGGCGACGCCGTCGGCGGTCTTGACCTGGTACCAGAGCGTGGGCACGCCATCCACCGCGATCTTCTTGTCCTGCGAGCCGACGATCAGCAGGGGATCCCCGGCGACGAGGCGGGCGGCGACCCTGGACTCGCTCACTACGGCCGACGAGTAGAGAGGGCTATCGACAGCCAGCACGCCGACGGTCGGCTTGGCTTGGGCCCAGGCGCCGATGGCGACGACGGATAGCGCGAGCGCCAGGACGGCCCATTTGTTCGTACGCATACGTTTCCTTTCTATTCGCTCGCGCCCGGCCCGTCTTCCAGCCGTTACGCTCGCGCTATATGACGGATCAGCGGGGCGGTCTTCTCGATGCGCAGCGGGAAATCCTCCGCGACCAGGAGCTCGGCCTCTCCGTCCATTTGTACAAGTATACGGTCGGCGTACGCGATTTCAACGCGGTCAGCCGAAAAAAGGGCCGCCTCGGGGAAATCGCGTATCTTGCCCGACGATACCGGGCCCTTGAGGGCGACCTTGCGCAGCAACGGCATCTGATCGACCGCGCAGACGTTGTCGTCGTCGGGCAGGATAGGCTTGTTCGAGCCGTAGGTGCGGCGTCCGGATACGCCCATCGCGACGAGCAGGAATCGCCCGTCGCGACGGGACAGCTCGGTCCCGTCGGCCGAGCGGGCCACGATAGTCATATCCCTGGGCGGATACAGCTTGTCGTAGAGCACCGACGCCAGGTCGAGGATCAGCTTGTACGAGTCGCCCGGCAGGCTCGTCTTGAGCCTGTTGGTCGTATCGGTCACGTAGGCGTCGAGGCCGACGCTGGCGATGTTGAAGGCCCGCCATTCGCCGCCGGGCGCGCGCTTCGCGGCCGGGCCGCCGGGCGACGGAATCACGCGAAGCACCGGCTGCACGGCGACGGCGCCCCGGCCGGTCAGCCTCGAGAGCGAATCGGACAGCTCCCGTCCGTCGGAGCCGTCGTTGCCGGTGCCCATCGGCAGGCGCAATACCGTAAAGCGGCCCCGTAGCTCGTCCGGCGCCCTGGACAGCTCGTCGAGGAATTCGAGGCTGGTGCCGTCGCCGCAGGCGAGCACGATCAGCCACGCGCTTCCCGGTTTCATGGCCGCTTCCTCGAGATACTCGGCGGCCAGCTTCGTGGCGTGCCTGGGGCCGGTCGTCTGGGCGACCCGCCACGAAAGGCCGGCGGATCGCGCGGGCAGGGCGGATGCTTCGGAAGCCGCGGCCGCGAGGTCGCGCATCAGGGCCGCCGCCCTGGCGGGCCTCGAGAAACCGCCGGCCCTGGGGTTGGCTATCAGTACCGCCTCGAGCGGCTCCGAACCGAATAGTTGCGTCTTCTCGACCAAGCCGCGAACGCCGTCTGAAAACCGGTTAAAGTCCATGGCACGGAGTGTACTACGGATGTTACGGGATGAAAAGCGTCGTCCGTCGGCCCGCTTCGGCGATATCGCGTAAGCTCTATGTATGCTAGACTAGCCGCCGAGGCGCCTTGGGCTCCGGCTAGCCGCGAGGCGGGAAAGGACGACTATGGACTTCTCGTGGAAAATCATCATCGACGCCGGCGTCATCTCCGCGGCGCTGATCGTCGCCACCTTCTTGCGGACGAAGCTGCGCTTCCTGCAGCGCTTCATGGTGCCTAATTCGCTGACCGCGGGCTTCCTGCTCCTGCCCGTCTACAACTACCTGATGCCGGCCCTCGGCTATACCCAGCACCGGCTCGGCGACCTGGTCTACCACCTGCTCAATATTTCGTTCATCGCGATGACGCTGCGCTCGAAGCCCAAGGCGACGGCCAAGGATTCGTCGCACTCGGTCTGGGCCATGTCCACGGCCATCATCTCCCAGTACTCGTTGCAGGCCCTGTTCGGGCTGCTCCTGACCTGGGTCCTGTTCACGACCGTACTGCCCGGCCTGAACCCGGCCTTCGGCCTGACGCTGCCGCTCGGCTTCGCGATGGGGCCCGGCCAGGCCTACGCGATAGGCAAGGGCTGGGAAGCGATGGGCTTCGAGGGCGCCGGCTCGGTGGGCCTGACGATGGCCGCCCTCGGTTACCTGTGGGCCTGCGTCGTCGGCGTGGCCCTCGTCAACCTCGGCGTCAGGCGCGGCTACCTGCCCAAGGACGCCCAGGCCGCCATGGCCGACCGGGCGATGCTGACCGGCGTCGTGCCCAGGGACCAGGAGAAGCCGATCGGCTCCAGGAACACGACCGACCTCGAGGCGATCGACCCGATGAGCCTCCACGCCGCCGCGGTCGCCTGCACCTATATCCTGTCGTTCCTGCTGCTCAAGGCCCTGACCTGGGCCCTGAGCTTCGCCGGCGACGCGGGACGCGAGCTGGCCGTCAACCTGTGGGGCATGAACTTCATCTTCTCGGCCCTGACCGCGATGCTCGTCCGCGTCGTCGTCGACAAGCTGCGGATAGGCTACGTCCTCGATAACGACAGCCTGTCCAGGATATCAGGCATAGCCGTCGACTACATGGTGACCGGGTCGCTCGCCGCGATCTCGCTGGTCTTCGTCGGCCGCTACTGGCTGCCGCTCCTGCTCTTGTCGACCGTCGGAGGGCTTATCGTCACGGTCACCATCCCGTGGTTCTGCTCGAGGATATTCAGGGACCATCGCTACGAGCGGATGATCATGATCTTCGGCGTATCGACCGGGACCCTGTCGACCGGCCTGGCCCTGCTCAGGATACTCGACCCCGAATTCAAGACCAAGGTATCGAGCGACTACATGCTGTCCGCCGGCATGACCTTCGCGCTGATGCTGCCGTTCGTGCTGGCCGTCAACCTGCCCGCCCAGGCGGGGCAGTCGGGCTCGCTCGGGCCGTTCTGGACGATGGTCGGCATAGCGGCGGCCTACCTGCTATACTCGATCGTCGCGTACGCGCTGGTCGCCCGTTCCAGGGCCCTGGCCAAGCCGCACAGGTCCTGGCTCGAGGACTAGGGGGCTGTATCGGGGCGGCTAGCCCGCCGTGGCCGCCCCGCCGTCGCGGGGAACGGCCGCCAGCCGCTTCAGTACGCTCACCGCGTCGTACCACTTGCGGGCCGACTGGAAGCGCCGCGGGAAGCGGAACTGGTACAGCGTCTTCCCTATATAGAACTCGAACAGCTGCTGCTTGAGCACGCCGGCGCCCTCGATATCGGCGACGGGGAAGGCGAGCCGCTCGCCGAGGAGGGTCGCGAGCTCTATCCGGTCCGGATAGAGTATCATGACGCCGGTCCTGATCCTCCTGAGCGGGTTCATGCGGTAGCCGCGCAGCAGCATCACGCCTCCGTCCGAGAAGATAGGCTCTCCGATCGGCGCGGCCCGCAGCGAGGACTCGAAGGCCCGGGCCTGCCAGTCGTCCCATTCGCGTATCGTCCTGAAGCGGGGCTCGCATTCGCCGACCGGCGTGAACGCGTAGCTCCTGGACAGCCTGACGACGTGGCCGCACGATCGGCAGTACAGCCGGTTGACGTGGCTCCTCATCGAGCCCGTCTTACCGCAGACCGGGCACATGAACAGCGCCAGCTCCAGGTGCTTCGCCCTGCCGTTCCCGCGGTGCCTCGCCGGATGGTCAGCCCGCCATTCCTCCTCGTCGAACTCCATCGCCTCGGACAGGGCCTCGTGGATACGGTCCGGGGAGCTGGCCCTCGCCTCGTCGCCGTCCATGACCAGCTTGAACTCTATCTCCATGTCGCCGGGCCGCTTGTTCCACGACCAGCGCGGCTGGCTGTAATAGGCGCCCTTGAGCACCGCCGCTATCACCGGTACCTTGAGCAGCTTGAGCAGCTTGGCGGTAGACGGGATGATCTCCTGCGTGTGCCCGTTCCAGCTGGCCTGCCCCTCGGCGAAGATGCCGACCACGCCTCCGCGCTTGCGTATCACGTCCATGATCCAGCCTATCGTCTCCATGTCGGGGATGGCCTTGGACTTCGGGATCGAGCCGACCATGCCCAGGAGCAGCTTCATGATCGAGGAGCGCATATTGCCGTCGCTCGTCACCCAGTAGACGGGTTCGGGCACGAAATATCCGACCATGAACGGATCGAGCGTGCCCTGGTGGGTCGGCACGACCACGTACGGCGGCTTGATCGCCTTGAATAACTCGGAGCCTACGGCCCGTATCCTGAACCTGCGCTTCAGGAAGAGCCCGAACGTATGCCGTAGGACCCGATTGAACCAACGGGGCGCGCGCGGCCTGTACCTAGCTTTGTCTATCATAGCGTCCTCGGTTCTACTATGAAGCGATATCGCCGATGTGGCAACGCCGAAAACGATCCGCGCTCCGAAGATTACTCTGCGCGAGGACGACGATATGCCGGCTGAACGGCGGCGGCGCTTCGGCCGCCGCCCCTGGCGGGCCTAGAGGTACGCTATCTCGCCGCTGAGAGGTATGGCCTTCTTGAGCAGGGCGGCCACGCCGCAGTAGCGCTCGAGCGACAGGTCCACCGCCTTGCGCACGTTCTCGTCCTTGAGCCCGTCGGCGGCCTTGAATTCGTAGATTATCCTCATGGCCGTATAGGTCTTCGGATGCTCGTCGGACTGATCGGCCTCGACGCGCATATTGAACCAGGTGATCGGCTCGCGCATCTTCTTCAGGATCGACACGACGTCCATGCCGGAGCAGCCGGCCAAGGCCGCCATGATAAGCGGCTTGGGCCTCGGCCCGGAGTCCTTGCCGCCGAATTCGCTATCCGCGTCTATACGTAGCTCGTGGCCGTTCACCGTGGCCGAGAACGCCATGTCGCCGAGCCAGGAGCATGAGATATCAGGCATCGTACACCTCCGTCGATGAATATACTCTATTCAATATAGTATATTCGCGGCGACGATTATAGCCTCGGGCCGCGGCGCGGCCCTATCGGTCGGTCAGAGCGACGACGACCAGGAAGCGCCCCGCGCGGTCGTACTCCGCCGAGACGACCCAGGCCCTGCCGCTCGCGTAGCGCGACGCCTCGATAGCCTTAACGAGCGCGTACTCGAGCGGGGAGCGGGCCGCCTTGCCGCCCTCGGCCATCAGGTCCGCCAGGCTAAAACGTATCCTAGCCTTCTTCCTCGCCTTAGGCAGCGCCCGCTCGCCCCGGATCGTAACCGCGCGCCGCAACAGCACCCGCTCCGCCGAGCGTTCAAGCTCCGCCTCCGGGCCGAGGGACAGCGACAGCTCCGTATCCATCGCGAACGAGATCGTCGTCCCGGTCTTCTTGAACGATACCGGCGCGTAGGCCCGAGCCGCCTCCGCCGCGATCCCCATGTTCATCGACCAGGGATCGGTCCCGGCTCCGCCGAGCGCCCTGATCTCGTATACGTACCGCGTCCCGTCGGCCCAGGCCGCGCCACCGAGCGCGAGTAGACAGGACAGGACGATGCTATAGCCATAATCATAGCGTATCGGCACTTGATTAAACGCCCGGATTTCGCTATAGTCGCATTCGCCTAACGGGGAATTAGCTCAGTTGGTAGAGCGATAGGTTCGCAATCTATAGGTCAGGGGTTCGAATCCCCTATTCTCCAGAAACGAAAAGCCGTCCACAAGGACGGCTTTTCGTTTCGATAAGGAGAATAGGAGATTCGAACCGAGCGAGCGCGCCGCGAAGGCGGCGATAAGGCGCCATGGATGGCGCCGCAAGCGAGCGAGGCGGCCCGGAGCGAGCGAACAGGAAGTTCGCGAGTGTAGGGCGAATCCCCTCTGCCTCGATACGCGTAAAGCCGCTACCGTAGCAGCACGCGTCAATACCATTCCTCTCGGCAACTGGCACGAAGGGACGGATTCGAACCGAGCGAGCGCGCCGCGAAGGCGGCGAGTTGAGGGCGAATCCCCGTCGCCTGATACGCGTATGGCCGTCTTTCCTAGTAGCGCACGTCAATACCATGCTGCTCGGCGACCGAATCGTACTTACCGCAGCCCCAGCTTGTCCGCGATGAAACGGCTCGTCGTCGCCGACGTGGAAGAGCAGGGGCGGCAGGCCGGTTAAATCGCCGAAGACCGGCGACAACGCGTGATCGCGCGGATCCGAGCCGGCCGCGGAGGCGTCCGCGGCATGACGATACCGTAGGGTGCGGGTAGGTTACGAGCTTGTCGGGAACCCGATCCGCGGGGATGATCCAGTCGCAGGCTACGCCCGCGATACTGACTCGTTCGCGCGATATGCCTCGAGGGAGGATGGCGCGCGGCGTAAACCTACGCAGCAAGGCCGAACCGAGGCTCGGAGGTAAGTAGTCCTGGAGGAACCTCGTGAAGGCTAGCTTCGCTCTCTATCGTCGCTCGATCCCGCTAGGCATCGCGCCCGCCTCCTGGTCCGGATGCCTCAGTATCGGGCATCGCCGGTCCCTTGTACAGCCGCCGCCGTGGGTAGGCGTCAACTCGGCTGGCCGTAGTACGCGCCCGGCCCGTGTTTCCGCTCGAAATGCTTGCGCATGACGTGGTCGGGCAGGGGGGCTGCGTCCGGGTCTATCCGATAGGTGAGCAGGGCCATCCGCGCGATTTCCTCGAGGGCCGCGGCGTTGCGTACCGCGTCCATAGCGCCCTCGCCCCAGGTGAAGGGGCCGTGCCCGGCGACGAGCGCCATGGGAGCCTCGAGTGGCTTCCTGCCGCGGAAGGTCTCGACGATGAGCTCTCCGGTGCCTTCCTCGTAATCCCTGGCCACGGCCTCGGGGCCGATCATCGGGGTGCAGGGTATCTCGCCGGCCGTCTGGTCGGCGTGGGTCGTGCCCAGGCAGGGGATGCCGCGCCCGGCCTGGGCCCAGGCTACCGCGTAGGGCGAATGGCTGTGGCAGACGCCGCGGATGCCCGCGAAGCTCCGGTACAGGACGAGGTGGGTCTTGGTGTCGGACGACGGCCGCAGCTTCCCCTCGGCCACCGCGCCGTCGAGGTCGACGATCACCATGCTCTCGGGGCCGAGCTCGCCGTAGGCCAGCCCCGACGGCTTAATGGCGAAGACTCCGAGGGACGGATCGAAGGCGGAGGCGTTACCCCAGGTGAGGATGGCCAGCCCGAGCCTATCTATCTCGAGGTTGGCCGCGCAGGCCTCCTCCCTGATCGCGTCGAATCTACCCAAAGTACACCTCCGCGTGCCATGAACTACATTCAAACCACGGAGCCAGCGTGAGCAGTGCGGAACGCTGGGAGACACGGAGGCAAGAAGGAGAGAGAAGAGAATGAGGGATACCCAAGTGGTGCATGGAGTCTTTCCATGCTCTGGCTTCGATCATGGTTTCCTATCACGCAAGGTTTTCTAATTTTCCTCTTCACTTGGGTTCCTCGCTCCGTTTTTTCTCCGTGCCTCTGTGCCTCCGTGGTATGTATCTCTTCGTATGTCTAGATCCCGAGCCTGTAGGCGATCTCGTTCCAGCGTATCTCCTTGCGGAGCTCCTCGGGCTCGGTCTTCGCGTCGATCAGGAGGAACTCGACGCCGGCCATCTCGGCCCAGTCGCGCATCCATTCGGTCTTGACGGCTCGGGAGTAGCCCGTATGATGGGCGCCGCCGGCGATGATCCAGCACTCCGCGGCCCTGGCCAGGTCGGGCCTCGGCTTGAGGAGGACGCGGGCGACCGGTAGCCTGGGCATCGGCTTCGGCTCGATCGCGTCTACCTCGTTGACTATCATGCGCATGCGGCCGCCCATGTCGACGAGGGTGGCGTTGATGGCCGGGCCCGGCTCGCCGCAGAACACCAGGCGCGCCGGATCGGCCTTGCCGCCGATGCCGAGCGGGTGGACCTCGAGACGGGGCTTGCCCTTCGCTATCGACGGGCAGACCTCGAGCATATGGGCGCTCAGGGCCGACGGCCCCGCCGGGTCGAGGTTGTACGTGTAGTCCTCGAGGAAGGACACGCCGCCCAGGCCGGCGGCCATGACCTTCATCGCGCGCACGACGCCGGCGGTCTTCCAGTCCCCCTCGGCGCCGAAGCCGTAGCCGTCGGCCATCAGCCGCTGGCTCGCGAGGCCCGGGAGCTGCGGCAGCCCGTGGAGGTCCTGGAAGGTGTCGGTGTAGGCTCCGAAGCCGCCGGCCTCGAGGAAGGCCCTCATGCCCAGCTCGAGCCTGGCCTGCTCGCGCACGCGCTCGGCGCCCTCGCCGCTCCGGGCCTCGGGAGCCAGCTCGTACTCGCGCCCGTAGGCCCCTACGAGGGCGTCGACGTCGGGCTCGCGAACCGCGGCGACCGACTCGACGAGGTCGCCGACGCCGTAGCCGTTGACCGACCATCCGAGCTTGATCTGGGCCTCGACCTTATCGCCCTCGGTGACCGCTACCTCGCGCATGTTGTCGCCGAAACGGGCGACCTTGAGCGCCTTGCCGTCGGCGAAGGCGGCCGCCGCGCGCATCCACCCCGATAGCCGCCCTACGACGGCCGGATCCTCCCAGTGGCCGACCACGACCTTGCGCGGTATCCTCATGCGCGCCCCGATGAAGCCGTGCTCCCGGTCGCCGTGGGCCGATTGGTTCAGGTTCATGAAGTCCATGTCTATCGAGTCGAGCGGGATATCGCGGTTGAACTGGGTGTGGAGATGGCAGAGGGGACGATTGAGCTCCGAGAGCCCGGCTATCCACATCTTGGACGGGCTGAAGGTATGCATCCAGGTGACGATGCCGGCGCAGCTCGGGTCGGCGTTGGCCGCGCGCGCGAGCCTGAGTATCTCGTCGGAGCCGAGCGCGACGGGCTTCCAGACGAGGCGGCAGGGCAGCCTCGGCTCGAGGGACTGAACCATCTTCTTCGAGTGCTCGTCGACGGTCTTGAGGACCTGGTCGCCGTAGAGATCCTGGGAGCCGACGACGAACCAGTACTCGTATCGCTTTAGATCGATCATTTCCTCATCTCCTTCTCGGCGAAGGCGCCGAGGGCCTTGTATTTGGCGTAGAGCGCGTCGTAGACGGCGCGGCGTCCCGGTTCGGGCGAATAGGTCCGCTCTATCGGCGCCCGCATCGACGCCTGCGCGTCGAGGGCGCTCGGATAGAGGCCGGCGACGCACGCGGCGAACATCGCGCCGCCGAGCGCGCATGACTGGTCGCTCGACGATACGGCTATGTCCATCCCGAGGACGTCGGCGGTGATCTGCATGACGAGCGGGCTCTTGCGCGCCACGCCGCCTATCCCGACGACGCGATCGACCGGAAGCCCCTCGGACCGCATCCGTTCCACTATCGCGCGGCTCCCGAAGGCGGCGGCCTCGATCAGCGCGCGGTAGAGCGACGGCGCGTCCGTGCCGAGGCTGAGGCCGGCTATCGCCCCGGTCAGGCCCTGGTCCGCGTCGGGCGTGCGGCGCCCGTTGAGCCAGTCGAGAGCCACGACGCCCGAGCGCGCCGGGTCGATCGCGGCCGCCTCGGCCTCGAGGGCCGGGAGTATCCGTTCCTCGAAGGCCCCGGGATCGACGTCCGCCCCGAGGAGGCCGGCCCGGGCCGGCCACGCGAGTATGTGCCTGAGCCAGGCGAAGCAGTCGCCGAAGGCGGACTGCCCGGCCTCGTAGCCTATCGTCCCCCGCACGACCGAGCCGTCGACCTGCCCGCAGATGCCGGCCACGAGCCTCTCGGGCGCGCCCGCCGGCGGCTCGGGCCCGATCATGATGTCGCAGGTGCTCGTTCCCATGATCTTGACGAGGGTGCCCGGGGCTATGTCGCCGCCGACCGAGCCGATATGGGCGTCGAAGGCTCCGACTCCGACGACGACGTCGGTCGATAGGCCGAGCCGCTCGGCCCATTCGGGGCAGAGCCCGCCGGCGGCTTCCTCCGCGGTGTAGGTCTCCGTACCCAGGCTCGCGGCGAGCTCGGAGAGGCGGGGGTCGAGGCGGTCGAAGAAGGCCGCGCTCGGGTAGCCTCCCCAGGACGGGTGCCACATGGCCTTATGGCCCATCGCGCACCTGCCGCGCCGTATATCCGAGGCCCTCGTGACGCCGGTCAGCAGGGCGGGCATCCAGTCGCAGTGCTCTATTACGGTGGCCGCGGCCCGCGCTGCCTTCGCCCCGCTCTCGACGAGGTGGAGCGCCTTGGCCCAGAACCACTCGGACGAGTAGACGCCGCCGATGTACTTGGTGTAGTCCTCGCCTCCCCAGGTCCTGGCTACCGCGTTGATACGTTCCGCCTGGCGCACGGACGTGTGGTCCTTCCAGAGCATGAACATGGCGTCCGGATCGTCCGAGAATTCCGGCCTCAGCGCGAGCGGCGAGCCCGCCTCGTCGGCGAGGCAGGGCGTGGAGCCGGTGGTGTCGACCGTGATGCCGCGCACCCTGGACGCCGCGCCGGCCCCGGCGTTCGATAGCGCGGCGACGACGCATTCCTCGAGGCTCTCGACGTAGTCGAGGGGATGCTGGCGGAAGCGGTTCGCCTTCGGGTCGCAGTACATGCCCTTGGCCCATCGGCGGTAGGCGCTCACGGCCGTGCCGAGCGGCTCGCCGTCGGCCGCGTCGACGACGAGGGCCCGCACCGAGTCCGACCCGAAGTCGATGCCGATGACGTAATCCCGGCCTTTCTTGATAGTCATCTCGAGCCTCCTCGCGGTCCGTGGCGCCGGAAGGGCGGCGGCCAGGATCGCGTATTCTATTCACCCAGCGGGATATTCTCTTTAAAGAACAATTCGAGCGGTATCTCCGCCGGGCGGCGCGACGTCAACGCCCCTTCGCCGAGCACCACGGCGTGGAATAGGAGCTCGAGCGCCTCGCGCGCCTGCTCGGCCGGGCGCTGCGACACGAGGCAGTCGATCGAGCCGTCGCCGAGGGCCCTCACGTTATCGGGGACGGCGTCCCACGAGACGAGGGATAGCCCGGTCTTGAGCCCCCTGGCCGCGAGCCAGTCCCCGACGAGGTGGCCCGAGGAGTTCGCGACGAGGATGCCGGCGATATCCGCGGCGTCCCCGAAGAGCCGCTCGAGCGCGCCTTCCTTGGCCGAGCTGCCGTCGAGCCCGGGGCAATCGACCGCGTCGACGCGCCGCTCGGAGCCGCGGTCGCGGAAGAAGGAGCGGAACCCGTCGATGCGTTTCGCTATATGCCTATCCTCGGCGTGCGCGGATAGGGCGACGAGACGCCCCGAGCCGGGCGACAGGAGCGACATGACGCGCCCGGCGAGGTAACCGCCGCGGAACGGATCCTGGGCGACGACGGCGAGCGGCGAGGCGCACTCGAGGATTCCGTCGAAGAGGACGTACGGCGTCGGGCCTGGAGCGTCCCGGGCCCCGTCGCGGTTCCCGAGCCGGGCTAGGGCGTCGCAGAGTATCTCCGGCATGGCCGGCGCGAGGAGTAGCCCGTCGCACGGATCCTCGACGACGCTCTCGAGGAGCTTCCTGTAGGCCGCCTCGTCGTAGCGGTCGAATTCGTCGACGCGTACGTCGCAGCGGTACCGGGCGAGGTCGAGCTCGGCGCGCCTGATGCCCTGGAGGCAGAGCGCCCAGTATCCCGAATCCTGGTCGGATCGCGGCATGACGACGCGGAAGGCGAAGTTCTTCTTGAGCGACATCTGCCTCGCGAGGACGTCCGGCTCGTAGCCGAGCGACGATATGATCTCGCGTATCCTCGCCTGCGTCTTGGCGGAGACGCCGCCCCGGTCGTGGAGCACCCGGTCGACGGTGCCTATGGACACGCCCGCGAGGCGGGCTATCTCTTTTACGGTCGTCTTTTCTTCCATGGTTCAGTTTATCCGCGTTCGCCGCTCGGCGCGAGCCATGCCGGAAGGGCGAGCCTGAAGCCGCGCGCGCCGCGCAGCCACAGCACGACGCTCTGCAGTACGATGAATACGCATAGCAGCAGCCCGCTCACTATCGACTGGAAGTTGGAGTTGACGCCGGCCGCCCGTATCAGCTCGTTGATCGTCAGGAGCGTCAGCGCGCCGATAGGCGAGCCTATCAGGTTCCCGACGCCGCCCGACAGCATCGTGCCCCCGATAATCGACCCGGCTATCGCCTTCATCTCGAAACCGGACGCGTTCCCGACGTTGCCCGCTCCCGTGGTCATTATATAAACGAAGCCCGCGACGCCGGAGAGTAGCCCGCAGAGCGCGTAGGAGCCGAATTTCGTCCGTTTCACGTTAATGCCGAGCATAAGCGCGCTCTGGCTGTTGCCGCCGACGGCGTAGAGGTTGCGCCCGAAGCGCGACCATCGCATCAGGACGGCGAGCAGGGCGATGAGCGCCAGCGCGACGACGGTTCCGGGCTTGATCGCCAGGGGGATGAAGTTGCCGAGCCGGTTGGTGGTGCCGAGCCACGGGACGACCAGCTCGAAGTCCCTGAGCAGCACGAACTCCGGCAGGGTCACGTTGAGCGGGTCCTTGTGGATGGTCGTCAGGAGCCCGTTGGCCAGGAACATGCCCGAGAGCGTTATTATGAACGGCTGGATCTCCAGGTACGCGATGAGGAAGCCCTGCAGGACGCCGAACGCGACGCCTATGCCCAGGGCGAGGAGCATCGAGCCCCCGACGCTACCCGTACCCGACTCGAGGTATACGGCGCAGCACATGGTCACGAGGCCGGTAACGGCGCCGACCGAGATATCGATGCCGCCGCCGATCATGACGATGCTCAGGCCGAGGGTCAGGATTATCAGCGGGGCGTTCAGGTTGAACAGGTCGAAGAAGGTCTGGTACTGCAGGAAGCTGCGCGGGTAGCAGAGGATCGCGAAGCCGTACATCAGCACGAATATGGCCGCGGCGATCGCGAAGAGCAGGTTCGAGTTGCTTATAGCCTCTTTACGCCGCGTCGTGTTCATCCGTTCCATCCTACGCCTCTTCCTGTTCCGGGCCGCACGAATCGCGAGCCGACGAGGCGTCGAGCCTGGCTCGTATCTTCGCGACGCCCTTCGCGGCGTACGCCCTGACCACGGGCGACGAGACGACCATGAGCACCAGGATGAACGCCGCCTTGAACGCCTTGATCGTCTCGGGGTCGACCTCGAGGCGCAGCAGGGTCCGGTTCAGCACTTCGATGGTATACGCGCCGATTATGGAGCCCGATACGCTGAACCTGCCTCCGCCGAGCGGGTTTCCGCCGATCGCGACCGCGAGGATGGCGTCCATCTCGCAGAACTTTAGCAGATTGACGCTATCGTGGCGACCGGCCTTGGTAACCGCGATGAAGCCGGCTACGGCCGTGCAGACGCCGAGGATCATGTAGGTCAGGAGCTTTATCCTCACCGGGTCGATGCCGTTGAGGCGCGCCGCCTTCGGGTTGATCCCGACGGCCTCGGAGTACAGCCTGAGGTTCGTCGCCTTGAGGAAGGCCGCGACGACGGCTATGAACGCCGCCGTCAGGATTATGGGCGTCTGTATCGGGACGCCCGGTATCACGCTGCCGATCTGGCTCGTCAGGTCGTTGGCGAGTATCGGGGACAGCCTCCCGTCGACCAGGAAGGCTATCGACCTGCCCGCGGTGAATAGTATCAGCGTCGCGACCATCGGCTGGACGTTGAATATGGCGACCAGGGATCCGTTGAAGGCCCCGATGACGATGCCGACCGCGCAGCTCACGATGAACGCGGCCAGGATGGCCGTCCAGGTAATTGCGCTGGAGCCGAGCAGCACCCGGACGAACACGCTCGAGGTAATCGTCGCCGCCACCCCGACGCTGATGTCCTGGCCGCCCGACGACGAGGTGACCAGGGTCATGCCGATCGATAGGATCACCAGTTCCGACGCGCCGAACAGGATGTTCGGGATGTTGCCGTACAGCGCCCCGTTGATGAGCGAGACGCTGAAGTAATCCGCGCCCTTGACCAGGTTGATCAGGATCAGGATCGCCAGCACCGAGAGGGGCAGGAGGACCTGGAACCCGTGGGTACGCTTCCGCTTCATATGCTCTCGCTCCCTCCGGCGATCACGCGCATGACGACGTTCTCGGTCAGGTCGTCCCCGGTCAGCTCCCCGACGATGGACCTGTCCCGCATGACGATCAGGCGGGAACAGGTGCGGATCATCTCGTCTATCTCGGAGGAGATGAAGGTCACGCTGACTCCCTCCTCGGCGAGCTTGAGTACCAGTTTCTGGATCTCCACCTTGGTCCCGACGTCGATGCCGCGCGTCGGCTCGTCGAGGATCAGGTACTCGGGATGGGTCAGCAGCCAGCGGGCGAGGATGGCCTTCTGCTGGTTGCCCCCTGAGAGCGACTTGATCGGCGTCGCGCTGGAAGCGGTCTTGATGTTCAGGCTCCTAATGTACTCGTCCGCGAACGCCTCGGCCTGTTTCCTCGAGAACGGCTTCCAGAACCCGTTCAGGACCTGCAGCGCCAGGATTATGTTATCGCGGACGGATAGGTCGGCGATGATGCCGTCGCCCTTGCGGTCCTCCGGCAGGTAGCCGATGCCCAGCCGCATCGCGTGTATCGGGTCCCCGATGCTCGCCTCCTTTCCCTTGAACCTGACGCGGCCGCCGGTGACCTTGTCGGCCGCGTAGATCGCGCGCACGCTCTCGCTGCGCCCCGACCCGAGCAGCCCGGTGAACCCGTTCACCTCGCCCTTCCGTATGGCGAAGTCGAAGGGCCTGACCCCCGCCGCGCTCGATAGCCCGGTCGCCTCGAACACCGGCGTCTCGCCGTCGGCCGCGGACGGCTCGCGCTTCCGCATGCTCGAGACGTCGTCGAGCGCCTTGCCCATCATCTTCGATACTAGTTCGAACTGGGGCAGCTCGGCCGCCTCGTACTCGCCGATGAACTCGCCGTTGCGTAGTACCGTGATCCTGTCGCTGATCTCGTATACCTGGTCGAGGAAGTGGGTCACGAAGACTATGCCCACGCCCCTGGACTTCAGCTCGCGCATCAGCGAGAACAGCTTGCGGACCTCGTCCTCGTCGAGCGACGAGGTCGGCTCGTCCAGTATGAGGATCTTGCAGTCCATATCGATCGCCCGGGCTATCGCGATCATCTGCTGGATGGCGAGCGAGCAGCTCGAGAGCTGCTGGGTCGGCCTGGCGGGAATGCCGAGCGAGTCCAGGAGCCTCGCGGCCTTCTCGCGCATCCGCTTCCAGTCGACGAAGGCGTAGCGGCCCCTGCCTATGAACATGTTCTCCGCGACGGACAGGTTAGGGCAGAGGGTTATCTCCTGGTACACGGTGCCGACCCCGAAGGCCTGGGCGTCCTGGGGCGACTTGAAATGGATGGCCTGCCCGTCTATCTCTATCCGGCCAGAGTCCTTCTCGTAGACGCCGGTCATGACCTTGATCAAGGTCGACTTGCCTGCGCCGTTCTCGCCCATAAGGGCGTGCACCTCGCCCGCCCTAAGGGTGAAGCCGACGTCGCGCAGGGCCCTGACACCCGGAAACGACTTGCATATGCCCCGCATCTCAAGCACATTCTGCGTTCGCACTCGATCCTCTCCCAATGCATCGCGGATAGACGGCGCGCGGCGCGGCGGACCGGATTACGGCCGGCGCCGCGCCGCGCGCCTCAAGCGGATACTAGATCGCGGGCCGTTACTTCGTGATCACGCCCTTGCCCGGATCGGCGTTGATGCCCTTGCCCAGGATGAGCTCGTCGGTGATCGTAGCCGTATCGGCGAAGATCTCCTTCTGGTACACGATGCCGGTCGGGCTCTTCTTGCCGGCCTTGATGGCCTGGATCCAGCCGGAGATCTCGGCCGCCTGGCGGGGGCTGCATTGGATGTCGCAATCCCAGTAGCCGGCCTGCACGTTGCGCAGGGCGAAGCGGTTGAAATCGAAGCCGATGACCTTGACCTTGCCGTTCTTGCCGTGGGTAATGCCGGCCGCGTCGAGCGCCTGGACGGCGCCCTGGGCCATGCCGTCGTTCTGGGCGTAGATGACGTTGAAGTCCTTGCCGGCGGCTATCGCGGCCTCGACCACCTTGCGGGCCTCCTCGGGGCTCCAGCTGTCTCCGCCGGTCCCGTCCGCCACGATCTTGACCTTGCCCGAGTCGCGGGCCTTGAGAAGCGCGCTGCTGCGGCCGAGCTCGGCCGCCGAGCCCATCTGGCCGCGGATGAGTATCACGTCGTATTTGGGCAGCTTCTGGCTCAGCAGCCAGTTGACGGCCGTGGCTCCCTCGGCGGCCATGTCGGAGACGAGGGCCGCCTTGTAGTTCGAGGCGTCGGTCTGGATGAGGCGGTCGAAGAGGAATACCGTCACGCCGGCGGTCTTGGCGGCCTTCAGTACGTTATCCCAGCCGGAAGCGTTCGCTGCCGAGATCAGCAGGAACTCGACGCCGTCGCGGATGTAGCCCTGGGCCGCGGCGATCTGCTCGCTGTTGTCGCCGGTATTGGTCTGCTTCATGTCGTAGCCGTTCGCCCTCGAGAAGACGGCGTTCATGTCCTCGACGTTGGCCTGGCGGTAGCCGGATTCCTCGGGCGGCAGGTTGACGATGCCTACCCGGATCAGCGACCCCTTCGAGGCGGCCTGGCCGGCGGCTACGCCGACGATCGCCAATAATAGTACGAGAGCCATACAGAGCGACTTGTGTAACCGAGACGTACATGACATTTTCTGCCTCCAAATTAGAGCGAAAAACCACACGTTATGTGGCGGCAACGCCGCGCATTTGCTTGGGTGCTACAGTCCTCGGGTAATGACAACGCTGAAACCGGAATCCTGAAACCGCTCGGTCCTCCTTCCATCGTCGACGCCGACGCGGACGCGGTATGGTCCGCTGATCGGGTTCATTTTATGTACGAAGTGCTACGTTTTTAGTAGCGTGTACGTACACGGTGCTATTC